>NZ_CP034767.1:2222500-2540000 GCF_004005995.1 Devosia sp. 1566
GTCAGCGCCACCGCGGCCGCGATCCATGGATTGATGCCCACGCCCATGATCGACAGGCCGAAATAAACGAGGAACAGCTGCATGAGCAGCGGTGTGCCCTGGAACACCCGGATAAAGGCCAGTGCCAGATAGCGCAGCCATGGCTTTTTGGAGACGCGCCCCAGTGCAACGGCTATGCCCCCAAGGGCGCCGCCGGCAAAGGCAATGGCGGACAGCAGCAGCGTCCACTGCACTGCGCTGACGATATAAAGGATTTCATTGGGGCCAAAGGGGCGAAACATGGCTTGATCCTATCGCGCCAGCGGATAGCGGAACGCGGCGCGTCCGATCGCGGAAAACAGGCCGGAAAAGCCCAGCGACAGAATGAAATACATGATGGTGATCACCAGATAGACCTCGAAGGCTGCAAAGGTCGAGGACTGGATGTTGTTGCCGGCCGCCGCCAGGTCGGTCGCGGAAATGGCCGACACCACCGACGAGGTCAGCATTAGATAGATGAACTGGCTGGTGAGCGCCGGATAGATGGTGCGCAGCGCCGGCTTGAGGATGATGTAGCGAAAGATCTGATGCCCTTTGAGGCCAAGCGCCTTACCCGCCTCGACCTGCCCGCGGTTGATCGACTCGATCCCGGCGCGCACGATCTCGGTGGCGTAGGCGCCCACATTGACCGACAGCGCGACGAGTGCAGCGGTGTTCGGATCAAACCGGATGCCGAGTGCCGGAAGCGAGAAATAGATAAAGAAGATCTGGATCAGGAACGGGGTGTTGCGGATCACCTCGATATAAAGGTTCACCAGCCAGCGCAGGGGCTTGGGCCCGGTCGTTTTTGCCAGCGCGCAGGGGATCGCGATCAGCGTGCCAATCAGGATGGCGCCCAGGCTGAGCTGGATGGTGATCAAGGCGCCGTAGATCAACTGATCGAAATTGTTGAACACCGGCGCAAAATTGAACTGGTAACCCACGGGTTCTGCCCCAGACCTTGCTCGCGATTAGATCGATCTAAATAGCACCGCGCCGCGAAGGTCAACCCTTAGGCGAGCGCTCCAACAGGTCCAATCGAGCCGCGCTCAACCAGGTGGCTGGGCACGGTGCGCCGCTCCGGGGGGGCATCGGGATTGTCGATCCGGTGCAGCAGTTGTTGGGCGGCGTGCAGGCCGATGGCGAAGGGCTCGGTGGCGACCGAGGCCAGTCCGGGTCGCACCAGATCGGCTTCCGCGACATTGTCATAGCCGATCAAGGACACGTCACGCCCTGGCACCAGCCCGCTGTCGCTGAAGCCCTTGTGCATACCCAAGGCGATCACGTCGTTGTGACAAATCCAGGCAGTTGGCGCGGAAGTTTGTGCTGCCATGCTCTGGGCCAGTGCAATGGCTGCGGCATGCGTGGATTCGATGACGGTTTCGATGGGCTGAAGCGCCTTGTGCCGGCGCATGGCGGAGCGGAACGCCCCGAGCCTTTCGTCCCGGGCCGAATGGTTGAGATTGCCGGCGACAAAGCCGATAAGGCTATGTCCCAGCTCTGCAAGAAGGCTGACGGCGCTCTCCATTCCCCCGGCCTGGTCCATCCCGGTATAATCGACCTCGCCGGCAGCCGATGTCCGCAGCACCTCGCCCACAGGCATGCCCCAATCCCTGAGGCGGGCGATGAAGCCGGGCTCGGTGCCCGCTGCCGGGCAAACGATCAGCCCGTCCACCCCATGCTCGCGCATCCGGTTGACGAAGACGTCCTGCTTAGCCGGCGACTCCCCGGAATGGGCGATAAAGGTGGCCAATCCGGCCCCATCGATGACCTCATCGATCCCGGCGAGAAGCTCGCCGAAGAAGGTGTTTGAAAGATTGGGGATAATCACCCCGATCGTGCGGCTCCGCGCGGCCCGCATCCCAGCAGCGCCGACATTATAGACATAGCCGATCTCGGCCATGGCCGCTTCGACGAGCGCCCGGGTATCCTCACTCACCAACGGGCTCTTGCGCACGACCAGCGAGGCCGTCGCTCGGGACACGCCGGCCTTCTGGGCAACGTCCACCAATGTTGGCCGCACACGCGGCGACATCCTTTTGTTCATCATCCCCCCGAACTGCCCGTATTAGATCGATCCAGAATCATTGCTGTCAACAACGGAGGAGCACATAGCGAAGCGGACTGGGCAGGCGGGGATTGTTACAAACATAAGGGCCGGCGCAACCCGGCCCTGGTTTCTGCGCACTCGAACTCTCTTCATCGGCACTTGCCGATGGATGCGCTTGTGTGCAATCTGCAGGTTCTGTTTTCCCCAGCGGTTTTTCCCTCATGTCCTTGCTGTTTACCCCCACTGCCTTGCGCCGCCTCAAGCTGCGCAATCGCACCGTGATTGCCCCAATGTGCCAGTATTCGGCTCGCGATGGCTTTGCCAATGACTGGCACCTGGTGCATCTCGGCCGCTTTGCCATGGGTGGGTTCGGGCTGGTCATCACCGAGGCAACGGGCGTTACCCCCGAGGGCCGCATTTCCTATGCCGATCTCGGCATCTGGAAGGACGAGCACATTCCCGGGCTAACCCGCATCGTCGATTTCCTTCACGCCCAGGGTGCCGCTGCCGGCATCCAGCTGGCCCATGCCGGGCGCAAGGCCTCGACGCCCATTCCCTGGCGCAAGGGCTTTGACGAAACCGAGGAGGAAAAGCCTGGCGTCGGCTTCCAAAGCTGGACGCCCGTCGGTCCTACCGACGAGATTCATGCCGAGGGCAAGAACTTCACCAAGCCGACGGCCCTTGATGCCGCTGGCATTCGCAATGTCATCGAAGCCTTCGTCGCCGGCGCGCTGCGCGCCAATGAGGCAGGCTTTGACCTCGTCGAGATCCACGCCGCCCACGGTTATCTGCTCAACCAGTTCCTGTCGCCACTCGCCAACAAGCGCACCGACAACTATGGCGGCAGCCGCGAAAATCGCATGCGCCTGGTGCTGGAAGTCACGCAAGCCGTACGCGCCGTGTGGCCGGCCGACAAACCTGTCATCGTGCGCCTGTCGGTCAGCGACAATGATCCCGCCGGCTGGCAGGTGGAAGACAGCATCGTGCTCGCCCGCGAACTCAAGGCGCTGGGCGTCGACGCGATAGACTGCAGCAGCGGCGGCTTTGATTCAGGCGCCATCCGTTCCACCCCTGGCTATCAGGTGCCCTTCAGCGCCGCCGTGCGCAAAGGGGCTGATATCCCCACCATGGCGGTTGGCCTGCTCGGGGGTGATCCGGCGGCCGACGAAGCCGTGCTGGCCAATGGCGATGCCGATTTCGTTGCGCTGGCCCGGGCGGCATTGGATGACCCCAATTGGGCTGTCCATGCCCGCCACGCGCTGGGAGAACCGGGCTACGAGTTGTGGCCCAACCAGGCGGCCCGGGTGCGCGAACGCGACCGCTGGCTCAAGCAGCGCGAGTTTGCCGAACAGGATTCGTAAGCGCACCCATCCTATTTCTGCCGCTTTGCCGGCGGCAGATCGCTCTTGGCCAGCCGGTCAACCAGGGAGAAGCTCGGTGGATACCAAAGCCGCTGTTATTGCACTGCTCAGTGTCTGGGGTGTGGGCGCCTGCCCCACCCTGCCCGCCACGGCTCAGGAAGCCGAAGGCAGCATGGAGGAGGAGGAGCGCGAGACCGGCAATCCGCTGCTTAACAAGGTCTGGGTGCGCTCCGATGCCGACGAGAACCTGCCCGGACCCATGCAGATCTTTCTGGAGGACGGCACGCTGGTCAGCGATAGCTGCTGGGAAACCTATCGGCTGTCCAAATGGCAGCAGGTCTCGTCCACGGCCATCAGCTGGGACGAAGATGGCATGACCATCGACGCCGATATCGCTACCCTCACCGAAACCGAACTGGTGCTGCGCCTGCACCTGGGCACGGAAACCCAGGAACAGCGCTTCGTCACGGCAACCGTGCCCTATGTCTGCCCGGATATAATCAAGGGCTAAGGGCTATAGCACCACCTGCGTGCCGATCTCGACGACGCGGCCCGTTGGTATGTGGAAATACTCCGTGGCGTCGCTGGCATTGCGCGCCAACCGCGTGAACAACCGGTCTTGCCAATAGCGCACCAGCCCTTGGCGCGGCCCGGGCTTGAGCGAGCGGCGCGACAGGAAGAACGAGGTCGACATGATGTCGAACTTCCAGCCCAGCTTGCGCCCCAGGATCAAGGCCTTTGGAATATTGGGGCTTTCCATATAGCCAAAGGTCACGACCACGCGGCTGAACAGCTCGTTATAGGCGTCGATCGTCACCTTCTCGTCGTCCGGCACGCGCGGGGACGCCGATGTGCGCACCGTCAGAATCACGTTTTGCTCGTGCAGCACCTTGTAGTGCTTGAGGCTATGGAGCAGCGCCGTTGGGGCGCCTTCGATATCGCTGGTCAGGAACACGGCGGTGCCGGGCACCAATGTCGGGCGTTTCTTGGAGAGATTATCCACGAGGAACTGCAACGGCACTTCATCGCGCCGGGTCTTTTCCGCCAGGCGCCGTCGGCCGCCAATCCAGCTTGCCATGATGACCGCGACTGTCAGCGCCACCGCAGCGGGGACCCAGCCGCCCTGGAACAGTTTGGAGACATTGGCGGCGAAGAACCCGCCATCGATCACAACGAACACAACGCCGAACAGCACCACGACCGCCGGGTTCCACTTCCAATTGCGCCACATCACCACCAGCAGCAGCGCCAGGGTAACGATCATCACGCCCGAAACCGCGATACCATAGGCGTTCGACAACGCCTCGGAACTGCCGAACGCAATCACCAGCATCAGCACGCCGAGCATCAGCATCGTATTGATCTGAGGCATGTAGATCTGACCGCTTTGGGTAGCGGAGGTGTGCTGCACCACCATGCGCGGCAGCATGTTGAGCGCGATAGCCTGCTGCGCCAGGCTGTAGGTGCCCGAGATAACCGCCTGGCTGGCGATGATTGTCGCCATGGTCGCAAGTGCCACAAACGGCCCCAAGGCCCATTCCGGCTGCATTTCAAAAAACGGGCTTTCGACATTCTCGACGCCCATCTGCAACACAAAGGCGCCCTGCCCGAAATAGTTGAGCAAGAGGCACGGAAACACCAGGGCGAACCAGGCAATCACAATGGGCCGACGCCCGAAATGCCCCAAATCCACATACAGCGCCTCGGCCCCGGTCACCGCCAGGAACACAGCGCCGATCACCACAAAGGCAATGCCGAAATGCGTGGCCAGAAACTCGACGCCCAGGAAAGGATTGATCGCCAGCAGCACCGCTGGGTACTGCACAATATGCACCAGCCCGGAAATGCCCAGGGTCAGGAACCAGATCCCGGTTACGGGACCAAACACGATCGAGACCTTGGCAGTGCCAAAGCGCTGCACCATGAAGATGCCGACAATGATCACCAGCGTGATCGGCACCACCCAGCGGCGCATATTGGGGGCTACGAGTTCAATACCCTCAACCGCCGACAACACCGAGATAGCGGGAGTGATGATCGCGTCGCCAAAAAACAGCGAGGCTCCCAGCACGCCGAGTACGGTGATCCACATCGGCGGATTGGTGAAGGTCTTGCGCGCCAAGGCCATCAGCGAAAGCGTACCGCCCTCGCCCTTGTTGTCCGCGCGCGTAACGAAGAACACATATTTGACCGCGACGGTCAGCGTCAGCGCCCAAACAATCAGCGACAGCAGTCCCAGGATTTCGCTGCTGCTCGAAGCGGCACCGGGACGAATGCTCATCGCCTGCCGGAAGGCATAGATCGGGCTCGTGCCAATATCGCCATAGACCACCCCAAGCGCGCCGAGCAGCAGCATGGGCAGGTCTTTGTTGTGAGAGTGGTCGTGAAGATCGCTCGCATCGGCACCGGTGCTGGCACCGGCCGTATTCGTCTGCGTCATAAACCTGTGCTCTCATGGGTAACGGCGGGCGCCGCTATACACCTCGGATATCTCACATACAACACAACTTCTATTCAAGCGCCCAAACGCACAGGGGCCGCTCACACCGAGCGGCCCCTGACGTCAACGAAAGCTGGAGGTCTGGCTTTCGAAATACCTATTCGGCCGCGACGGCAGCCCGGGCATTATCCTGGGCGCGAGCGGCCTTGGTGGCAGTGCCCCACCAGATCAGCTGGTCTAGCATGTCCTTGGCGCTAGGGCCGATCGAGCCTTCGATATCGCTGAAGCTCTTGTTCTGGCCGCCGAGCGGATGCACGGCAAAGAAGTCGCTGCCCCCGATATGGACGGCCGAGCGGGTCGAGACCATCTGCATCTCGACGCCGATGCCGCGCAGATGTTCGGCCGCACGGGTGCCGCCAACGCTGCCATAGGCGACGATGCCGAAGGGCTTGCGATTCCACTCGACATAGGACTGGTCGATCGCGTTCTTAAGCGCGCCGGTGATGGACCGGTTGTATTCGGCGACGACGAAGATGAAGCCGTCAAACTCTGCGACCTTCTTTTGCCAGGCGACAGCACGGGGGTCGCTTGAAGGCATCCACATATTGGACGCCACTTCGTTGAAGAAGGGCAGGTCGAAATCGCGCAGGTCGACCAGTTCAGCCTCGATCTCGTCACGGGCATTGGCCTTGTCGAGAATCCACTGCGCCGGCTTGTCGCCGAAGCGGCTTTCGCGGGTGGACGAGATAATGACGCCAATCTTGAGTTTGGACATTGCGTGCCCTCCTTGGTAACAAAACGTAACTGAGGCGATATATGTGCCTGTACGATTTCCACGCAAGTGGGCACGCTCATGTCCGTGGGTTCCCCGAAGGGAGCTAAGGCACATGGGTGTAAGTATCTGACTGCCTTAAGTTGCCGGATTTCTGGGCTTTTGAGGGCTGCGCACCAACAGCTGCACTCGGTGTGTTCAACGCAGCGTTCGTCAAACCTGACCGACGGGCTGTTGGCTCAACCGCCCAGCACGGCACGATAGCGGCGTACTGCTTCGGCAAACCCCATCAGCAGCGCATCGGCCGTGATACCATGGCCGATGGAGACTTCGGCTACGCCAGGCACCGCATCCTGAAACGCGGGCAAATTGTCCAGGGTCAAATCGTGCCCGGCATTGACCCCAAGGCCAAGCGCCATGGCGTCGGCCGTGGTGCCAGCAAGCTTGGACAACTCAACCGCCGCCCGCTCGGGATCATCAAAGCAGGCGCCATAGGGGCCGGTATAAAGCTCGATCCGGTCCGCGCCCAAATCGCGCGCCGCTTCCGTGCCATAAAGCCCCGCATCGGGATCGCAAAACAGCGACACGCGGCTGCCCATCTCCTTGAGCTGCTTGATCACCGGCCACAGCATCGCCGCCGAAGCAGCAAAATCCCAGCCATGATCGGAGGTCGCCTGTGCCGGATCGTCGGGCACCAGCGTCACCTGCTGGGGCCGCACCGCATCGATCAGCGCCAGGAAATCGTCGCTCGGATAGCCTTCGATGTTGAACTCGGCTCCGGGATAGTCCTCCCGCAGCAAGGCCGCGAGTTCGAACACATCCGTGCGCCTAATATGGCGCTGATCCGGGCGGGGATGGATGGTGATCCCGCTTGCCCCGGCATCCAGCACCACCCGGGCGATGCCGGTTACGCTGGGCCAGGGCAGATCGCGTCGATTGCGCAGCTGCGCCACGGCATTGAGATTGACGGAAAGCAGGGTCATCGCGAAAAACTCGGCGTTGCGGTGCGGTTTAGGAACTGACTGCCATCAGCAGTACTGATCCTGCGCGCCCGGCACAACACCGCGATCACATCCCCTCGGGACCCCGGGAGATCGCCGCCAACCCAGTGCGCACCACTTCCACCAGGCCGAGCGGCGCCATCAAGGCGATGAAGCTGTCTATCTTGCTCGACTTGCCCGTCACTTCGAACACGAAGCTTTCGACGGTTGCGTCAACGATTTGCGCCCGAAACGCATCGGCCAACCGCAAGGTCTCGGCGCGGTGGTCGCCCGAACCCGCCACCTTGATCAGCGCCAGCTCGCGCTCCACCGAGCCCCCTTCGCTGGTCAGGTCATGCACCTTGTGCACCGGCACCAGGCGCTCAAGCTGCAGCTTGATTTGCACCAGCACCTTGGGCGTCGCCACCACCACCACAGTGATGCGGCTAAGTCGCTTGTCGTGTTCGGTCTCGCTGACGGTCAGGCTCTCGATATTATAGCCCCGGGCCGAAAACAGCCCCACCACGCGTGCAAGAATACCCGGCTCATTGTCCACCAGCACCGACAGCGTATGCCGCTCGATCTCCTGGTTTTCCTTGGTCATGAAATAAGCCGAACCGGTCGGCTGCAGATGTGCGTTCATTTTTTTGGTCCTCAACTGCTGGGCTCTGAAACGGTGCCTCCCGCCCCGGTATCATCCCGACCTTGAGCCGGGATCCATCTCGAGATCTCAAGATGGGCCCCGGCTCAAGGCGGGGGTAGACACGGAGCGCGGGAGAAATCGCGCCTCCTAAACCAGCGCCCTTCCCTTTTCATCGATGATCGAGCCGATATTGGCGGTATCGGGCAAGATGATCTCATTATGCGGCTTGCCCGATGGGATCATCGGCAGCGCATTCTCGTCCTTCTCCACCACGCAGTCGAACAGCACCGGACCATCATAATCGAGCATCTCGGCAATCGCCGCATCGAGCTCGGCCGGGTTCTCGCACCGGATACCCTTGCCGCCATAAGCCTCTGCCAGCTTGACGAAATCGGGCAGCGATTCCGAATAGGAATGCGCATAGCGCGAGCCATGCAGCAGGTCCTGCCACTGGCGCACCATGCCCATGCGCTCATTGTTGAGGATGAAGATCTTGACCGGCAAGCGGTACTGCACCGCCGTGGACATTTCCTGCATCGTCATCTGCACGCTGGCTTCGCCGGCGATGTCGATCACGAGAGCGTCGGGATGCGCCACCTGCACGCCGACCGCCGCTGGCAGGCCATAGCCCATGGTCCCCAAACCGCCCGAGGTCATCCAGCGATTGGGCTTTTGGAAATGGAAGTGCTGCGCGGCCCACATCTGGTGCTGCCCAACCTCGGTCGTGATGTAGACATCCCGGTCCTTGGTCGCCTCATAAAGGCGCTGGATCGCGTATTGCGGCTTGATCGTCGTGTCCGAGTTCTGGAAGCCCAGCGAGTTGACCGAGCGCCACTTGCCGATCTGCCCCCACCATGGCGCCAGCGCTTCGGTACGCGGCTGGTTGGTCTTGGAGCGCCAGATTCGCACCATTTCGGCCAAAACCCGCCCGCAATCGCCGATGATGGGCAGGTCCACGGGGATGATCTTGTTGATCGAGCTTGGGTCGATATCCACATGGATCTTGCGGCTGCCAGGCGAAAACGCGTCGATCCGGCCGGTGATGCGGTCATCGAACCGCGCCCCGATATTGATCATCAGATCGCAGCCATGCATGGCGAGGTTCGCTTCATAAGTGCCGTGCATGCCCAGCATTCCCAACCACTGCGGATTGGCCGCCGGAAACGCGCCCAGCCCCATCAGCGTCGAGGTCACCGGAAAGCCGGTCAGCTCAGCCAGTTCACGCAGATGCTCAGAGGCCTGCGGCCCGGCATTGATCACGCCGCCACCGGTATAAAACACCGGGCGCTCGGCCTTGAGCATCATGTCGACAGCAGCCTCGATCGCGGCGATGTCCCCATCCACCTGCGGGCGATAGCTGCGCTGGCGCAGGCTCTGCGCGTCCGGCTTGTAGTAGGTGCCTAGTGCAAACTGCACATCCTTGGGAATATCGATCACCACCGGGCCGGGCCGGCCGGTCGTCGCGATCAGGAACGCTTCATGCAGCACCCGCGGCAGGTCCTCGATGCGCTTCACCAGATAATTGTGCTTGGTGCAGGAGCGGGTGATCCCCACCGTGTCGCATTCCTGGAACGCGTCGGTGCCGATCAGCGAGGTCGGCACCTGGGCGGTGATGCACACCAGCGGAATGGAATCGAGCAGCGCATCGGTCAATCCGGTGATCGCGTTGGTCACCCCCGGGCCCGAGGTCACCAGCACCACGCCCGGCTTGCCGGTCGAGCGGGCATAGCCCTCGGCCATATGGGTCGCGCCCTGTTCGTGGCGCACGAGGATATGCTGGATCACATCCTGCTGGAACATCGCGTCATAGATCGGCAGCGCCGCGCCACCGGGATAGCCAAAGATATGCTCGACACCCTGATCGGTTAGCGCCTGGATCACCATCTCGGCGCCCGTCATCTTCTCGTGTTCCGCCATCTTGCTTGCTCCTTGGTTGCCCCACCGGGCCGTTCGGTTCCGCCCCTCCGCCCCGGCGGAAAATGGGCAATAAAAAAGGCCCCGTTTGGGACCTGTTTTCGGCGCATCAGCATTCGCGCGGGATGTTATCCCACGTCGCCGATGCGCCAGCCTACTACGAGAATGAGTGCCCGCACGGGACCTCTCCATAAAAAAGTTGGTTTGTTTCTAGCCCCTCGCCCGAAATCGGTCAAGCGGGCAAATGCCATCGCCCGAGCCGGGCACAAAAACAAAAAAGGCTCCCCGGAGGGAGCCTTTCCAGATCCGATAAGGGATCGCTTAGTTGTCGAGCAGGGTCAGGTTCGTTGCTGAAACCTTGCCATCGCGGCCGGTCTCGAGCTCGTAGGTGACCTTGTCGCCTTCATACAGGCCCTGCAGGCCCGAACGCTGAACGGCGGAGATGTGCACGAATGCGTCCTGGCCGCCATTCTCAGGCGAAATGAAGCCGAAGCCCTTGGTGGTGTTGAAAAACTTAACGGTACCGGTGATCATGGCTGACCCTTTTCTGTGTGCTCTCGCCGCGGCGAACGAGCCGTTGCCCATGACAACATGTCGGTGGGCGCATACACGTTCGCAAGTTGAGCAGGTAGCCAGGCCGAAATTCGGCAGATCAGGCAGCCGACGTAGGCTGTAAAACGTATGCCTGCCTTATGCACGGAACTGAAGAAAAAGTAAAGCCCCCGGGGCGCTAGCGGTATCGGCATGGCGAACGGCGCTCTGCGGCGGGACAAAAAAGGCCCCGCTACCGGGGCCTTCCGAAACTCGAACCTGTTGAGTTTAGCTCAGCAGGGTCAGGTTGGTGGCGGAAACCTTGCCGTCACGGCCGGTCTCGAGTTCATAGGTCACCTTGTCGCCTTCATACAGGCCCTGCAGGCCCGAACGCTGGACGGCGGAGATGTGGACAAACGCGTCCTTCTCACCATTTTCTGGCGAGATGAAGCCGAAGCCCTTGGTGGTGTTGAAGAATTTCACGGTACCGGTGATTGCGGCCATGGAATTTGATCCTCGTAACAAGTGGTCGCCGCCGCGGCGGCTAAGGGTTGAATACGGGCGGGAAAGCCCGGTCTAACGATTCACAGTCAGGAGGTAGCCAAGTTTCCGGCACGCCGGTGATTGGATTAGCGCAAGACGAGTGTAACGTATGTTGTGAAATATGCCGCGCCCGCAAACAAATTTCAAGTCCTTCATAAACAAAGACACTCGGCCCGGGAGGGACTCCGGACCGAGTGTTGGCGCCCCGAGGGGCGCGCGCCGCATGGGGCGATGCGGCGACCTGTTTAGCCGCGTGGGCAAACGTCCTTGTACCGGCCGCCATTGCGGTTTTCGTACCAGCACATATTGTTGTCGCCGTCGACACGACCGAGGACATTGCCGGCGGCTGCGCCGACCACGCCGCCAATGCCTGCGCCGACAGCCGCACCGGCAACGCTACCGGTGGCAACAGCGCCGGTAACAGCGCCTACGCCTGCGCCGACAGCAGCACCCTCTTGTGTGGCAGTGCACGCAGCCAGCGACAGGGTGGTAGCGGCGATGATCAGAAACTTATGCATGGAAAACCCTCCAGGTACTATCGGAGGAGCAAATGCACGATTGAGTGATTGGTTCCGCACAAATCTGCATTCCTAGATTTTTTCTTCCGGCGCCCTACGCGCCAGTGCGGCAAGGCTGATCGCGACCCAGCCGCCGATCATTCCGATCCCGCCCATCGGTGCCGCGCCGGGAAAGGCGCCCTGCCCCAGCCATTCCCGCACGCCCAGGTCCAGCACAAACAGGCCCGTGCCCATGGCCAGCAATGCTCCCGCCGCACCCAGGATTCGCCCGCGCCCCGCCAGCCCAAGCGCCAGCAGCGCGGGGCCATGGGCGAGGCACACCGCAGCGATTGCCTCGATGTTGCGGGACCCGCCAGCATGCGAGGCACCCGCAGCCGCAGCAACGCCAATCGCTCCTACAACTCCAGCCCCCGCCAACAATAACCGCGCCAGAACGCCACCTTGCACCATCGTCATTTCCCTCTCCGCTCTTTCACCTCATCCTGTGATGGGCTAGAGCATGCGCCCGCGAGTAGGACGAAATCACATGAGCGAGCAAATCACGGTTGTGGCCAACGCCACCGCTGCACCTGAGCCCGTGCGCGTCAGCTGGATTGCCGAACTGCGCGCCACCTTTGCCCTCGCCTGGCCGCTGGTGATCGCACAGCTGGCGCAAAACGCGCTTGCGACCACCGATGTCATCATGCTGGGCTGGCTGGGTCCGAGCCAGCTGGCGGCTGGTACCCTTGCGACGACTTTCCTGATGCCTTTTCTCGTTGGCGGTATCGGTCTGGTTGGCGCGGTAGCGCCCCTCGTGGCCCAGGCGCGCGGCGCCCGTGACACCCGCTCCATCCGCCATATCGTGCGCCAGGGCCTGTGGGCCGCGGCTATTCTGGCCCTCGTGCTCACGCCCATTATCTGGCAGATCCGGCCGGTCTTTGCCTTGTTGGGGCAAGATCCCGCGGCAACGCTTCTTGCCGAAGAATACATCCATGTGGCCATCTGGCTGCTGTTTCCCGCCCTTGGCATTGTCGCGTTCCGCTCGCTGCTCGCCGCGTTTGATGCCACGCGCGTCGTGCTGCTGATCACCGTTGGCGGGGTCGTGGTCAACGCCCTCGCCAACTATGGCCTGATCTTTGGCAATTGGGGCTTGCCGCGGCTGGAGCTGCGCGGCGCTGCCCTTGCAACCCTTTTGACCAATATCGTCATGTTCACCGCCATGGCGATCTTTGTGCTGCGCCACCGCCGCTTCCGCCGCCTGCATCTGCTGCATCGCCTTTGGGCCGCGGACTGGAAGCGCCTCGGGCAGATTTTCCGCGTCGGCACGCCGATCGGCATCACCGTCCTGGCCGAAGTGGGCCTCTTCACGGCCAGCGCCTTGCTGATGGGCCGGCTCGGCACTGATGAAGTCGCCGCCCACGCCATTGCCCTGCAATGCGCTTCCACGGCTTTCATGGTGCCGCTGGGCCTCGGCACCGCCGCCACCGTCCGGGTCGGTCATGCCTTCGGTCGCGGCGACCCCATTGGCATCGCTCGCTCAGGCTGGACTGCCTTTGGCCTTGGCACCGGCTTCATGGCCTGCTCGGCCCTCGTTTTCCTGGCGTTTGGCCCCGCTATTGTCACCATCTTCCTCGACCCTGACCAGCCGGCCAACCACAATGCGCTTGCCCTTGCCGCCAGCTTCGTCGCGGTCGCCGGCTTGTTCCAGATCGTCGATGGCGCCCAGGTCGTGGCGGCGCACGCACTGCGTGGCCTTAGCGACACCAAAATCCCCATGGTTGTGGCCATCATCGGCTATTGGCTGGTCGGCATGCCAGTGGCCTATCTTCTTGGTTTCACCTTTGACATGCGCGGGGTCGGCATCTGGATCGGCTTGGCCGTGGGGCTTGGCTTTGTGGCGGTGGTTCTGGTTGCCCGCTTTGCCATGCGCGAACGACTAGGGCTCTTGCGTCCCCGCTAGATCCGCTGCACGCGCAGCGTGCTGGCGCCCCGCCCCACGCTCCGGCGTGCTGGCGACCTTAACTGGCGCGACGCGGCCAATCGGCGAAGCGGTTGCGAAACCAGGTCCGTTGCCGCTTGGCATATTGCTGGGTGGCGATCGTCGCCAGCCGCACCGCCTCTTCCTTGCTGCTGCGGCCCTCGAGCCAGTCGCCGATCTCGGGCACCCCGATAGCCTTCATCACCGGCAAGGAAGGGTCGAGCTCCTGGGCACGCAGCGCCTGCACTTCTTCCACTGCCCCGCTCTCGAACATCGCCGCAAACCGGCGCGCAATGCGCTCGCGCAACACCTGCCGGTCCGGATCAAGCACCATGCGCTCCACTTCAAACCCACCGAGCAGCGCCGCCTGCGGCGCATCCTGAAAGCTCGACAAGGTCCGCCCCGTCGCGCGCTTGACCGCCAGCGCCCGCGTCAGCCGCTGCGGATCGGCCACCCCGAGCCGGGCCGCACTCACCGGATCCTCTGCCTCCAGCAAAGCGAGCCTTCCGGCGGCGTCGAGCGCTTGAATCTCTTGTTGAACTTGAAGCACCAGTTCGGCCGCAATCGGGGGAATATCGGCGAATCCATTCAGCAGCGCATCGAAGTAAAGCCCTGTGCCGCCCACAAAAAACAGCGCCCGCTCCGGATCGATTTCCTCTGTCACTTGCCGCACCGCTCCCAGCCACTGGCCGGTGGAAAACCGGACCCGCGCCGGCACCACGCCATAGAGCCGATGCTCCGCCAGTGCCTCCTCATCGGCGCTCGGACGGGCCGTCACCACCCGCAAGGTGTCATAGACCTGCATGGCATCGGTATTGATGATCACGCCCCCCTGCGCCCGGGCAAGCTCGAGCGCCAAGGCCGACTTGCCGCTCGCGGTTGGACCCGCTATCAAAACGGCGCGCCTACGGCCCTTCACTCCCATCCCTCCCCGAGTTCGATACCAGCCATGCCGGTTCTTTGCCTTATCGCCAATCCCGCCGACTCCGAACTCGATCCAAGCTTGGCAGAAGCCGTCCTGCGTCAAACCGGAGGCGAGCTCAACTGGCTCAATCACGGCATTGCCTGCGAGATCATCGAGCCAAAGTCAACCGAAGCGCTGGAAGTCGCTCGCGCCGTCATCGGCACCCACGCCGTCGATGCCGCCCTCGTCCCCACCCAAGGCCGCCGCAAGCAGATCCTTCTCGCCGACATGGATTCCACCATGATCAACGAGGAATGCATCGACGAGCTCGCAGCCGCCCTCGGCATCAAGCCCCAGGTCGCCGAAATCACCGAGCGCGCCATGCGCGGCGAACTCGATTTTGCCCAGGCGCTCGACACCCGCGTCGCCTTGCTGAAGGGGCTCGAGCGCAAGGTCATCGAAGAGGTCCGGCGCGAAGCCATCACCCTCGCCCCCGGCGGCCGCGCCCTTGTGCAAACCATGAAAGCCTATGGCGCCTATACCGCCCTTGTCTCAGGCGGCTTCACCATCTTTGCCGATCATTTCGGCAAGCGCATCGGCTTCAATGAAGTGCTCGCCAATGTCCTGGAGTTCGATGGCGACCGCCTCACCGGCACGGTGCAAAAGCCCATTGTCGACAAGGACACCAAGCGCACCAAGCTCGAAGCCCTCGCCGCCGAGCGTGGGCTCTCCCTCAGCCAGACCATGGCTGTCGGCGATGGCGCCAATGATCTCGACATGATCCGCGCCGCTGGCATGGGCGTCGCCATCCACGCCAAGCCCGCCGTTGCGGCCGAAGCGGGCGTGCGGATCGATCATGGCGATCTCACCGCCCTCCTCTATCTGCAGGGCTATACCGACGAGGACATCGTACGCTAACCCGCCCGCCACCTGCCCAACAAAAAACCCCCGCCGCTGGCGGGGGTTTTCGTTTCGCTATCCGGTGCCGCTTAGGGCGTCGGAGCCGCAGCGGGAGCCGGAGCCGGAGCCGCCGGTGCTTCGGGGGCGGGCGCTGCCGCAGGGGCGGTCTCGCCTTCCACTGGCGGCGGCACATCCGTGCCCACGGTCGGTGCCAGCTCGGAGCCATCGTCCAGCGTCAGGCTGGGCGTAGTGGCATCCTCGATCCCGAGGCCATCAAGGGCTGGGCCCTCGCTGGTCGGCACGGCCGGAACCGGTACCGGTGCAATCGGGGGCGCAAGGTTCGGATTGGCTGCCGGCAATTCGCCATTCGAGCCGAAATACCGGAAGAACTCGCTTTCGGGCGACAGCACCATCGTCGTGCCCGTATTGGACAGCGCCGTCCGGTACGATTCCATCGAGCGATAGAACTCGAAGAACTCGGGATCCTGCCCATAGGCGGCAGCAAAGATCCGGTTCCGGTCGGCGTCACCCGTACCACGGATGATCTCGGCGTCACGCGTTGCAGCGGCCACGATTTCCACGGCCTGACGATCGGCAATGGCGCGCAGCGACTGGGCCTGCTCCTGGCCGCGAGCCCGCAGCAATGCGGCCTCCGCCAAACGCTCGGCGCGCATCCGCTCATAGGTCCGCTCGGACACTTCAGCGGCAAGGTCGGTGCGCAGGATACGCACATCAACCACTTCGATGCCCAGCTCCGCCATATCGGGACGGATCAGGTCACGGGCTTCCCGCATCATCTGCGGGCGCTGTTCGGACAGCGCCGCATTGAATTCACGCAAGCCATAAACCTGGCGCAGCGCTGCATCGAAGCGGGTGGCGATACGGCTTTCGGCAACCTGCAACTGGCCCAGCGCACGTTCACGGAACAGGCGCGGATCGGTGATCCGGTAGGTCAGGAACGCATCCACCTCGTAAAAGGCGCCGCCCGAAACCTGCACGGTCATGTCAGCAATATCCTGGCGCAGCAGCCGATCTTCGATGATCTGCACGCTATCCACGATATCGGTCGGGATCTTGAAATAGATGCCCGGTTCGGTGCGGATATCGGTGATCTGGCCAAAGCGCATCACGATAGCCTGGTCGCGCTCATTGACCACATAGATCGACGAGAACAACACATAAAGCGCGAGAACGACGGCAACGCCGATGACAATCAAACGGTTTTGCATGGCTTAGTTCCCGCTCGTCGTGGTGGGAGGAGTGGTCGGTGCAGTGCTGCGCGTACGCAGCTCAGGCAATGGCAGATATGGCACCACGCCCTGGCCGCCGGCCCCGCTTTCCATCAGCACCTTGTCGGAGCCGCCCAGCACTTCTTCCATGGTTTCAAGGAACAGGCGCTTGCGCGTCACTTCGGGCGCATTGACATATTCGGCGTAGATCGCGTTGAAGCGCTGTGCCTCACCGGTTGCTTCCTGCACCACGCGGTTGGTGTACGCGGCCGCATCTTCCCGCAGCGCCGCGGCCCGGCCTCGGGCATCGCCGAGAAGGGTGTTGGCATAGGAACGGGCTTCTTCCTGCAGGCGGTCTTCGTCCTGCTCGGCACGCTGCACTTCGTTGAAGGCATCGGCCACTTCGGCCGGCGGCGCGGCATTCTCGATCGAGATCCGGCCGACGCGAACGCCAATGCCGTAGCTGTCGAGAATGGCTTGGGTGATCTCCTGCACTTCAATGGCAATACCGGCACGGTCGTCGCGGAAAATGTCCTGGGCCGGACGACGGCCCACCACTTCGCGCATCGCGCTTTCGCCGGCATTGCGGACCATGTCTTCGGGGTCACGCACATTGAACAGATAGTCGATCGGGCTCGAAACCGACCACAGCACTGAAAAGCGCACATCGACGATGTTCTGGTCGCCCGAAAGCATCAGCCCATCATCGCCGCCCGTGCGTGAGCCCGAACCGCTAGCACCCGAGCCGCTGGCGCTGCCAATATCGGTCTGGTTCTCGGTAACCGTGACGCGTTCAACGGTTTCGATCGGCCACAGATGGAAATGCAGCCCTGGATTGGACAATTCTGGCTTGGGGGCACCGAACCGTAGTTCAACGCCCACTTCCTGCGGATCAACAGTATAGATGGAGTTCAGCGCCCAAAAGCCGATCACCAGCACAACACCGCCGATAATTGCCCAGCGTCCGCCGGGCAAACCACCCTGGAACCGGTCACGTCCGCGGTTGAGTATATCTTCAAGGTTTGGCGTGTTGCCTGGCCGACGTGGACCGCCGCCACCACCACCGCCACCGGGGGCTTGTCCCCACGGGCCGCCATTATTGCGGCCACCCCCGCCTCCATTACTCTCCCAGGGCATCATAATCCTTTCAGCCATCGTCGTTTACTTGCCGACCTATATAGGCAGGCACAGGGAACCGATCAATGAGCGCGCCCTTAACGACGGGCGTACACTTTGACGCGGTAGGCGGCCTCGTCATCGGCCGATGGGGCGATATCGGGTTCATCCACCACCACCCAAACATCGGGATCGATCGGGGGAAACAATATATCCCCCTCCGGCTCCAGCTCGACATGGCTGATGTAAAGCCGATCGGCGCGGTCCATCAGCTGGCGATAGATTTCCCCGCCTCCGATCACCATGATCTCATCGACGTCGTCGGCGCCAGCAATCTCGGCTGCCTTGGTCAACGCGGCTTCAAGAGTTGGCACCACAATCACGCCGGGTGGCCCAAAGTCCTGCCGGCGCGTGATGACAATATTGGTCCGCCCCGGCAGCGGCCGGCCCACTGTGTCATATTGCTTGCGGCCCATCACGATCGGCTTGCCCATCGTGCTGTCGCGGAAATAGGCAAAGTCCGATGGAATGCGCCAGGGAATGGTCTGGGCGCTGCCGATCACCCCATTGCGCGCCACGGCGGCAATCATTGCGATCTGGGCGCTCATGGCTGGCCCAACCTGGCCAAAGCCTCGCCATCCACCCGCACCTTGGTCCATTCATCCTGCATCACGCCACCCTGCCCCAGGTAAAAATCAATCGAAGGCTGGTTCCAGTCCAGCACCCACCATTCCAGCCGGCCTAGCTTCTCGGCGACACAGCGCTGCGCCAGGTGGCGCAACAGCGCCTTGCCAAGACCCTTCCCCCGCAACGCCGGATCCACGAACAGATCTTCGAGCCAGATGCCGTGTCGGCCCTGGAAGGTCGAATAAGTGTAAAACCAGAGCGCGAACCCCGCCGGCTTGCCGTCCCATTCGGCAACCTCGCAGAACACCCGCGGATTGGCACCAAAAAGGTCGCGCGCAATGTCCGCTTCGGTGGCAACCACCTCGTGCTCGAGCTTTTCGTAGCGCGCCAGATCCTTGATGAACCCGAGCACCAATGCTGCATCAGCCGGGGCGGCCGGCCGGATGCGCAGGCTCACGGCTGCGCCTCATGGCGCTGCAGGATCAGGATATCAAGCTCGCGCTGCGGCCAGTAATTGCTTGCTTCCATCTCGAAGGTGGTTGGCCCGATCTTGCGCACATCGGTGCCGCAGAACGACACCAGGTTTTCGGGCGCGCCCTTGTCGACCACAAGCCGGAACCGCTCGATCGCTCCGCCGGCCCAGTTGGAACCGGTCGAAACAATGTAGGAAATCCACCTTTCGGTGAAGGGTGCCGTCCAGGGCTCGCCGGGCTTGGCGGTCTTGAGCACCGCATTGCGGAAGGCCTCGTCTACACAATATTTGCGCTCATATTCCGCGGCAGGGTTGTAGTTGCCACCCGCCTCGTTGAGAAAGCTGATCCCTGCCGTCCCGCCGACGCTAGGCTTGTAGCGATGCACGACCTCAACGGTCGCCCGCGCGGGGAAAGTGGCTTCCCAGGTATAAGCCGCCCGCCAGGTCCAGTATGGCCGATGATGCAGCTCCCACCCTTTGCCCGCATCGAACTCGTCCGGGACCAGGAGCCCGAGATGCAACATTTCGGCAGTCGTCGCCTCGTCGAGCTCGTCTACCGCTTCGGTAGCCGTCTCCCCGAAGGGCAGCAAGGGAATTCCCCGCTTGCGCAAATAGTCGGTACGATCCACCCCCGCCGCAAAGGCATATTCATGCAGCTCCGCCTCGACCGGCACCCCATCGAACGTCGTTTCGAAGCGGAACGGGTTGTCTTCGGGACCATCGGGAAAGGCTACCGGCGACCACGGGTCAGCCGCAATATCGGGCATGGGAAAGGCCACCAGCACATCCTGGTCGACATCCCCATCATTGCGGAACTGGTAAACGACCCGAATCTCCTCGGCCGAGATGAACAGCTCTTCGCTCGCCATGGCGATGGAATTGTTGGACACGAACTCCAGCCCACCCGCGCCGATCACCGCCGAGGTGTCATTGGCCAGCGCCGGGGCCGTCGCCGCCACCCAACAAACAATGCCAATCCAGCGCATCGCAGACCCCTCTTTGCCGGGGACGGCCACGCCCCCGCACCCCGATAAACGCACCCTAGCCCGTCACGCGCAGCGGGGGAAGGAGCCCCTATACGGCAACGGCCGCTTTGATATGCGGATGCGGATCGTAGCCACTGATCGTCACATCCTCGAAGCGGAAGTCCTCGATCCGGGTCACCGCCGGGTTCAGCGTCAGGGTCGGCAATGGCCGCGGCTCACGCGTCAGCTGTAGCTGCGCCTGCTCCAAATGGTTGGAATAAAGATGCACATCGCCAAAGGTGTGCACGAAATCTCCCACCTCGAGCCCCGTAACCTGCGCCACCATATGGGTCAGCAAGGCATAGGAGGCGATGTTGAACGGCACGCCCAAAAACGTGTCCGCCGAGCGCTGATACAGCTGGCAGCTCAATTTGCCATTGGCCACATAGAACTGGAACAAGCAGTGGCAGGGCGGCAAGGCCATCTCATCCACTTCAGCCGGGTTCCAGGCCGAAACGATATGGCGCCGGGAATCGGGCTTGGTGCGGATGGATTCGATGACGGCGCCGAGCTGGTCGATCTTGCGCCCATCGGGCGCCGGCCAGCTGCGCCATTGCGAGCCGTAAACCGGACCGAGATCGCCGTTCTCGTCGGCCCACTCGTCCCAAATCTTGACCCCGTGCTCCTGCAGCCAGCGTACATTGGTATCGCCGCGGATGAACCACAGCAGCTCATAGATGATGGATTTGAGATGCAGCTTCTTGGTGGTGACGAGCGGAAAGCCCTCCGCCAGGTTGAACCGCATCTGGTAGCCGAACAGCGAGCGCGTGCCAGTGCCGGTCCGGTCGCCCTTGTCGACGCCGTGCTCGAGGATGTCGGATAAAAGCTTGAGATAAGGCTGCATGCCCCCAGCCTAGCCGATTCCGGGGCGGCGCGCCTGCCCGTCGCCTCACTTTTCCCCGGGAGCTTCTGCCCTTTGGCGGAGCGGCGGGAGTAGCCTAGTACCGCCGCTGCTGCTGTCTTTGCGTGTCAGCAGTCTCGGTCTAGCATTGGCTGAAAGGAGCAGCGCCATGGCCATCCCTGTTATCGCTTCAAGCCTGCGCCTCCCCGCGCCTTTTCAAAGGCCAGCGGGCGAGCAGAAGGAAATGGCACGGTGAGCCCAAGGCTGCGTCCTTTACGGGCGCGCGAGGAGATGCCCGAGTTTGTCCGCGAAGCTCTGGAGCAACGGGGCTTGCGGGACAAATACGACGCCCGCCCGCCCTATCAGCGGAACGACTACCTGCTGTGGATCAACAAGGTGAAGCGTCCCGAAACCAAGCAAAAGCACCTCGAGCAGATGCTCGACGAACTCGAACGCGGCGGCGTTTACATGGGGATGCGCTGGAATGGCTAGACCGCCGGCTGCACCTGTTCGGTCACCACCTCGAAGCCCGACAGGGTGCCCGGCCCGAACTGGGTCGACAGCGCCACATCGGTGGCATCGCGGCCGATCCCCATCAGCACGCGCCCGATCCGGGGCGTATTGTGCCGCGCATCGGCGGTGTACCAGTGCCCGCCCAGGTACACCTCGAACCACGCGGAAAAATCCATCGGCGCCGGATTGGGCGGAACCCCGATATCGCCCAGATAGCCCGTGCAATAGCGCGCCGGTATATTCATGCAGCGGCAAAGAGTGAGCGCCAGATGCGCAAAATCGCGGCACACGCCCACATGCCCCTGATACGCGCCGAAAGCGCTGCGCGTGCGGTCGGCCTGCCCGTAATCAAACCGGATATGGTTGTGCACCCAATCCAGGATTGCCTGCACCCGCGGCCAGCCTGGCTCGGTAGCGCCGAACAACTCCCAAGCCACCGGCGTCAGCAAATCGGTTTCGCAATAGCGCGAACCCAAGAGGTAGACGAGCGCTTCGTCCGGCAATTCCTCGATTGCGTGCTGATGTGCAGTGGCAGGCACCACATCGGGCAAGCCGGTATCGAACACCCAGAACTCGGTTGAAATGGTCAGCTGCCCCGCCGGGGCAACGATCCTGGTGCAGGAATTGCCAAAGCCATCAAGGTAGTCCCATGCGTCCACCGGCCGTGAAAACACCAGAATCTGCTCGCTCAGCAAATCGGCCCGGCGTGATGGATGCACATGCAGGCAAAGCAGCATGGGCGTAGGTTGGGGACACTGGTAGCTGAGGGTGAAGCCGGCCTTGATCTGCATCGTCTGCACTCCGGGCTTTTGCCGCACCAGTGTGACACAGGCCCGCGCAAACACCAAGGCCTGCGGATGTTGCAGCCTTTTTCCATCAAGCCATTTGCATCGGGCGGGAGCGCGTCCTATATATGTCGTGCTCGCAAGAGCTATGGCGATAAACTGCCATCGTAATAAACCTTTCGGACCCGGGGGCAGTACCCGGCGCCTCCACCATCTACCCTCCCCGCGAGAGTAGCCAATGGGGGCGAAACAGGATCGACGAGGGCGTAAAGGGTGTGTTTTCGCTCGGTGAGGTACCACCGTTATCGGTCCAAAACTTATAGTTGCAAATGACAACCATAAGGCTCCAGTCGCTCTCGCTGCGTAAGCAGCGCTAGTACTGGGAATCTAAGTCCTCCAGCCCTAGCCGGCTGACAGGCGGGGTCCGCAGGCACCTGGCAACAGAAGCCTGCACTTCCCTCCCCGCTTATCGCCGCAGCTTTTGCCTTTGTCCTTGAATTCTCAGGGAACGTGAGGCTGATATGGGCCGTTCTGAATCGACACCAGCCGGAAACTATCGATATGGCCGAAGATCACCTGCGCTACGACATTCTCGCCCAGGAGGCACTGCGCGGCGTCGTGCGCAAAGTCCTGGCAGAAGTGGCCAAGACCGGCCTGCCAGGCGATCATCACTTCTTTATCTCCTTTGTCACTCGCGCCCCCGGCGTGCGCCTGAGCGAAAAGCTCCTGGCGCAGTACGACAAGGAAATGACCATCGTCATCCAGAACCAGTATTGGGACCTCAAGGTCACCGAAACCGGCTTCGAGGTCGGCCTGAGTTTTGATGGCCAGCCCGAACTGCTCGTCATTCCCTTTGCCGCGATAAAGGGGTTCTTCGACCCCTCCGTGCAGTTTGGCCTCAACTTCGATCCCACGACGGCACCCGCCGGTGCCACGGCCGACGAGATTGCCGAGGCGCGGGAAACGGCTGCCACTGATCAGCCCGCCGCCGACGGCGAAGCCACGGGCGAAAAGGTCATCAGCCTCGACGCCTTCCGCAAGAAGCCCTGATTGGGGCGGTGCAGAAGCGCTCCCTGTCCATTGCCGGCCACCGCACCAGCATCGCGCTTGAACCCGAGTTCTGGGCGGTGCTCGAGCAGATGGCCGCACAATCCGGGCAAAGCCTTGCCGGGCTCGTCAAATCGGTCGACGAAACCCGCCACACCACCAATTTGTCTTCGGCCTTGCGTCTCGCCGCCCTGGCGTGGCTGCAGGAGCGCATTCCGGCTACCGATTAGCGGCCGAAACTCGCGCCCGGCAGCACCTGCAGCGGCGTAAACTCGAGATTGAGCGGCCCTTGCGGCAAAGCCGGTGGCTCCTCCTCAACAGGCTCCTGCGCCGCCTCTGCCTCTGCCTCTGCTTCGGCTTTAAGGCGCTGCCGCTCGGCCTCTTCTTCAGCCAGCCGCTCCGCTTCCGCTGCTTCCTCGGCCAGGCGCGCCGCTTCCTCGGCGGCCCGTTGCTGGCGCTGCTGCTCGATCAGCCTGTTGCGCGCTTCTGCCGCCGCACGCTGCCGCTCGGCATCCTCGATGCGCAAGGCTTCGAGCCGGTCCACCTCGATCTCATTGGCCCGCACCTGGATCGCGCCTACCATCGGCTCGAGGTCAAGCCGCACTTCCGGCGCCCCGATTGTCCCCGCGATCGCGGTAAAGATCTGGCTGGTGTCGTCGCGCACCAGCCCCTGCGGATCAACAAAGCCCTTCGGCGTGAGTGCAAACCGCCCCTGCAGCGCCAGCGTGCGCAGATCAAGGTCAACGCTGCCCGCCAGCCGCGCCGTCGGGTTTTCCGCGAGGAGATTGCCCAGCCGGACCACCCCGCCCGCAATGGTGAATGCGCCAGTGACGCTGGGCGCCCGGAACGGCCCCTCGCCCAGCGCGATCCCCATCAGCGTCGTCAGCGTTTCGGGCGGCGTCTCCAGCACATCCTCGAGCCCTGCCACAGTGCCGAACACATCGGGGTCGAGTCCGGCCGCAGTGAAATCGGCAAGGGTGAAATTGCCCTCGCCCGCCAGGCTTTCCGCAACCCCGGCCAGGCTCGCACCCGTGCCCTCGAACTGCACGCCGCCATCGAGCCTGCCACCGAGCACTGATGCCAGCCCGGCCGGCGCCAGGCCAGCCAGGTCAACCCCCGCCACCGACAATCGCCCGGTGACGGTCTTGTCGGCCAGCGCCCCCGAGCAACACACCGCGCCATCGAGCCGCACTTCGCCATTCCCCGCGCGCGCCGTAAAGCCCGCCAGGCGCAAACGGTTGTCGTCCCAGGCCAGCTCCCAGCCCGCATCGCGCAGCAACGGGGCACCCCCGGCAGAAATGGCCTCCGCGGTGACCCGCACCGAGCCCCGCGTCCCGCGCCCACCAGAGCCCGCACTGATCGGCCCTTCGGGCCAGGCGCTATCCGCCCCCACCAGCGCCGCCGGTCCAAACACCGTCGCCGCAATCCCCTCAACGCTCGCCGCCTCGAGGGTCAGCTCCCCCTCCAGCGCCGCCGCATCGCCTGTTCGTGTCCGCGTCAGCGTGCCCGAAAAGCCGGCGTTCCCAGCCTGGCCGCCGATGTCGCTCAGGGCCACCACGCGCTCGCCTTCGAACCGCAATTGCGCCCCGACACTTACGCCCGGCAGACTCACCGCATCGGCGCCCACCACCTGCGCCAGCCCACTGGCATCCTCGAGCGCGAGCTCGATGCGCCCATCGCCCAGCAACTCGCCCGTGTCGCCCAGCGCGACATCACCGTTGAAGCTCACGCGTTCCTCGCCCAGGCTCGCATTGAGCCCAAGGGTAAAGCCGTTCTCGGCGTTGCCCTGCAGCCCTGCCACCACCAGTGCCGAGCCGCTGCCGCTGAACACCACCGCATCACCGAGCCCCAGCTGCCGCGTCAGCGCCTCGGTATCCGTGCTTTCGAGATTGGCTTGCAGGCGCACTGGCGCCGACAGCGCCCCGTTGAGCCCACCCGACAATTCCGCCCGCCCATGCAGCGCCGCCGTCCCGAGCGTGCCGTCCAGGGTCAGCGATTGCGCGCCCCCTTCGACGGGCTCCGCCAGATCGAAGCGCAGATCAGCGGGGGCCGAACCCGCCAGCCATTGCCGCCAACCCTCCGGCACCGCCAGCAGGTCGTAAACGGCACGCAGCGCCGGCGCATCGGCCGCCGCAATCTGCACGCTGCCATTCCCGCTGATCATCGGTTCCGTCAAACTCCCTGCCAGCTGCAATTGGGCATCCAGCCCCACGCCCCCCAGGTCAGCTGCCGCGAGCCGCTCCAGCCGCAATTGCCCTGGCGACCACTCGCCTTGCGCCTGCAGATCGCGTCCCGCCTGCCCCAGCACTTCGGCGCTGCGGGCATTCACGGCAAAACTGCCTTCGGGAAAGCTGTTGCCGAATTGCGGTTCATTGCCGATGCCCGGCAGCAGCGCCGCCAAAATCGCGCTGCCCTGGCCACCGAGCTCACCCAGCTGCGCCACCACGTCGAGCCGCGGTTCCTCGCCGAACCCGATCCGCATTTCGAGCCCATGCACCTGCCCGTCCAGGGTCAGCCGCCCTCCGGTCAGCCCCAACGCGTCGGGACCCAGGATCACCCGGGCCGCGAGCGAGCCCGGCTGGTTGAACAGCGGATTGTCTTCGGCTGGCTTGCGCCACAGCCGCGCCAGCGCATCGAGCCTTTGGCTGGTCAGTGCCAGCTCGCCCGTGAACACGGGCTGGTCCCCTTCGCCCGTCACCATTCCCTGCGCGCGCAACTCGGTTTCCCCCGGCAGGCGCGCGATCAGTTGCTCGATGCGCCATTCGCTGCCATCGCTGCGCGCATCGAGCCGCAAATTGCGTAAGGCGAAGCCGCGCAAGCCCACCTCTGCCAGATCAACCCCGATCCGACCAGGCAGCTGCGGCACCGGTGCCGCGGGCAATTCCCCCAGTATCCGCACCAGTTCATAAGGCAGATCAGCAGTGTTTTCGGAAGCGTCGCGCGGGGGCAGTGCAAATACGCCCCCCGAAATCACAGCATCGAAACTGCGCTGCGCGCCCAGCTGGATGCTGGCCGCGCCAGTCAGCCGCGTTCCCGCCCGCGTCTCGTCAGGCTGCAAGGTGTAACCGGACAAGACGATCCGGTCGGCAGACCCGCTGACGGGGCTTTCAAACACCAGATCGCCATGGATCGCATCGGCGTTTTCGCCCGCTGGCGGGGTCTGTCGATATACCAGCCGGCCATCCAGCTTGGGCGCCATGCCACCGAGCAGCACGCCCTCAAGGCTCAGCGAGGAGGTGCGATCCACCGGCTCGAGATAAAAGCTCACCCGGCTGCTGCCATCGCTTTCGGGCACCGCAGCGTTGAACCGCAAGGCATAGCGGCGATCAGCGTAATCGGCATTGCCCTGAAACTGGAACGGCCCTGAAAAACTCGCCAGGCGCAATTCGCCATCAAGATCGTCGAGCACGAAGTTGTCGCCGGCGCGCCGGTCAGCCAGGCGAATCGTTGCATCCACGATGCTCGCCTGCTGCAACGCCACGGCCGAGCGATCACCCGAAACATCGACGCCGCTGCCAAACAACCCGCTTTCATCCACGGTGAAGTCGATCACCGGTTCGCGCAGCACCAGCCGGGTGACATTGTAGTTGTCCCGCAGGAAATCCATCAGCGAGAATTCAGCTTCGACCGAGCCAACCGTCGCGGCCGGCTCCTCGGGGGAACCCACCAGCACATCGGAAAATTCGAGGCGCGGATTGGGCAACAGGCTGAAGGCGATGTCGCCACGCACCGTCACAGGAGTGCCGAGCACGCTTGTGGCCAACTCTTCCATCCGCCCGCGATAATCGCTCCAGCGGATGAAATAGGGTGCGATGAATGCGCCGGCGAGCACGATGATCGCCAGGGTACCGATGATGATATAGATGCGATTCAGCACGGCGCGTGTTCACCCGGTGTTCGCAGCGGAGTTTAGGCAAGCCCGCGCCTCGCGCAACCCCGCCTGCCCCCGCATATCAGCGCATTCGCGCCTTTGGCGAGCCTTGCTTGTCGCTGAGGCGGTAAAAGGGCTGAAGGATGGCCCGCGAAAGGGCAAATCGGCCCCAATAAGGCCGTGCTGCCCGGCGATGGACAATGCCGCGTTCTATACACCGGCGCCCTGCGCACCTATATTGCGGTGAGAACAAATCAAGATTCGTCAATCCTCGCGCCGCGCCGCACGATGGCGCCCGGCGATGGAAAGCAACTCGATGCCCGCTGAAGCTCACGACCATGACCGCCCCGCCCCCGGGCCGATCACCAGCCAGCTGCGCCGCGCCGCCGCGCCAGATTATCTGTCCGGGCTCAATCCCGAACAGCGCGAAGCGGTGGTCTCGACCGAAGGCCCGCTTCTCGTGCTCGCGGGCGCCGGCACCGGCAAGACGCGCGTTCTGACCACGCGCATCGCCCATATCCTCAACCAGCGCATGGCCTGGGGCAGCCAAATCCTCGCGGTGACCTTCACCAACAAGGCCGCCGCGGAAATGAAGCGGCGCATCCACGACATTGTCCCCAGCCTGGATGGACTGCCCTGGATGGGCACGTTCCACTCGGTCTCGGCGCGAATCCTGCGCGCCCATGCCGAACTGGTGGACCTCAAGCCCCAATTCACCATTCTCGATACCGATGATCAGATCCGGCTGATCAAGCAGTTGCTGGCCGCAGAGAATATCGATGAGAAGCGCTGGCCCGCCCGCCAGTTTGCCGGCATGCTCGACGCCTGGAAAAATCGCGGCTGGCTGCCCAAGGACGTGCCGGCTGCCGAAAGCGGCTTTTACGCCAATGGCAAGGGCGGCAAGCTCTACTATGACTATCAGTCCCGGTTGAAGACGCTCAACGCGGCCGATTTCGGCGATCTGCTGCTCGAATGCATTCGCCTGTTCCGCGAAAACCCTGAAGTGCTGGCCGAGTACCATCGCAAGTTCAAATACATGCTGGTGGACGAATACCAGGACAGCAACACCGCCCAATATCTCTGGCTGCGCCTGCTGGCCCAAGGCAAGCCGGCGCCCGAAGCCAATATCTGTGTCGTGGGTGACGACGACCAGTCCATCTATGGCTGGCGTGGCGCCGAGGTGGACAACATCCTGCGCTTTGAAAGCGATTTCCCCGGCGCCAAGGTGATCAAGCTTGAGCGCAATTATCGCTCCACCGCCAATATCCTCAAGGCCGCGTCGACCCTGATCGCCTTCAACGAAGGCCGCCTGGGCAAGACGCTCCACACCGATATTGCCGAAGGCGGCGAGCTCGTGTCCTTCACTCAGGTCTACGACAGCGAGGAAGAAGCGCGCACGGTCGGCGAGGAGATCGAGCAGTACCAGCGCGCCGGTGAGCCGCTCAATTCAATGGCGATCCTCGTGCGCGCCTCCTTCCAGATGCGCGAGTTCGAAGAGCGCTTCATCACCCTCGGGCTCAACTATCGCGTCGTGGGCGGTCCGCGCTTTTACGAGCGCAAGGAAATCCGCGACGCCCTCGCTTATCTCAGGCTCGTCGCGCAACCCGCCGACGACCTCGCCTTCGAGCGCATCATCAACGTGCCCAAGCGTGGCCTTGGGGATTCCACGGTCAACATGCTGACCGCGGCGGCCCGCCACCAGCGCATCCCGCTGCTCCAGGCAACACGCATGATGGTGCAAACCGAGGAACTCAAGCCCAAGCAGCGCACCACGTTGCGCAGCCTTGTCACCCAGTTCGAGGATTGGGCCTATCGCTCCCAAAGCCTGCCGCCCTACCAGCTGGTCGAGCAGATCCTCGAGGAAAGCGGCTATATGGACATGCTCGCGGCCGACCGGTCGGCCGAATCCGACGGGCGCAAGGAAAACCTCAAGGAACTCAGCCGCTCCATGGAAGAGTTCGAAACCCTGGGCGGTTTTCTCGAACACATCTCGCTCGTCATGGAGCGCGACAGCGTTGAGGCGACCGATGCGGTCACCATCATGACCCTCCATTCCGCCAAGGGGCTCGAATTCGACACTGTGTTCCTGCCCGGCTGGGAGGATGGCACCTTCCCCAGCCAGCGCTCCATGGACGAATCCGGTCGCGCCGGGCTCGAGGAAGAACGGCGCCTGGGCTATGTCGGCATTACCCGCGGCCGCAAGCGCGTGCGCATTTCGGCCGCCCAGAACCGGCGCATCCACGGCCTCTGGCAATCGGCCATCCCGTCGCGCTTCATCGACGAACTGCCTGCCGACGCCGTTGAAGTCACCGACCGCGGCTCCGCTTATGGCGGCTATGGCTATGGCGGGGGCGCGAGCTCGCGCTTCAACAAGGCCGACCCGTTCGAAAGCGTCTATCAGACCCCCGGCTGGCAGCGCGCCCGCGCCCAGCAGGCCAGTCGCAAGGGCGGCGGCCCCACCACCATCGAGGGTGAACTGGTCGCCCGCTCGGTGGATCTGGGCTCAAGCTCGGCCTATGCCGCCGGCGAGCGCGTCTTCCACCTTAAGTTCGGCTACGGCCTCATCACCGATATCGAGGGCAACAAGCTGACCATCGAGTTCGAAAAAGCGGGCCGCAAGAAAGTGCTCGATAGCTTCATCAAAAAGGGCTGACCGTCATGATCGTTTCCACCACCCCCACGCTCGAAGGCCGCCCGATCCGCGAATATCGCGGCATTGTCACCGGCGAGGTGATCGTGGGCGCCAATGTGTTCAAGGACCTTTTTGCCGGCATCCGCGACTTTGTCGGCGGCCGCTCGGGCGCTTATGAATCCACCCTCCGCCAGGCGCGCGAACAGGCCTTCGAGGAACTGCGCGACGAAGCCCGCCGCCTCGGCGCCGATGCCGTGGTGGGCGTCGATATCGACTATGAAGTTGTCGGCGACAGCGGCTCGATGCTGATGGTCTCGGTCTCGGGCACCGCGGTCAAGCTCTAGTCCTCGGCCGCCACCGTCTGCGGCAGCAGCCCCACGCCCCCGAGCGGCTCGGTTTCGAACCGCTCGCCAAACCCCGCAATGATCGGCCGCGCCCGCGCAATCATCTGTTGCACGCGCGGCAGCTGCAGCGAAGCGGCGTGGCTATCCTTGTTATCCCACACCTCGGTGACCCAGATCCCGTCCGTGCTCGCCGGATCGATGGCGACCACATAGCTCAGGCACCCCGGCATCCGCGCATTGCCCTCCATCAGGATTTCCAGCAAGTCCACCCGCTTGCCCGGTGCCGCCAGAAGCTTTCCGATCAACCCGTACATGGTATTTTCCTCCCCAACCCCCTAGAAGGGCACCATCGCCCTGCTCTCTTTTGGAAGCCCTGCATGTCTGTCGATCAACTCTCCACCCCGCTCTCCAAGGATGACGCCTATAAGCTGGTCGATGCCGTGATGGAGCGCGACGACCTCGCGCTCACCGCCTCTGCCCATGAGAACGAAGCGACGGGCGAATGGTTCTTCGAAGCCGTCTGCGATTCCCCGCCCGATCTCGAAGCCTTCTCCACCCTCGCCCAGCAAACCCTCGGCGGCGCCGTACAATGGAGCGTCACGACGCTCGATCCCGAAGTGAACTGGGTGGCCAAATCCCTTGAAGGCCTGCCCCCCGTGATCGCCGGCGGCTTTTATGTCTATGGCAGCCACCATGAAGGCGCGATCCCGCATGGCTATACCGCCATGAAGATCGACGCTGCCCAGGCCTTCGGCACCGGCCACCACGAAACCACCACCGGCTGCCTTGAAGCCATTGATCGCGTCCTCAAGCGCGGCCGCCCCCAGCGCCTGCTCGATGTCGGCACCGGCACGGGCGTCCTCGCCATTGCGCTGGCCAAGCGCCTCAAGACCCCGGTGATCGCCAGCGACATCGACCCCATCGCCGTCACCACCACCGCCGAAAATGCCGCCATCAATGGCGTGTCGCGCTTCATCGTGCCCATCGAGGCCACCGGCCTCAACCACCCCACGATCCAGGCCGGCGCGCCCTATGACCTGATCGTCGCCAATATCCTCGCGGGCCCGCTCACCGCGCTCGCGCCGGCCATGGGCCGCATTGCCGAACCCGGCGCCTCCATCATCCTGTCAGGCATTTTGGAGCATCAGTCGCGCGGCGTCATCGTCGCCTATGCCCGCCAGGGCATGGTGCTGGTGCAAAAGCTGCAGCGCAAGGAATGGACCACCCTGATGCTGCAAAAGCGCTGAGGCGCAGCCCCCTAAAAAGCAAAATCCCCGAACGCAGGTTCGGGGATCCTCGGATCAGCTCGTGATCAGGTCCGGCAAAAAACCAAACAGCGGCTTCAGGGGCGCTTGGTGAAGGCGCCGATCAGCTGGTGCTGCATGTGGTAGTTGCCCGGACGGCTGGTTTCGCGACCGCGCGCATCCACGACGGAACCCAGCGCTTTGCGGAAGTCGATCTTGTTCTCGGCCATTGCAGCAAACTCCATGCACGGTGACGACAAATCTTATCGTCGCGTTCCATCTAGGCCGAACCGCCCACCGGGGTAAGGCCAGCGGGCACAGACCAGCCATGCCAGTCCTGCAACCCAGGTTACCGAGACTTTAATCTACCGGCCCGCCCCGGTTTTCCATCCGCCTCTTCCCCCGCTACAATGGGGTCAAACCTCCCCTGCTTCCGAGGACTTCCCATGCCCGCCACCTTCCCGCCCGCCATCTTCCAGAGCTTTGCCGAAAAGTCCGACCCGGCCAATGTCGCGCCCCGGCTCCAGGCCTTGCGGGCCCAAATGTCGCAGGCCGGTGTCGATGGCTTCCTCATCCCGCGGGCCGATGCCCATCGCGGCGAATCGGTGCCCCCAAGCGAAGCGCGCCTCGCCTATGTCACCGGCTTTACCGGCTCTGCCGGCGTCGCCGTGATCGGCCCCGAGCGCGCCGCCCTTTTCATCGATAGCCGCTATACCCTCCAGGCTCCCGCCCAGACCGACACCACCCTTGTCGATGTCATCGAAATCGGCCAGGGCACCACCCTCGGCACCGAAATCGGCAACTACGTGCCGGCCAATGGCGTGCTGGCCTATGATCCCTGGCTCCATACCCCCGCCGAGATCCGCGAGCTGACCGAGCGCCTGGCGGGCCGCGTCACCCTGCGCCCGGTTGCCAACCTCGTCGACGCCATCTGGACCGACCGTCCCGCTCCGCCCAACGCCCCCATCACCCTGCGCTCGGACAATCTCACCGGCAAATCCAGCGCCGGCAAGCTCGAGGACCTCGCGACGGCGCTTCAGGCCGAAGGCGCCGATGCCGTCGTTCTGAACCTGCCCGAATCCATCTGCTGGCTGCTCAATATCCGCGGCAGCGACGTGCCCAACGCGCCCTTCGTGCTGGGCTATGCCACGGTCGACAAGGACCGCAATGTCGCCCTTTACGTCGATGGCGCCAAGCTCACGCCCGAGCGCCTGGCTGCCATCCGCCCGCTCGCCGACCTCGTCCATCCCGTAGCCGAATTCCCCGCCGCGCTCGAGGCGCTTGGCGGTGCCGGCAAGCGCGTGCTGGTAGATCCCGCCACCGCGCCCGAAGCGGTCGCAGCCGCCCTTAAAGCCGCTGGCGCCACGCTCGTCGAAAAACGTGACCCGGTGCTGCTGCCCAAGTCCCGTAAGAACGAGGCGGAACTGGCCGGCATGCGCGAAGCCCACAAGCTCGATGGCATCGCTCTCGCCAAATTCCTCGCCTGGTTCGCCCAGAGTGCACCCACCGGCACCCTGACCGAGATCGCCATCGTTACCGCCCTTGAAGCCTTCCGCCGCGAGGAGCCCACCTGCCTGGACGCCAGCTTCGACACCATTTCAGGCGCCGGCCCCAATGGGGCCATCGTGCACTACCGCGTGACCGAAAAAACCAACCGCACCCTCGCACCGGGCGAGCTCATGCTGGTGGATTCGGGCGCACAATATCTCTCGGGCACTACCGACATTACCCGCACCATGGCCAGCGGCCCCGCCACCGATGAACAGCGCGACCGCTTCACCCGCGTCCTCAAGGGGATGATCGCCATTTCCATGGCCCGCTTCCCCAAGGGCACGTCGGGTGCCCAGATCGATGTGCTCGCCCGCCAGTTCCTGTGGCAGGCCGGGGTCACCTATAATCACGGCACCGGCCACGGCGTGGGCGCCGCCCTCAGTGTGCACGAGGGCCCCATCGGCATCTCCTCGCGCTACACCCTGCCGCTCGAGCCGGGCATGGTGCTGTCCAATGAGCCCGGCTACTACAAATCAGGAGAATACGGCATCCGCATCGAAAACCTCCTCGCAGTCCGCGACAGCGACGTAGCTCCCGGCTTTCTCGAATTCGAAACCCTGACCCTCGTCCCGATCGATCGCCAGCTGATCGACGAGACCCTTCTCCTGCCCCCAGAATGCGCCTGGCTCAACACCTACCACGCCCGCGTCCGCACCGAGATCAGCCCCCACCTCACCGGCGAAGTCAAAACCTGGCTCGAAGCCGCCACAGCGCCGCTCACAGAGTAATTCTCTGCCTTCGGCCAAACCAGCTCATCAGTCGACACCCTCCCCCTAGCGGGGAGGAATTAAGGGAAAGGGGTCATCCAGCCCCGATCTACGAACGATCAACCCCAACCGATCTGGGCGCCCCCACCAGCCCCGCAGTCGGCCTTCCCTCCCCCTTGAGGGGAGGGACCGAGGGAGGGGGTCGCGGCACGAAACACCGCGGCCGCCCCACGCAAGGACCGTCTCACCGCTAAGCAAGTGTCGGGTGAAGTGAGCGGCGAAGGTGATCAGCGTTCCTCCCATCGACCCACTCCCCAACCCTCCCTCCAAGGGGAGGGAGGCCCACGCCCGAGATCGTGCGTCCTAGGTCCACAGCCCCTTAGTCAGCCTTCCCTCCCCCTTGAAGGGAGGGATCGAGGGTGGGGGTTCAGGCGGCCCCACATGCTCGGAGTCTGCCGAGGCGCGCCCCCCTCAAGAGCGAGAAGACGAGGGAGCCAGCCTCCTCACTCCCCCTGCGCCTCGGCAAAAATCTCGCTCAGCCGATACGGGTTCTCGGGATCATTGGACGCCACATCGTCGATCTTCCAGCCGCCGTCTTCCAGCACCAGCTCATAGGTCAGCTCGGTCGGCTCGCCGAAGTTCTCAAAGCTCACTTCCACCACGGCCGTGTCGCCGGTCACCGCCGCTTCACCGATGGCAAGGTCAGTGATCTCGAAATCCTGCCCATTGATGAAGGGGTCGAACGACAAGGCCCCCATCTCGCCCTCCGGCGTATTTTGCGCATCGGCGTCGTAAAGCGCCTGTAACGCCGCCGAGCGGAACTGGGACTCGTCCTCGGCGAACTCACCCGAGAAATAAGGCGCGTAGAACGCCTCCAGCAGCGCCTCGGGGGTTGGGAATGGCTGCGCCATCGCCCATCCACTCAAGCCCAAAACCGCCGTGGCGGCCAGCATCATCACGCGCATCTCGCTCTCCATCCCATCCGGGCGGGAGCCCTGCCCCGCCTGCCGTCCCAAACCCATGCTCGCGACCACCCGTCAGCGAAGCGGCTCACGGCGTGACCCGCTCGAACCACTCTTCTTCGCTGATCACCTCGACCCCAAGCTCCTCGGCCTTTTTGAGCTTGGAGCCGGCGCCGGGCCCCGCCACCAGAATATCGGTTTGCGCCGAAACCGAGGCGGCAACCTTCGCGCCCAGCCGTTCGGCCATCGCCTTGGCTTCCGACCGGGTCATCTTTTCGAGCGATCCGGTAAACACCACGGTCTTGCCCGCCACCACGCTATCGGCTGCAATGGTCACCACATAGGGTTTCGGCTTGACCTCCTTGAGCAGGTCATCGAGGGCCTGGATGTTGCGCTCATTGCCGAAGAACGCCAGCACCGACGAGCGCACGGTTTCCCCGATGCCGTTGATCTGGGGAAAGACCGGGCTGATCTCGCCTTCATGGTTGGCCGAATCCACCGCCGAGTCGCGCAACGCCTCGATTGTCCCGAAGGTTTTGGCCAGCAGCGCCGCCGTGGTTTCCCCGACATGGCGAATCCCCAGCGCAAAGATGAAGCGATCGAGCTCCGGCTCGCGCCGGGCATCGATGGCGTCAAACAGCTTGCGGACGGATACGGCGCCGAACCCCTCCACCTCCTTCAATTTCTTGACCGATCGCTCGTCGCGCGCCCGCAGGGTGAAGATGTCGGCCGCCCGCGCGATCCGCCCTTCGGCATAGAACTGCGCTACCTGCTTGTCGCCCAGCCCATCGATATCCATCGCGTTGCGGCCCACAAAGTGCTTGAGGCTTTCCACCGCTTGGGCCGGGCAGATCAACTCGCCGGTGCAGCGGCGCACCGAATCGAGCTTGCCGGTTTTTTCGTTGATCTCGCGCACCGCGTCGGACCCGCAGGCCGGGCATTGATGGGGATACACAAAGGGCTGCGCATCGACGGGGCGCTGCTCCATCACCACATCGACGATCTGCGGGATCACGTCCCCGGCGCGCTGCACCACCACCGTGTCGCCAATGCGCAGATCGACGCCATTGCGGATCGGCTCGCCATTGCTGCCCTTGCCCGCAATGTAATCTTCATTGTGCAAGGTGGCGTTCTCAACCACCACGCCACCCACCGTCACCGGCTGCAGCCGCGCCACCGGGGTCAGCGCTCCGGTGCGCCCCACCTGGATGTCGATCCCCAGCAGCACGGTGGTCGCCTGCTCGGCCGGAAATTTATGCGCGATCGCCCAGCGCGGCGCGCGCGACACGAACCCCCAGCGCTCGCGCAGGTCCAGCCGGTCGAGCTTGTAGACCACGCCATCGATGTCGTAGCCGAGGCTCGCCCGCTGTGCCTCGATCTTGCGGTACTGCTCCAGCAACTCGCTGACCGAAGCCGTGCGGATCAGCAGCGGATTGACCACAAAGCCCCACTCGCGGAACTTCTGCATTGCGTCCCACTGCGTCGCCGCCGGTGGCGCACTCGCCTCGCCCCAGGCATAGGCAAAAAAGTTGAGCTTGCGGCTGGCGGTGATTTTGGGATCCTTCTGGCGCAGCGACCCGGCCGCAGTGTTGCGCGGATTGACGAACTCCTGCCCGCCATACTTGGCCGAATGATCCTTGAGCCGCTTGAACTCGGCATGGGTCATATAAACCTCGCCGCGGATCTCGATCAGATCGGGCCAACCCTCCCCCTCAAGCTTTGCCGGAATATCGGCGATCGTCCGGAGGTTCTCGGTGATGTCCTCCCCCACCGTCCCATCGCCGCGCGTGGCGCCACGCACAAACACGCCTTTCTCGTAGCGCAATGATGCTGAAAGCCCGTCGATCTTGGGTTCAGCCGTAAACTCGAGCTGCATGGCCGGATCGCGCGCCAGGTCCTTCTCGAAGAACTTGCGCCCCCGCTGCACGAACTCGGCCACCTCCTCATCGGCAAACGCATTGCCCAGGCTGAGCATCGGCACGCCATGCCGAACCTTGGCGAAGGCTTCGGCTGGCGCCGCACCCACCGTTTCGGTCGGGCTGTCTGCCCGCACCAGTTGCGGAAAGCGCTCCTCGATTGCCGCATTGCGCTGCCGCAACGCATCGTATTCCGCGTCAGTCATCACCGGCGCATCCTGCTGATGATAGGCGAGATCAGCCTCGCGGATCAGCATGGCCAGCCGGGCCAGCTCCTGCTGCGCCTCCGCTTCGTTCAGATCGCGTTCATCTTTGTGGCTGAAATCGGACATGGGAGCACTCTGACTGGGTGGTCGCCTGCGGCGCGGCACGCAAGAATACTCCAGCAAGCTACTCCACAGCCAGCCTTTCCGCCCCCCGAACCCTGGCTTTCCCCGCCGATTCACGCACCACCAGATGCGCTGCAAACGAGATTCGAACCGCCACGTCAGGCGCTATCCGCCCTTTGATCCGGTCATCCAGCACCCGCACCAACCCTGCCCCGATCTGGCGCCCATGCACCCTAACTGTCGTTAGGTGCGGCGTGATCTGGGTAGCGGCTGAATAGTCGCCAAACCCCACCACCGAGACATCTTCCGGGATCCGATAGCCCAGCGTCAGCAGCTCGGTCACCACCGTCAGCGCCATCCCGTCATGGGCGCAAAAGAAGGCCGTCGGCTCGAAACCATCTGCCTTCGCTTCCTTCAGATGCGCGGTGAAGCGCTTCTCGCTGTGGAACTTGATCTCCCGAAACTCCACGTCCTCGCGGGCTTCCAGCACTTCGCGCATGCCATAGAACCGCTCGGTGCGACCGCGATAGCCGGGCGTACCATGCACATAGGCGATGTTACGGTGACCCAGTTCAATCAGGTAATTAGCCACCGCGGCGCCGCCCTCATGATCGGTGCCTGACACGAGATCAAATGGTGCCAGAGGGTCCACCCACCCATTGCGCGCCATGGGAATGCCGAGTTCCTTGATGCGCGTCATGCTTTCCAGCGAATGTGGGCCAACCAGAGCAACACCCTGACATTGCAAGGAAAACTCCTCCACTTCATCCAGCAAATGAGTGGAAGCCATGCGCACCTGATAGCCGTATTTCTGTGCTTCGGTGTGAAAGCCACTTTGCACCAGCAGGTGGAGTTCCGAGTTCACGAGATCGGTGTCGTGGAACACGATCCCCAGTGCCGGCACGCCGCTGTCGCTGCCCCCGCGCTCATAGCCGAGCTTGTCGGCCACCTGCTGCACCCGCTGGCGCGTTGCCTCACTGACACCGTCCTTGCCGGACAGCGCCCGCGAAACCGCAAATTTGGAAAGCCCCATATGCTGGGCGATAGTGGACAAGGTAACGCGTGCCATCGAAGCTCCTTGCAAGGCTCAGTTCGAGGTACTGCCGCAGCCTTGCATCCACCTACCCTGCCCAACAATCCACATCAATAACAACATAACGCTTTACCTAACGATTTTGTAGTCGCAAGCTCCCCGGCAGCTGACAACGCCATAGGCGGTTAGTTTTTTGGAGGAGATATTCATGGTATCCATCAGCCGCAGGGCTTTCATCGTCGCCAGCTCCGCACTTGCCGGCGCTGCTGCCATGCCGGGCTGGGCCTGGGCTCAGACCACCGGAGAATCAGCCTTCCTTAAGGCGCGTGTCGATAGCGGCGAACTGCCCCCCGTTGCCGAGCGCCTGCCCGCCAATCCGCTGGTCATCACCCCGCTCGAACGCGTCGGCCAGCAAGGCGGCGACTGGAACCACGCCCTGGTCGGCGGCGGCTCCCTTTCCATGCTGGTGCGCTACCAAGGGTACGAGCCACTGGTGCGTTACAATCAGGACTGGTCGGGACTCGTTGAAAACGTTGCTGAATCCTGGTCGGTGAACGACGCCGCGACCGAGTACACCTTCACCCTGCGCAAAGGTCACAAGTGGTCCGACGGCCATCCCTTCACCACCGCTGACGTCCAGTTCTGGTACGACGCCTACTTCATGGACCCCGAAACCTCCCATGGCAGCAATGCGTGGTGGATGGTCGATGGGGAACCTGCCAAGCTCGAAGTGGTCGACGAGCAGACCTTCAAAGTCATCTTCCCCGGCCCCAACGGCTTTTTCGTGCAGCAGCTCGCCTGGGCCAACCAGGACCAGCTGACCCGCACCCCCAAGCACTATCTCGAAAAATTCCACATCCGCTACAATCCTGAGGCGAACACCCTCGCCAAGGAAGCAGGTCTCGAGAGCTGGATTGCGCTGTTCCAGCGCGAAATCGGCATGTTGGACGACAACACCTTCTACCAGAACGGCAACCGGCCCACGCTCAATGCTTGGGTGTTCGACCGCGCCCCTGGCTCCAGCACCGAACAGGCCATCGCCACCCGTAATCCCTACTACTACAAGGTCGACACCGCGGGCACCCAGCTGCCCTATTTCGATCGCGTTGTTTACCAGATGGTCGCCGATCCCGAAGTGCTGCTGCTCAAGACGCTGCAGGGCGAGGTCGACATCATGGACCAGTATATCGCCACGCCAGCCAACAAACCGGTGCTGTTCGACAGCCAGGAAACGGGCGACTACAGCTTCTATACGCTCAAGGAAACGGCCGCTAACGTCATGGCCTTCCAGCTCAACCTTAACCACAACGATCCCGTCAAGAACGCCCTGTTCAACAACAAGGCGTTCCGGCAGGCGCTTTCGGTCGCTATCGACCGGCAGGCCATGATCGATGCGGTCTTTGTGGGTCAGGGTTCCCCTGCCCAGCCTTCTATGCGCGAGGGTGATCCGCTCTACAACGAGCAGTTGGCCAAGCAATTCACCGAATACGATCCAGCCAAGGCTAACGAGATGCTCGACGCCATCATCCCCAACAAGGATGGCGAGGGTTATCGGCTGGACGAGCAAGGCCGTCGCGTCACGATAATCTTCGAGATCGACCAGACCCGTACGACCTTCCTCGACATGTTCGAGCTGGCTATCCCGATGTTCCAGGCGGTCGGCATTGATGCGCAGATGCGCACCATGGACCGCTCGCTCTGGGAAGAACGCGTGCGGCGCGGTCGTGAATACGATGCCACCGCGCACCAGTTCGGAGCCAATTCCGGCATTGCCGCCATGCTCGACGCGCGCTTCTACGTGCCCATCAACAACAACTGCTTCTATGCCCCCGGCTGGGCGCTCTACTACACCCAACCCGACAATGAAGCGGCGGTTGAGCCTCCCCCGGAGGTTAAGGCGCAGCAGGAGCTCTACCGCGATCTCGTCGCCACTGCCGACCCGGCTGGCCAGAACGAGCGCATGGCGCAGGTCCTACAGAACGCGGCCGATCTGTTCCTCACCTTCGGCGTCAGCCTCCCCCCCGATGGCTATGGGATCGTCAAGAACAACGTGGTGAACCTGATGAAGGAGATGCCCAACTCCTTCGGCTGGCCCACCCCTGGCCCGGCCCGCCCCGAGCAGTTCTTCAAGAGCTAACTGCCGCTAGCCACTCGCCCTTTTCCACTCCGCCGGCCCTACCGGGCCGGCGATAGCGAACCCATGCCCAGGGACATCCCATGCTCGACAGCAAGTCGCAGACCACCGATCACCTCCGCACTCATGACTGGTACAAGTCAGCGACCCGCTGGACGCAGCTCACCCTGGCCGAAGACGACCCCATTAAGTACGACCCGGCCTTCTGGGTGGAAGTGTTCAAGCGCACGCGCTCCAACGCCACCTGCCTGAGCGCGGGCGGCTATATCGCCTATTATCCCTCCAAGGTGCCGCTGCACTACGTGTCCAAGTTCATCGGCGACAGCGATCCGTTCGGTGAGCTGGTCGCCGGCGCCCGCAAGCTCGGGATGCACGTTATGGCGCGCGTCGATCCGCACGCCATCCACCAGGATGCCGCCGACGCCCATCCCGAATGGATCGCGGTGGACAAGGACGGCAACAAGCGTCGCCACTGGGCTTTCCCCGAAGTGTGGGTGACCTGCGCCTATTCAGACTACAACTTCAAGTTCATGCCCGAGGTGCTCCGCGAGCTGACGGCCAACTATGATATCGACGCCATCTTCGCCAATCGCTGGCAGGGCCATGGCGTCTGCTACTGCGATGCCTGCAAGAGCAATTTCCGCGAAGCAACCGGACATGAGCTGCCGCTCGACCAGAAGCTTGAGAACCCCGCCTGGCTGGCCTGGACCGCTTGGCGCCGGGGCGTGCTGAGCCGCCTGGTGGTGGAATGGGACGAGGTGATGAAGGCCATCAAGCCGCATACCAGCTTCATCCCCAATATGGGCTCGGTATCGCTGACCGAGTTCGACCTCGAGATCATCGAGAAATACTGCCCCTTCCTGTGCGTCGACGATCAGGGGCGCCGGGGGACCGAACCCGTGTGGATGAGCGGTCGCAATGGCAAGCGCATGCGCGCGACCTTCCGCGACCGGCCTGCAATCCTGATCACCTCCATCGGTCCCGAAGAGGAATATCGCTGGAAGGATTCGGTCACCACCGGCCCCGAGATCCAGGCCTGGATGGATGACGGCACTGCCCAGGGGCTCCTGCCCTGGTTCACAAAGTTCAATGGCGTGGTGCCCGACACCCGCTGGGTCGAGCCGGTGGTCGATAGCTTCAACCTGCATGCCGATCTCGAGCCGGTGCTATCGCAAACGACGCCAACCGCCGAGATCGCAATCCTCGACCCCGCCACGACCCTGCGCCACCACGGCCTCGACACCCGCAGGGCAGCCGAAGCCGACGATCTCGGCTTTTATCTGGCTCTGGTGGAAGCGCGCATTCCATTCGAGATGGTTTCAGACCAGGCGATGACCCCGGAGGCATTGGACAAGTTCAAAGTCCTGATCCTCGCCAATGCTACGTGCCTTTCCGACGAGCAGATCGCGGCGCTAGAGGCTTATGTCGCCCGTGGCGGCAGCATCGTCGCGGCGCACGAAAGCTCCACACGTACGCCGGACAACAAGCTCCGCCACGCCATTGGTCTGGGCCAGCTGCTGGGTGTGACCATGACCGGGTCCGTCCGTGGACCGGTCAAGAACACCTATGTCGCCATCAACGGGGAACACCCGATCTCCGGCGGCTTTGAGGGCGCCAACCGTATTATTGGCGGCACCAGGCTTCTAGCCGTAGATGCGGCGCCCGACACCAGCCAGCCCTTCCTTTACGTCCCCGACTTCCCTGACCTTCCCATGGAAGAGGTTTACCCGCGCGAAGAGCCCAAGGGCGCGGCGGTGGTGACCCGCGAGCATGCCGGCGGCGGTCGCACCGTCTACATCCCGTGGAATATCGGCGCCATTCTGTGGGAGGTTCTCGCGGCCGACCACTCCCGCCTTATCGGCAATGCCGTACGCTGGGCTCTGGGCAAACGCCCTGACGTCGAGATCGGCGGCCGCGCGGTGCTCGACCTCGCAGTGCGCGAGAACGAAGCCGGCATGGCTGTCGTGCTCAACAACATCTCCAACCCCATGATGATGAAGGGCCCGATCCGCGAAGTCTATCCAACCGGCGAGATCACGGTCTCCATCGCGGTGCCAGCTGGCAAGACTGTGGGCAAAGTCGACTTGCTGGTCGCCGGCCAGCGCTTGGAGACGAGCCTTGTGGACGGACGGCTTAATGTCGTTGTGCCCAGCATCGAGACACTCGAAGTTGTCCACCTGACCTGGAGCTAGAGGGGGCGGCGCCATGTTGAACTATGTGATCAAGCGGCTGATCTACATGATCCCGACATTGTTCGGCATGTCGCTCATCGCCTTCATGATTATCCAGCTACCGCCAGGGGATTATCTCACCTCCATGCTGGCGACCATGGCCGAGAGCGGCCAGAACGTCGATCCCGCGCAGCTCGAAGCCATGCGCCGCGCCTATGGTTTTGATGACCCGATCTGGCTGCAGTATTGGAAGTGGATCAGCGGCATCATCTTCCGCGGCGATTTTGGCTATTCCTTTGAATGGAACCGCCCAGTCGCCGACCTGATCTGGGAGCGGATGGGCTCGACGCTCGCCATCTCGATTGCCGCCCTGCTCTTTGTCTGGGCTGTGTCCCTGCCGATCGGCATTTATTCGGCCATGCGACGCCACTCGTTCGGCGATTACGCGTTCACGTTCCTCGGCTTTATCGGCCTCGCCGTGCCCAACTTCATCATGGCGCTGGCGCTGATGTATTTCAGCTACAAGGTTCTGGGCCAGAGCGTGGGCGGCCTGTTCTCGCCTGAATATGTCGAGGCGCCCTGGAGCTGGGGCAAGTTCGTCGATCTCCTGGCTCACCTCTGGATCCCGATCATCGTCATCGGCACCAGCGGCACGGCAGCACTGATCCGCATCCTGCGTGCCAATCTCACCGACGAGTTGAACAAGCCCTATGTGGTGACGGCTAAGGCCAAGGGCCTGCCCGAATACAAGGCCGTGTTGAAGTATCCGGTCCGGATCGCGCTGAACCCCTTCGTTTCGGCGATCGGCTGGGTCCTGCCCGAGCTTGTTTCTGGCGTCACCATCACCGCCATTGTCCTCAACCTGCCCACGGCCGGCCCGCTGCTGCTGCGGGCCCTGATCAGCCAGGACATGTATCTGGCCGGCAGCTTTATCCTGCTGATGGGCGTGCTGACGCTCTTTGGCATGCTGATCTCCGACATTCTGCTCGCCCTTCTTGACCCACGGATCAGGTTCAACTGATGCTTGCGCACACTTTCATCGAGGGAACGCCCGAAACCGGCCCTGCCGTCTCTTCCCTGCAGGTCGGCAAGCCGATCGAAACTGCGGTCGCGGGTCCATGGCGGCTGATGTGGGCCAAGTTCTCGCGCAACAAGGTCGCGCTCGTCGCCGGCGTGATCATCCTCATGCTCTATCTCATCGGCATCTTTGCCGAGTTCCTGGCACCCACCCTGCCCGACGCGGCCCGCCCGCAATTCACCAATGCGCCGCCCCAGGAACTAAGGCTTTTCGTGACCGAGCAGGATGGTAGCCAACACTTCCAACTGCACGTCACTGGCTACACTATGAGTGTGGATCAGGCATCGCTGCGCCGTAGCTACGTGATCGATGAGAACGCCGTCGTGCCCATCGGTCTCTTGGTCAAGGGCGCGCCCTATAAGCTCTGGGGCCTGTTCCCTTCCGACGTACATCTGCTCGGGCCCCTCAAGTCGACCGATACCATGTATCTGCTGGGCACCGATAAGCTCGGCCGCGACCTGCTGAGCCGGTTGATCCACGGCACAAGGGTGTCCATGTCCATCGGCCTGATCGGCGTCGCCATTAGCCTCTGTCTCGGCGTGACGCTCGGTGCGATCTCTGGGTTCTACGGCGGCGTGGTTGATCTGGTGATCCAGCGCATCATCGAGGTGATTTCCTCAATGCCGACTATCCCGCTTTGGCTGGGCCTTGCCGCGGCCATTCCGCTGAGCTGGTCACCCCTGACGGTGTATTTCCTCATCACCCTTATCGTCTCGCTGTTCGGCTGGACCGGACTGGCGCGGGAAGTGCGGGGCCGCTTCTTTGCCCTGCGCGGCGAGGATTTCGTTACCGCCGCCCGTCTGGATGGCTCAAGCGAACGCCGGCTGATCTTCCGGCACATCATGCCCTCGCTGACGAGCCACATCCTCGCGGTCGTGACCCTCGCCCTGCCCACGATGATCGTTGCTGAAACGGCGCTGAGCTTTCTCGGCATTGGGCTCAAGGCACCGGTCGTGTCCTGGGGGGTGCTGCTGCAGGACGCGCAAAATGTGCGCACCATTGCGGGCGCGCCCTGGCTGCTGATCTGGCCGGCAGGCGCTGTGGTTCTGACCGTGCTGGCCTACAACTTCCTTGGCGATGGTCTGCGCGACGCGGCCGACCCCTATGAAAGCTGAGCCATGACTGTCCATCCCCTCTCTACCGGCACGCAACCAGCAGGCGATGAGGCGCCGATTGTCCTCAGTGTCGAGCATCTCAGCCTCGATTTCCGCCTGCGCACCGAGATCCTGCATGCGGTGCGTGATGTCAGCTTCGTGCTGCGGCGCGGCGAGACCCTGTGCCTTGTGGGTGAAAGCGGCTCGGGCAAATCGGTGACCGCCCGTGCCCTGCTTCGTATCCTTGATCGCAATGGGACCATTACCGGCGGCCGCATCCTCCTGGGCAGTGAGGGCGAAGAGATCGACGTCGCAGCGCTCTCGGACCGCGATCCCAAGCTGCTGCAAATCCGCGGCGGACGCATTGGGCTGATCTTTCAGGAGCCGATGAGTTCGCTCTCGCCAGTGCACACGATCGGCAGCCAGATCATCGAAGCCCTGCGTCTGCATCGGCGCATGGACAAGAAGCAGGCGCGTGCCGAAACCATCGAGCTCTTGCGGCAGGTCGAGATCCCCAATCCCGACAAGATGGTCGACCGCTATACCTTCGAATTCTCCGGCGGCATGCGCCAGCGCGCCATGATCGCCATGGCGCTGGCGGCTGATCCGGACATCCTGATCGCCGACGAGCCCACCACCGCGCTCGATGTCACAACCCAGGCGGAGATCCTCGATCTCATCAAGCGCCTCCAGGTGAGCCGTGGCATGGCGATGTTGCTGATCACCCATGACATGGGCGTGGTCGCCGAGGTTGCCGACGCCGTTGCGGTGATGCGCTATGGCCGTATTGTCGAGGCGGGCAGCGCTGAGGACATTTTCCATGATGCCCGTCATCCCTACACGGTGCGCCTGCTCAACTCGACGGTGAAGCTCGAGCAGAACCAGCGCACCGCCGCGCGTGCCGAGACCAGCACGCAGGCGCGCCAGCCGGTCCTTAGCGTGCGCAACCTGTCCAAGGTTTATGGTGCCTCGAGCGCGTGGTTCGGTGGCAACAGCCATGCGCTCAAAGCCGTCGATGATGTGAGCCTCGATCTTTATCCCGGCGAGAACCTCGGCATTGTGGGCGAGAGCGGCTCGGGCAAGACCACGCTTGGCCGCCTGATCCTGCGCACCCTCGAGCCCAGCGCCGGCACGGTCACCTATCATGGTGCCGGCGCGCCCATGGATGTCACCGCTCTGAGCAAGCAGGGTCTCAAGGCGTTTCATCGCGATGTGCGGCTGGTGTTCCAGGACCCATTCGCGTCTCTGAACCCGCGCATGACCGTCAAGGAGATCATCGGCGATCCGCTTTATGTCTCGGGCAAGATGCGCGGGGCGGCAATCGAAGCGCGTGTCGCCGAATTGCTGACGCTGGTAGGGCTCGACCCCATGGCGATGGAGCGCTATCCGCATGCGTTCTCCGGTGGCCAGCGCCAGCGCATCGGCATCGCCCGCGCCCTGGCGCTCGATCCCAAGATCATTATCGCCGACGAGGCCACGGCAGCGCTCGACGTGTCGATCCGCGCCCAGATCCTCGATCTGCTGCTCGACATCCAGCAAAAGCTGGGCCTGAGCTTCATCTTCATCTCCCACGACATCTCCGTGGTCCGCTATTTCTGCGACCGGGTTGCGGTGATGCGCCTGGGCAAGCTGGTGGAGGTCGGCACCGCCGAGCAGATCTGCACCCAGCCGCAACACCCCTACACCCAGAGCCTGATTTCGGCTGTTCCCAACCCCGATCCCCGCAACAAACGGATGCTGCACCGCACCCGCTATGTGGCCTGAAGGAAAACCGCCTTGCCCAAATTCTCCGCCAATCTCTCCTTCCTCTATGCCGACCAGCCATTCCTTGAGCGCTTTGCCGCGGCGGCGGCCGATGGGTTCAGCGCCGTCGAATATGTTGCCCCCTATGCCTTTGGCGCCGACCAGGTCGCCGGGCGCCTGAAGGACAATGGTCTTGAGCAGGCGCTGTTCAACCTGCCCCCCGGAGACTGGGACGCTGGCGAGCGCGGCATTGGCTGCCTGCCCGACCGGGTCGAGGACTTCCGGAGCGGGGTGACGACGGCAGTCGCCTATGCACAGGCCCTGGCTTGCACCAAGGTGAACTGCCTTGCCGGCATCGCCCCTGCGGGCAGCAGCGTGGAAGAGCGCGATGCAATTCTGATCGACAATCTGCGCTATGCGGCACCGCGTCTGGCCGATGCCGGCATCAAGCTGCTGCTCGAGCCCATCAATCTGCGCGACATTCCAGGATTTCATGTCTCGACCACTCACCATGCCGAGCGCATCCTTGATGCGGTGGGGTCCGACAACCTCTTCATCCAATTCGACGTCTACCATACCCAGGTGATGCAGGGAGATCTCATGCCCACCTATGCCCGGCTGCGCGAGCGCATCGCCCATGTGCAGATCGCCGATAATCCCGGCCGCAACGAGCCGGGCACCGGCGAGATCAACTATCCCTTCGTCCTAAGCGAACTCGATCGGCTCGGCTACACGGGCTGGGTGGGCTGCGAGTACAAGCCCAAGGCCGGCACCAGCGCCGGGCTCGGCTGGATGAAACCCTATCTCTAAGGAGCGCAACATGAATATCGGTTTCATCGGCCTCGGCGTCATGGGGCGCCCCATGGCTGGCCATCTGATCGCTGCCGGGCACCAGGTCGCCTTGCACCGGGTCAAGGAAGCGTCCCAGGCCTTGGTCGAGCAAGGCGGCAAGGCGCTGTCGAGCGCGCAGGCTGTGGCTAAGGCCTCCGACATCGTTATCCTGATGCTACCCGACACGCCCGATGTCGAAGCGGTGCTGTTTGGACCTGACGGCGTGGCTGCGGGCCTTGCCCCCGGCAAGCTCGTGATCGACATGAGCTCCATCTCGCCCATCGCCACCAAGGACTTCGCGAAGCGCATTGAGGCCCTCGGCGCTGATTATCTGGATGCGCCGGTTTCGGGCGGCGAAGTGGGCGCCAAGAACGCCGCTCTCACCATCATGGTAGGTGGCAAGGAGGCGGTGTTCGAGCGCGCCCTGCCGCTGTTTCAGACCATGGGCAAAAACATCACGCTCGTTGGTGGTGTCGGGGATGGGCAAACCGCCAAGGTCGCCAACCAGATCATTGTCGGGCTCAACATCCAGGCAGTCGCCGAGGCCTTGCTGTTTGCCCGGAAGGCCGGCGCCGATCCCGCCAAGGTGCGCGAAGCGCTGATGGGCGGCTTTGCCGCGTCCCGCGTGCTTGAGCTGCATGGCGAACGCATGATCAAGCAGACCTTCGATCCGGGCTTCCGCATCCGGCTGCACCGCAAGGATCTGGCGCTGGCGGTGGATGCGGCGCGCGCCCTTGACCTTGCCCTGCCCAACGCCGCAGCCACCCAGCAACTGATGAATGCGGCTGTCGCCAGAGGTGACGGCGACAAGGACCATTCCGCCCTGATCCGCACCCTTGAGGCGCTGGCGGGCGGCGGCAACTAGACCCGCGCACCAGCACAAGCTTGCCAGCAGCGGCGCCGAGGTGCCGCTGAACGAACCTTCATGCCCAGGAACCAAGCCATGCCACTCGACAAGCTGCCGCAGACGCCATTCGGAGCCGTGTATTTCCGCAAGTCCAACCCGCCGCGCGAGGACTGGGAGCGCGATTATGCCGTTGCTGCCAAGGACGGCATGAATGTGTTCCGTCACTGGTTCATGTGGTCCGCCATCGAGCGGCGCCCCGGCTTTTATGACTGGGAGGATTATGACCGGCAGATGGACCTTGCCGCCAAGAACGGGATCAAGACCATCATCGCCGAGCTGACCCATACGGTGCCGGACTGGGCCTATCGTCAATTCGCCCACGCCCGTCAGTTGCGGGCGGATGGTCGGCCGATGACTTCTAATATGGGGGTGAGCGCCGCCACCGGCGGCTTTTCTAATAATGGCGGTGGCGCCGGTGCCTTGAGCATGAACGCGCCCGAGGTCAAGGAAGCCGTCGGCCATTTCCTTTCCGCCCTCGCCAAACGCTACAAGGGCCATCCCGGTCTGCTCGGCTATGACGTGTGGAACGAGGTCAACTATGCCGCAGATGTCGATTATTCCGAGTTCATGAAGGCCGATTTCCGCCTCTGGCTGCAGGCGAAATATGGCAACCTCGATACGCTCGCCAATGCCTGGTATCGTTATTCCTACGCCGAGTGGGACGATATCGAACCGCCCCACGAGGTGGCCGCTTATCCCGAAAATCTCGACTGGCTCGCCTTCAAGCGCGAGAACTACTACGACCAGATGCAGTTCAAGATCGACACCATCCGCGGGATCGATCCGGACTGCCTGATTGCCGCCCATGGCGTGGGCGGCGCGATCCCCAACATGGCCGCCAATGGCTCGGATGACTGGCTCGCCGCGTCCAAGGTCGAGCTTTATGGCCTGACCTGGGTGCCCAGCCGGCGCGGCTTTGCGCCCTGGCAGAACTTCTTCGGGCCCGACCTTACCCGGGCGGCTGCCCGCGGCAAACCCTGGTGGCATGCCGAACGGCCTGGCGGCCCGCTGTGGCTGCAGCCGCAAGTGCTGGGCCGCGACAAGGAAGATGGCCGGGTCATGGACCCCGAAGATATCCGCACCCTCACCATGACCTCCTTTGCGGCCGGCGCCACGGGTGTGCTCAATCTGCGCTTCCGGCCGCTGCTGGACGGTCCGCTGTTCGGCGCCTTTGGCTCCTATGGCATGGATGGTTCGCGCACACCGCGCTCGGACATGGCGAGCGAAATCGGCAAATGGGCCAATGCACTCGAGCAGAAGTCGCTCTTTGCGGCCAAGCCGGTCAAGGGCGATATCGCGCTGCTGGTGATCCCGGAGGCGCAGGCCTGGGACTACCTGCTCAACCACAACCACAAGCCCGAGACTTATCGTGAGGCGATGTGGGGTGCCTATCGCGGCTTTTTCGACAATGGCATCCAGGCCGACTGGGTCCATATCGATCACATCAACGATTACGACACCATCTATGCGCCCTACCCGATCATGCTGACGGCCGAACACGCTCAGAAGCTGGGCGCCTGGGTGGAGGCAGGCGGTACACTGATATCGGAGGCGACGCCTGGCTATTTCGGCGATCGCGGCAAGGTTGGAACGGTGCAGCCCCACAACGGGCTCGACCGGGTGTTCGGGGCGCGCGAAAGCGAGGTCGAGTTCATGCCCGATATCGGCGACCGCATTCGGTTCGATTTCGATGGCAAGCCAGTTGGCGGCGGCGGGTTCCTGCAGTCCTATGCTCCGACGACGGGCACTGCGCGCGGCGCTTTCACGGACGGACGCACCGCGGTGGTGGAGAACAGCTTTGGTGAGGGCCGGACATTGCTGGTCGGCACCCATCCCGGGGTCGCATATTTCCGCACCAGCAGCGCGGAAAACCTGGCTTACTTTGCTGATGTGCTCGCCTGGACCGGCAATAAACCGCGCGTCACCCTTTCAAACCCCCAACTGCATGCCCGCCTGCATGAAGGACCGGAAGGAGCTGTGCTTTGGGTGATCAATCCTACGCGCGAGGCGCAAAAGGCGGAAGTCATGGTGGACCAGCAAATCGCCTCCCTGGGTGAGCCTTACTGGTCATCATACAACGCTGCGGATGGTGCGGGGACAATTACCGTGCCGGCCCGCGATGTGCTGATCGTACGGCTGAACAAGAGCGGCGGCGAAGCGGCTTAGATTGTAGCCCTGCAGCAGCGGGAAATCCGCTGCTGCCAATGCTCCGCGCTTCCAGATCCGTCAGTGCACTTCGCTTAGAAGCTTGCTGGCAGCGGCCCTGGCTTCCTCGGTAACCTTGGCGCCGGCGAGCATGCGCGCTACTTCCTCGCGTCGCGCCGGAGTATCCAGCGGTTTGACATGCGTGCGGACAAAGGCGCCCTCTTCTACCGCCTGCTTCTCGATCAGAAGATGCCGTTGAGCACGGGCGGCAACCTGGGGAGCGTGGGTCACGGCCAGGACCTGCACCTTGTTGGCCAGGCGCGCCAAGCGCCGCCCAATGGCGTCTGCCACCGCGCCGCCAACGCCGGTGTCGATTTCGTCAAAGATCAGCACCGGCGCCGAACCACGATCGGCCAGCACCACTTTGAGCGCCAGAAGGAAGCGGCTGAGCTCGCCCCCTGAGGCAACCTTGAGCAGCGGCCCGGGCATGGTGCCCGGATTGGTTTGCACATGAAAGGCGATCTGGTCGTAGCCAGACGCCATGAGCCGGCTTTCATCGATCTGGTGATCGACGATGAAGCGTGCCGAACCCAGCTTCAAATCCGGCAACTCGGCGCCCACGGCCGCGCCCAGTGCCCCGGCAGCCTCGGCCCGGCTGGCACTGAGAGCCTTGGCATGGTTGCGGTAGAGCGCTTCAGCCTGCACCGCCGCGGCTTCAAGGGAGGCCAATCGGCTTTCCCCACTTTGCAGGGTCTCCAGGTCAGCGGAGAACCGAGCCAGCACGGCTGGCAGGTCATCGCAGTTGGTCTGGTGCTTTCGTGCTGCAGCGCGCAGGGCAAACAAGCGCTCTTCCACGCCCTCCAACTCGGCCGGATCAAACGCCATCTCACGCTTCAGATCCTCCAGCGCATCGGCGGTACGATCAAGCGCAATTAACGAGTTGTCGAGCGCATCAACAATGGGCTGGAACAGGTCTGCCCCGCCGTCGATCTTGCGGAGCAAGCGGCGCATCAGCCCGGCAAGGGCTGGCGCCGGAGCCATGGGTCCGTTGATCAACTCGTCAATTTCCCCGACCTCGGCGGCCGAACGCTCAAGCTGCTGCAGATGTTGCCGGCGCTCGGACAACTCTTCTTCCTCGCCGACCTGCGGTGCGAGCTTGGAGAGCTCTTCGACAGTGTGACGGGCGAAGTCCTCCTCCGCCAACGCCGCCGCAACCAAGGCTTTCTGCTCCTTGACCGCAGCTTGTGCATCGGCGAGTTCCTGCCAGGCGTCCCGGACCAGAGCCGCTTGGGTGTCCAATTCCCCAAAGGCGTCGAGCGCCGCGCGGTGGGTTGCGACATCCACCAGAGCGCGGTCATCGTGCTGGCCATGGATTTCCACGATCTGCGAGCCAACGCGTTGCAGGAGCGCAGCCGACACCGGCTGATCATTGATAAAGGCTCGGGTGCGGCCATCGGCATATTGCACCCGCCGCAGGATCACATCTTCGTCGTCGGGAATGGCATTGTCGCGCAGCGCCGCACGAGCGGGGTGATCGGCCGCAAGTTGCAGGACGGCGACAACCTGACCGTTCTCGCTGCCGCGGCGCACCAGCGAAGCGTCCCCTCGCCCACCGAGAGCAAGCGTAAGCGCATCAAGCAGGATCGACTTGCCGGCGCCGGTCTCGCCGGTAAGAACCGTCATGCCGGCGCCCAGCGCCAGATCAAGCTGATCGATAAGGACAATGTTGCGAACCGAAAGCGCGTTCAGCATTCCCGGAAATCCCAAGCTCCACCCAGACCGGCACCGCTGCGCGGCATGGCCGGCAAATAATCGGGGCACGCCAGCAAACTAGCGCGCCCCGGAACAAACAAGCAACACTTTAGTTCGTTACTTGCGCAGCGAACTCATCCAGCTGCCGCTTCCCATGGCGGGAGCTAGACCCTGCTGGCCCAGTTTCTTGAAGGCTTCCTGGTACCAGGTGCTGGACGGATAGTTGTGCCCAAGCACGGCCGCTGCGGTCTTGGCCTCGTTAACGAGACCGAGCAACAGATAGGCTTCGGTCAGGCGATAAAGCGCCTCCTCGATATGGGTCGAGGTCTGGTGTTCTTCCACGACCACCCGGAAGCGATTGATCGCGGCCGTGTACTGGCCGTTGCCGAGATAATAGCGGCCAACCGACATTTCCTTGCCAGCGAGTTGGTCATAACCAACCAGCAGCTTTTCCTTAGCGTCCTCGGCGTAAGGCGACTTGGGATAGTTGGCGATCAGCAGATTATAGGTGTCGATGGCATCGCGCGACAATTGCTGGTCGCGAGTGATGTCCTTGATCTGCCCGTAATAGGAGTTGCCCTTGAGATAGAGCACGTAAGGAACGTCCTTGCCGTTCGGATAAAGCGCAAGGAAGCGGTCGGCGGCGAGGATCGCTTCGGCGAACTTGCCGATGCGGTAATGCGCATAGACCTGCATCAGCTTGCCTTTTTCCGCCAGGGGCGAATTGGGGTGCTGGCGCTCGAGGCGCTCGAGCTGGGTCACAGCCGTGTTGTAGCGCTGCGCGTCCATATTATCGAGAGCCTGCTGATACAGCGACTCCGCCGGGATGATCGGCTCTTCCTTGGCCTTAGGGGGCCCGAACAGGTTCATGCCCGAGCAGCCCGTAAGCGCCACGACCATGACGCCAACCGAAAGCAACCGGACTGTCCGGCTAGCGCGACCACCAAAAGCAACAACTGTCACGAACTGTCCCGTCCTTACACGTACCGCTGCTGCGGCGTAGATAGAAAATGGATCAAAACTGTGGCCGTGCCGGCCACGAAGAATTAACGCACCGAACGCAGGTAATGATTGACAGCCAGCCCATCAGGTTGATCGTCAAACGCCTCGAATTCGAGCGGCAATGCCTCGGCGCCCACTATTTCATAGTTGGCTTCACTCGAAAATAGCCCAGCCAGAACATGGGCGTTCAAGGCGTGGCCACCCTTATAGGAGCGGAACCGGCCCCAGATCGGCAAGCCACCGAGTGACAGGTCGCCGATGGCATCGAGCAGCTTGTGACGGACAAATTCGTCCTCGTAGCGCAAGCCGCCGGGGTTGAGGATCTTGTCCTCATGGACGGTGATGGAATTGTCGAGGCTCGAGCCCATGGCGTAGCCGGCCTGGCGCAGGATCTTGGCGTCGCGAACGAAACCGAAGGTACGGGCACGCGAAACGTCGTCGTAGTACCGCCGCGGCGTCCAGTCGAAGATCATGCGCTGCCGGCCGATGACCTTGCTGTCAAAATCAATCTCGAGATCAAGGGCGCGGCCGTTATAGGGCTCGAGCGCGGCAAAGGAGTCGTTGTTGCGCACGGTAACAGCGCGCATGACCTTGAGGAACTTCCGCTGGGCCGGCTGGATTTCGAGCCCTGCTTCCAGAATCGCCTGGGCGAACGGGAATGCACTGCCATCAAGAATGGGGCATTCCGGGCCGTCCAGAGTGATCAAGGCATTGTCGACGCCCATGCCCGACAGAGCCGAGGTCACATGCTCGATGGTGGCGACGCTGACGCTGTCGCCCAGATCGAGCGTGGTGCAAAGCGTGGTGCGGGTAATGCGTGAGAAATGCACCGGTACGGGCTTGGTGACCCTTCCGTCGCTCATTTCGCGGCAAATCAGGAAGCCGCTATCGACGGGCGCGGGGCCCAGGGTAAGCGTAACGGGCTGTGCCCCGTGAACACCATATCCAGCAAAGGACAGGGTGGATGACAGGGTGCGCTGGCGCGTGGACAGTTTATTCATACTCGGGATCACTCCACCCCAGCGGGGTACGCGGAAACTGTTAGCCAAAAAAAACTCGGTGCGGAAGCCGCACCGAGTGATGTTGGATGCTCGCTACAAGGAACCGTTAACCGTGCTTGCGCAGGAAAGCGGGGATCTCAAGATGCTCTTTCTGGGGCGCAGGAGCGGGCTGGCGACCATGCGGATCAAGAGCGCCGCGCGCACCTTCAGCAGCAGCCGGAACCCGCGAAGCCCTTGGGCCGCCTGCCTCAATCGCGCTGCGAGCAGCGGCATCATCGGCTCCAGAATAGACCGCTTCGTCGCGTCCGCCTTCAGCGGTTTGACCCAGGCTCAGGCCCACATTGGAGGCCAAACGCTTGAACAAGGCACGGGCATTGCGAGGCTCGGCGTCCTGCCTTTCCTGCGGCTCCTGTGACCGGCGCGCAACAATTGGAAGCTCCTCAGTGCGGGGCATCCGGCGCTGACCTTCGGGGCGAGCGGCGTGCGAAGGCACATAAACGCTCGGCACCGGCGATTCTTCGGGCATTGCGGGCTCGTCCATCTCGTCGATGGCCTGGGCCGAAGGGATATAGGGCTCCACCATCACACCATCATCGTCATGGCCGCTATAGGCGGGGGCTGGCGCTTCATGGGAGATAGCCTCGGCCACCGCGGCTTCGACCTGATGCTCGATCTGCTGCTGAACAACGCCCTGGGCGCTACGCTCGGCGGCAATACGGGTCGGCTCGACGGGAACATGACGCTTTACCGAAAGCGGCGTGCGCGAAGCATGCGGCTTTGCGGGCTCGAGCGCCTGCACCATGGTTGCATCGGTGCCGGTCGCCACGACGGACACGCGGATCGTGCCGGTCAGATCTGGATCATAGGTTGCACCCAGGATGATGTTAGCATCCGAGTCGACTTCCTCGCGGATGCGGCTGGCAGCCTCGTCCACTTCGTAAAGGGTCAGGTCAGGGCCGCCGGTGATCGAGATCAGCAGGCCACGTGCACCCTGCATGGACACATCGTCCAGCAGCGGATTGGCAATGGCAGCTTCGGCAGCGTGACGCGCACGGTCTTCGCCCGATGCTTCGCCGGTACCCATCATCGCCTTGCCCATGCCGCGCATCACGGCGCGAACGTCGGCGAAGTCGAGGTTGATGAGGCCTTCCTTGACCATCAGATCGGTGATGCAGGCGACGCCCGAGAACAGCACCTGATCTGCCATCGCGAAGGCGTCGGCGAAGGTGGTCTTTTCGTTGGCAACCCGGAACAGGTTCTGGTTGGGGATAACGATCAGGGTGTCGACATGGCGGTGCAGCTCATCGATGCCGTCTTCAGCCAGACGAGCGCGACGATTGCCTTCGAACGAGAACGGCTTGGTGACCACGCCAACCGTCAGGATGCCCTGCTCACGAGCGGCCCGAGCCACAACCGGGGCCGCACCGGTGCCGGTACCGCCGCCCATGCCCGCGGTGATAAACACCATGTGCGAGCCCGAGAGGTGATCGTTGATCTCGTCCCAGCTTTCTTCGGCTGCGGCGCGACCGACTTCCGGGTGCGAGCCAGCACCCAAGCCCTCGGTAACGCCGACACCCAACTGGATGATGCGCTGTGCCTTGCTGAGGGCGAGAGCCTGTGCGTCGGTGTTGGCAACGACGAAGTCGACGCCATCGAGCCCAGACTCGATCATGTTGTTAACGGCGTTGCCGCCGGCGCCACCACATCCGAATACGGTGATGCGGGGCTTAAGTTCCTGAATATCTGGGATCGTGAGGTTGATGGTCATTAGGGGCCCCATAGTGGCTTGGTTGGTAAAGATTTACCTCCCAAATCGTTAACGGGCACCTAACAACTGTCCCATTGCCGTTAACCCTCATGCAAAATGCAACACTTCCCCGCTCTCTGGGGTCCAGGGGACATGCGGCGTTTCAGGCCGGCTTTCAGCTTCACGAAAACGAGATGGTAAACGGCGCCAGGGCGGCTGAGGCGTGCCGAATCTCCGCTCGACCAAAGGTCAGCGGCTGCGACATGGGGCAAGGATCGCCTCGGTGCCGGTCGTCCGGCGAAGGATATAGGTGAAGCAAGCCTTGCCCCATGCTATCCCGGAGACTCTATGGAAAGGACCGTCCTCGGCTTAAGCCCGTGCCGAAAGACAAACCCGGGGGCTCAAATCGGGTCACAGATCATCCTTTAAACCACAGGACATGGAGCGACCCCCATGCCATCCGGCCTCCCCATGCCGACCGTTCGTCGCGACCGCGCAGTTACGCATGAAGATGGGGCAACAATAACCGAGCTTTTGGCACCGGGGATAAATTGAGTCGCCGGGCAGCGGAGGCTGCCCGGCCAACCACGCTAAAAGCTGGCCTTCAGCCAGTGCCCGACCCGCGCCAGGTAACCATCGGTGCCGGTCAGCTTGCTGGCGCCGCGCGGCTCGGCATATTCATGCGAGCACACCTGCGGGTAAATCAGCATGCCGGCAACGGTCGCGAAGGCTGCGCCCTTGGCCATCTCCGGCAGCCCCGCGATTCCCATCGGCCGGCCATTGCGCACATTGCGTGCGAGCACGCGGCGGGCGACTTCGGGCAGGCCCGTCATTTCGCTGGCGCCGCCAGTCATCACGAAACGCCGCCCGCACATATCCATCATCCCCGTGGCTTGCATGCGATCGCGGATGGCCGTCAGGATTTCTTCGATTCGCGGCCGCATGATCCGGGTCAGCACGGAACGAGCCACCTGCCCCGGCGCCTCATCGTGAGTCGCGCCCACCGGCTGGATGGGAATCATGTCGCGTTCGTCGGCCTGGCCGGGCAGCACCGAGCCATAAAGCGTCTTCAGGCGCTCGGCATCGGCAACGCTGACCGAGAGCTGGCGCGCAATGTCCAGAGTCAGGTGATGCCCGCCAATTGCGATCGCGTCGGCATAGCAAAGATGGCCTTCGTTGAAGACCGAAACGGTCGTGGTAGCGCCGCCGAAATCCAGGCAGGCGACACCGAGCTGGGCTTCATCATCAACCAGGGTCGCCAGACCCGAGGCATAAGGCGTGGCGACCAGCGCTTCGATCTGCAGATGGCAGCGATGCAGCACCAATTCGAGATTGCGCATGGCAAGGGTTTCCGAGCTCACCACCGCCACGTCGACGCCGAGCTTGTCGCCGACCATGCCCTTGGGATCCTGGATGCCCTTTTGGCCATCGAGCGAATAGCCGATGGGCAAGGCATGGATGATCGACCGCTCGGGGCGAACGCTGCGCTCGTTAACGGCGCGCAGCACGCGCTGCAGATCGGCCTTTTCGACTTCCTGGCCATCAAGCGAGACGGCCGCGGAAAAGGTTTCCGAGCCGAGTCGGCCTGCGGTGACATTGACGAGCACCGACTCCAGGGTCAGCCCGGCGGCGCGCTCGGCCATGCCCACGACCGAGCGAATAGCCTGCTCGGCCTTCTCTATATCGGTGACGACCCCGCTCTTGACCCCCGAGGATGGGCCATAACCAAAGCCGATGACCTCGGCCTTGTGCGAGCGGCCCTTGAGCGACTTGCCTTCCGGCCGGGGCGACAAACGCGCAATCACGCAACAAATCTTGGTGGAGCCGATGTCGAGCACCGCCACAAGCGTGGTGCGCCCGGGCTGAAGGGGACGAAGCCGCGAAGTCATGGCATCGGTCATCATGGTTTCTTGGTTTCTTTTTCTTCTTCGATCTCGGCCGGCCGGACTGCCACGAGGCTATCCACGCGCAAATCGATGACGGTGACGTCGCGGTCAAGGAGCTGGTATTCAGTTTGATACATATCGAGCTTGCGCAGCGCCTGGGCGACGCCAAGCTCGGGCAATTGCACGCGCAAGCCGGTTTCGAAGATCATGTCCCAGCGGCGGTCGGCGATGCGCGACAGGGCCACCAGACCCTCCTGCAGCACCGGATATTGCTGCAGCGCCCGGATCATCACGAGGGCATCATCCGCCGCGCCATCGCCCACGACGAGGGGCAGATCGCCATAAGCACCGGCATCTTCGCCGATCTGGTCGCCCTGGGCATCCACCACAAAGGTCACGCCATCCACGCGCCAACGCGCCACCGGTACCTTTTCAGTGATGGTGACGACGATGTCACCGGGCAGGCCCTTACGGACGCTGACGGCCTCTACCGAAGGCAGCTCGGCAATGCGCAGGCGGGCCGCTTCGACGTCAAACGCAACGGTCGAGGTGTAGGGCTGCACGCCAAGGGCATCGAAGATGTCCTGCTCGCGCGTCAGGGCTTGGCCCGTGATCGAGATTTCGCCAATGGCAAAGCCAGCAGCGGCAGCCTGCCCTTGCGCCAGTTCGCCAAGGGTGGCCATCCCCAGCCCGATCGGCTCCCGGACCTGCCACACACCCAGCCCAACGGCGAGCAGCGCCATAGCGCTGGCGGCCCGCACGAGGGCGAGGCGGTGCAGCACCCAGGCACGGCCCACAATATTGGCCAGCTTGCGCCGGGGCGGTCGCATGCGAACAGGCAGCTGGCGCGGATTAACCACCCGCGCTCCGGCGAAAAACGCCTCGCTTTTTACCTGTTGCAACTCGCGTCCTCCACCAACCAGGTGACCAGTTCTTCGAAGGAATGCCCGGCGTGAGCCGCTTGTTCGGGCGCCAGCGAAGTGGGGGTCATTCCCGGCTGGGTGTTGATTTCAAGGCAGACCAATTCACCATCTTCGCCTGCCGCGTCGTTGAAGCGGAAGTCGCTTCGGGTAATCCCGCGACACCCCAACGCCGCATGGGCAAGCAGGCTCATCTTCTGCACTTTGTCGTAAATTTTCGGTGAAATTTGCGCCGGCAGCACATGATGTGATCCGCCGGCGGAGTATTTCGCCTCGTAGTTGTAGAAGGCCAGATCGGTGACGATCTCGGTGACGCCCAGGGCTACATCGCCCATCACGGCACAGGTCAGCTCCCGTCCAGGGATATAGCGCTCGACCATCAGCTCTTCGCCGCCCTTCCAGTCTTCGCCCAGGATTTCCTGGGGTGGATGGGACTGGTCAGCCTTGACGATCAGGATGCCAAAGCTCGAGCCGTCGGCGACCGGCTTGACCACATAGGGGGCGGGCATGACATGGGCGCGCCCGACTTCAGCCCGGCTGGCCACCACATGGTCGGTCACCGGCACGCCGGCGGCCTTGAGCATGATCTTGGTCTGGTGCTTGTCCATGGCGAGCGCCGACGCCAAAACGCCGGAATGGGTATAGGGAATGCGCAGGAATTCGAGCACCCCCTGGATGGTGCCATCCTCCCCGTAGCGGCCATGCAGGGCATTGAAGGCGACATCGGGCGCGATCTCGCGGAGCTGTTCGGCGACGTCATAGCCGACATCGACCTCGGTTACCCGATAGCCGGCCGTGCGCAGCGCTTCGGCACAACCCTTGCCGGAGCTAAGGGAAACCGGGCGCTCATTGGACAATCCGCCCATAAGGACGGCGACGTGCTTGGCCATCAAAATGCTCCTGCAACGGCAATCACGAGGAGGTGGCTCACTGGGGATCCTCCCCCATAAGCGCGCCGAGTTCCGCCGGCAGCGCGGCGGCCCATTGCGTAATGTTGCCGGCACCCAGGCACACCACATAGTCGCCCTTGGCCACGCGGCTGGCGAGCAGCGGCGCAAGGGCTTCGGCCCGGTCGATCACGCGAGCATCGCGGTGGCCGCGGGCGCGGATACGGTTGACCAGCTCGTCGTGCGTAACGCCGGGGATGGGCTGCTCGCCCGCGGCGTAAACCGGAGCGACGATCACGGTATCGGCGTCGTTGAAGCAGGCAGAGAAATCGTCGAACAGATCCTGCAGGCGCGAATAGCGATGCGGTTGGACCACGGCGATAACGTCGCGCTTGGTGGATTGCCGGGCCGCGCGCAGCACCGAGGCGATCTCGACGGGATGGTGGCCGTAATCATCGATCACGGTGACGCCGCCAACGACGCCGGTCTTGGTGAAGCGGCGCTTGACCCCCGAAAAGCCCTTGAGGCCTTTGCGGATGGCTTCGGCCGGAACATGCAGCTGGTCGGCCACGGCGATAGCGGCGGTAGCGTTGAGGGCGTTGTGTTCGCCCGGCATGGGCAGCTCGAGCCCATCAATGCGCAACTGGGTCAGCCGGATGCGGTCGCGGATCTCGACGGAGAACTTGCTGACGCCATCCACGGTTTCCAGGTCCACGAGACGCACATCGGCCTGGGGATTGGTGCCATAGGTGATGACGCGGCGGTCGCGGATTTCGCCGACCAGCGCCTGCACTTCGGGGTGATCGAGGCACATCACCGCAAAGCCATAAAAAGGGACGTTCTCGACGAAGTTGTGGAAGGCGCGCTTGACGCCTTCAAAGTCGCGGTAATGGTCGAGATGCTCGGGATCGATATTGGTGACGACGACGACGTCGGCCGGCAGCTTGACGAAGGTGCCGTCGCTCTCGTCGGCCTCCACCACCATCCATTCGCCCGCGCCCAGCCGGGCATTAGTGCCATAGGCATTGATGATGCCGCCATTGATGACGGTGGGATCGAGATCGCCGGCATCGAGCAGCGTCGCCACCAGGGTCGTGGTCGTGGTCTTGCCATGGGTGCCGCCGATGGCGATGGCGTTCTTGAAGCGCATGATCTCGGCCAGCATCTCGGCACGCCGCACCACCGGCAGCGCCCGGGCACGGGCGGCCACCAGCTCGGGGTTGTCCTTCTTGATGGCGGAAGAGACGACGACAACAGCGGCTTCACCGAGATTTTCGGCGCGCTGGCCGATCTCGATGCGGATGCCCATGTCGCGCAGGCGCTGCACATTGGGGTTGGCAGCGGCGTCCGAGCCCTGCACCACATAGCCCTGATTGTGCAGGATTTCGGCGATGCCACTCATGCCGATGCCGCCGATGCCGACAAAGTGGACCGGCCCGATATTGCGCGGCATTTTCATGGGGTATGTTCCAGTTCTTGAAAGTCTTTGCCCGCCAGCATTTCGGCGAGGTCAGCGAGTTTTTCCACGGCATGGGGCGCGCCCAGCCCCTTGGCCCGGGCCGCTGCGGTGGCAAGAGCCGAAGGGTCGGTCAACAAGGTGGCAAGGCGTGTCGCAAGCGATTGCGGTGAGAGCGTGGCCTGCTCGGCCACCCAGCCGCCCCCGGCCGCTTCGACCGTGAGGGCGTTGTTTTTCTGATCGGCATCAATCGAGCCAGGCAGCGGCACAAGGATTGCGGGGCGCCCGAGGACGCAGAGTTCCGCCACCGTCGATGCACCCGAGCGGGCGATCACCAGATGGGAGGCGGCGATGCGCTCCGGCAGGTCGCCGAAAAAGGCCGCCAGTTCAACATTGACTCGAGCCTTGCGGTAAATTTCGGCCACCCGGTCGAGGTCTTCGGCGCGGCACTGCTGCAGCACCTCAAGGCGCTGGCGCAGGGCTTCGGGCAACTCGGCAATGGCGGCGGGGACAATGTCGGACAGCGCCTTGGCGCCCTGGCTGCCCCCGAACACGACGAGGTGCAACGGCCCCTCGGAATCAGGCGCCGCGTAGGGGCGATCAGCAACGGCGCGCACCCGATCACGCACCGGATTGCCGGTGAGCACGGTTTCGATCTGCAGCGCCTCGGCATATTTGGTGCTGGCAAAGCTCAGGGCAAGCAGATCGGCGAAACGCACCAGCGCGCGGTTCGCGCGACCCATTACGGCATTCTGCTCATGCAGGATGCCGGGAATGCCCAGAAGGCTTGCTGCGACGAATGGTGGAAAGGTGGGATAGCCGCCAAAGCCAATAACGGCATCAGGTCGGCTGCGCCGCAGCTTGCGCAAGGCGACGGCAACGCCGCCGCTCAGCTTGACCGCCGCCGCGGCAAACTTGACCGGGTTGCGCGTCGAGGGCGTGGCGGAGGGCACGATGTGGATTTCGCGCGCGGGGAATTCGCTGCCATAGCTTTCCACTCGATGGTCGGTCATCAACTCGATGACGTGACCACGACGGCGCAGTTCCTGGGCCAGAGCCATGGCGGGAAACAGGTGCCCGCCCGTGCCGCCGGCCATCAACATGAACTTTTTCATTCTGCGGGCACCAATGCGCTCTTGTAACTGGGCAGCCCGGTGGCCAGGCGTTCTTCGGGCTTGGTGCGGGTGAAAGCGAGCATCAGCCCCATGCCAAAGGCAATCGCAATCATGGAGGTGCCACCATAGGACACGAAGGGCAAGGTCATGCCCTTGGGTGGAACGAGGTTGAGGTTCACGGCGAGGTTGATGCCCGACTGCATGGCGAACTGGATTGCGAGTGTCGAGGCAGCAAGGCGGGCGAACAGGCTGCTCTGGCGCTGCGCCCCGAGCATGGCGCGGATAACGATAAAGCCGATCAATCCCACCAAAACCATGCAGAAGAGAATGCCGAACTCACCGGCGGCGGCGGAGAACACATAGTCGGCATGGGCGTCAGGGATGAGCTTTTTGGCAATGGATTCGCCCGGGCCCCGCCCGAACCAGCCGCCTTCCAGCAAGGACTGGAGGGCGCGGTCGATCTGGTAGGTATTGCCACCACCATCGGGGTTGAGGAAGGTATCGATGCGGCGTGAAAAGTGCGGGAAGAACATATAGGCGCCGAACAGCAGCACGGCTGCTACACCGGCCAGGCCAAAGATGATGAACCAGGAAATGCCGGACAGGAACAGCAGCACGGCCCAGGTCGCCAGTACCAGCGCGGTCTGCCCGATATCGGGCTGCAGCAAGAGGCCACAAACGATCACCAGCATGATCAGGGTGGCAAGGATCTTGCCCGGCACATTGCGGTGGATCATCGATTCCGAGAACAACCAGGCACCCAGCACGGCAAAGGCCGGCTTGACGAATTCGGAAGGCTGAATGGATTGGCCCGCCAGGGTGATCCAGCGCCGAGCGCCCTTCACTTCCGTGCCTAGCTTCAGGGTCGCCCAGAGCAGGACAACGCTGACACCCAGCGCAATGAGAGCGCCAACCCGCGCCTGCCGGTGGCTCAACAAGGAGGTTGCGACTAGCACGGGCAGCGCCAGCCCACAAAACATGGCGTGGCGAATGATGAAGAACCAAGGGGAAAGCCCGATGCGCTCGGCCACCGGCGGACTGGCGGCAAAGCTCAGCACCATGCCGCAGGTCAGCAACAGGATCAGCGCCCCAAGCAGTTCGCGATCGATCGACCACCACCATTCGGCGATGGGTGTTTTTTCGGCACGGGAAAACATCATGGGCAGTCGGCCTCACGGCCTCCAGACGGAACACTAGTCCCCATATCTAACCCAGGGATGGTTACCGATTTCCAACTTGCATCGCATTTTGCAACAACTTGCACGCTGCGGCGCGGCGCCGCCAATTAGCGCAGCTTGAGCGAACTCAACCCGATTAGCGCCAGCACGAAGGAAATGATCCAGAACCGGATCACGACCTGGCTCTCCGTCCAGCCCATATGCTCGAAATGGTGGTGGATGGGCGCCATGCGGAACACCCGCTTGCCGGTGAGACGGAACGAGGCGACCTGAACGATCACCGACACGGTTTCCAGCACGAAGAGGCCCCCAATAATGGCAAGGACGATTTCGTGCTTGGTGGCGACGGCGATTGAGCCGAGCGCGCCGCCCAAGGCGAGCGAGCCGGTGTCGCCCATGAAGATCTGGGCTGGCGGGGCGTTGAACCACAAAAAGCCGAGGCCGGCCCCGATCAGGGCGCCGCAAACCACCGACAGTTCGGCTGTGCCGGGGACATGGTTGAGCAGCAGGTAATCCGAGAAGACCTGGTTACCCACGAGATAGGCGATCAGGGCAAAGCAGGCCGAGGCAACCATCACCGGCACAATGGCGAGGCCATCCAGCCCGTCGGTGAGGTTCACCGAGTTACCGGCGGCCATGATCACGAAGCCGCCGAACAGCACAAAGAAGATGCCAAGATCAACCGCCAATCCCTTGGCAAAGGGGAACAAAAGCGCATTGGAGAACGCGCCCGGCGAGAGTTGCGAGATGGCATAACAAGCCACAACGCCAATGAGCGCTTCAAGGGCGAGGCGCTGCTTGCCCCCAAAACCCTTGTGGCTCATGCGCTTGACCTTGAGATAGTCATCGTAAAAGCCGATGGCGCCAAAGCCGACCGTCACGAACAAGACTACCCAGACATAGCCATTGGTGAGGTTTGACCAAAGCAGGGTCGATATAACCGCGCCCGACAGGATCATCAGCCCGCCCATGGTGGGCGTGCCCTTCTTGGTCAGCAGGTGGCCTTGGGGGCCATCTTCGCGGATCGGCTGACCCTTGCCCTGCTTGAGGCGCAACAGGGAGATCATCCCCGGCCCGAACAGGAACACGAAGAACAGGGCGGTAACCACCGCCCCCGCGGTGCGGAAGGTGATGTAGCGGAAGACGTTGAACGCCGCGAGCGTGTCCCCCAACTGGGCAAGAAAGTACAGCATTTTTGGGAGGTGTCCTCGCGTGGGTGGGCTATTTCTGGTGGAAATGGCCCCGGATTTTTTCAACGACGCCCGCTAGCCCCACGCCGTTGGACCCTTTGATCATAACTGCATCGCCCGAAGCAAGATCGTTGAGCACGATCATCCCCATCTCTGCTGCCGTTTGTGTGTGGCAAGCCACACGCCCGGCGCCCAGTGTAGTGGCAAGGGCGGCCATTTCGGGGCCGACCAGGTAGATACGCTCAGCGCCCGAGCGCAGAACTGGTTCGGCGAGGCTGGCATGGAGTGCAGCGCTTTGAGCCCCGAGCTCACGCATGTCGCCCAGCACCAGCAGTTTGCGGCCGCCGGGTGCCGGCTGGGCCGCGAAGACGTCGAGCGCCGCGGTCATCGAGGCGGTGTTGGCATTGTAGCTTTCATCAATCAGCAGCAGCGGGCGCTCGGGATCGCCCAGGAGCAGGCGCTGCCCCCTGCCCGGCTGTGCGCCAAAGCTGGCCAATGCTGCCACGGCAGCCTCCCGGCCCATTCCGGCGAGGTCAGCGACAATCAGCGCTGCAACGGCATTGACCACCATATGGCGGCCCGGAGTGTTGAGATGGAGCGAGATGCGCTCGCCGGCATGCTCAAGCGTGGCGGTGCTGCCCTCGGCCTGCAGATCCGCTTCGAGAATGCGCCAGTCACAGCCCTCGGTGAAGCCATAGGTGATCACCCGTTGAACGCCCGCCTTGCGTGCCGCCTCGAGCAGCAGCTCGATCTGGGGGTGATCGGCATTGAGCACCGCGGTGCCGCCAGGCTCGAGACCCTCGAAGATCTCCGCTTTGGCCGCGGCGATAGCTTCCAAAGAACCGAGATTTTCCAAATGTGCGGCGGCCACATTGGTGATGACGGCGATATGCGGCCGCACCAGTTGCGACAAGGGCGCGATCTCGCGGGCGGCGTTCATGCCCATTTCGAAGACGCCAAACTGCGCTTCCGCTGGCATACGGGCCAGCATCAGCGGCACGCCCCAGTGATTGTTGAAGCTCTTGATCGATGCGTGGGTCGGACCTGCCGCCTCGAGCACGGTGCGGATCGCCTCCTTGGTGGTGGTCTTTCCAACGCTGCCGGTGACGCCAACCACCAGCGCCTTGCTCCTGGCACGGGCGGCGCGAGCGAGATCGCGCAGTCCCTCCAGCGCATCGGGGACGACGATGCAGCCGTCTTGTTCGCCCCGACCCTCGCTCACCAATGCAGCAGCGGCGCCATTGGCCAGGGCTTGAGCCACAAAGTCATGACCGTCGAAGCGATCACCCTTGATGGCGACGAACAAGGCATCGGGACCCAGGTCACGCGAGTCGATGGAGACCGAGCCGATGCTCGCCCCAACCGTTCCCACCATCCGCCCCCCTGTGGCTTGCAACAGGGCGTCTCGGGTCCAGAGTGCGGGCATCAGAGTCTCTTGATTGCCTCGGCCACGGCTTGGTGGTCCGAGAAGTGGTGCTTGGTCGTGCCGATGATCTGGTAATCCTCATGCCCCTTGCCGGCAACGAGCAAAACGTCGCCGGGCTGGAGCGCGGCAACGGCGGTGCTGATGGCTTCGCCGCGATCGCCGATCTCTGCGGCGCGGGGTACCGCATGCATGATCTCGGCGCGGATCGTGGCGGCAACTTCGGTGCGGGGATTGTCGTCAGTGACGATGATCTTGTCCGCCAGCTCAGCGGCAACGGCGCCCATCTGCGGACGCTTGCCCTTGTCCCGGTCGCCGCCGGCGCCGAAGACCACACGCAGATCACGCGTCACATAGGGGCGTAAAGCCACGAGCGCGGTCTTCAAGGCGCCGGGCGTGTGGGAATAATCCACAAACACCGCCGCGCCATTGTGCTCAGCTATGAGTTCCAGGCGCCCCTTGGCGCCACGCAGCTGCTCCAGCGCGGCGAAAGCCTGCGCCTTGGGGACACCACTCGCTATCGCCAACCCAGTGGCGACCAGGGCATTGCCGACCTGGAATTCGCCGGTGAGCGGGAGGTGAAAGCTCACGGTTTCGCCTTCGAAGCGGACCTCGACGCGCTGCCCGTAGCCCTGCGTTGTCACCGAAAGGATCTGGATGGCAGCCCCGGGGGCATGGCCAACGCCCAGCAGCTTTGCGCCCCGGTCGACCGCGGCCGCGAGGAAAGCCGCGTGCCCGGGATCATCCATATAGACCACCGCCGTGCCGCCATCGGCCAGCAGATCGCTAAAGAGCCGCAGTTTAGCCGCGCGATACTCATCCATATCGGCGTGGTAATCGAGATGATCGCGCGTCAGGTTGGTGAAGGCGACAGCGGCAAAGCGCATACCTTCGAGACGCCGCTGGTCAAGACCATGGCTGGAGGCTTCGAGCGCGACATGGTCGATGCCCTGCCCCTTGAGCGCGCGCATGTTCTGGTGGATCGATCGCGCGTCGGGGGTGGTGAGACTGCCCTCGATGTGGCGCGTGGCGGTTTGCACCCCGAGCGTGCCGATGCTGGCGCCAGCAATTCCGGCCTGCTGCCAGATCTGCCGCACGAAAGACGCGACGGACGTCTTGCCATTGGTGCCGGTGACCGCCACCACGGTTTGCGGCTGGGGCGCAAAGATGCGCGCGGCGGCGCGGGCATAGGCGGCGCGGACATCGGGAACCACGATCACTGGCACGCCGGGATCTTGGGCGGGCACGAGGTCGGTGACCACTGCCAAGGCCCCGCGCCCCACCGCATCGGCGATAAAGGCATTGCCATGCACCGCTGCGCCGGGGAGCGCAAAGAACAGCTCGCCCAGCTCGATCCGCCGGCTGTCCGAGTTGAGGCCGAACACCGCACCCAGATCCTTGACCGGCGCGGCGCCTGATCCTTCCAGCAACTGGGATACGCTCAGTGACACTGCAACAGGTCCTTGTGGTTGGCCTTAGTAAACGCCAGCGGGCTTCAGCGCCTGATCAAGCGCTTCGGAGAAATCGGGCGCGATGCCCAGCATGGGCGCAACGCGCTGCACGATGCGGCCGGTGACGGTGCCGGCATTCCAGCCCGCGGTGGTGCCGGACTGCGGGTTTTCGGCCTTGGGCTCGTCAACCATGATCACCATTGCATAGCGTGGATTGTCCAGCGGGAAAGCCGACGCAAAGAAGTTGGTGACTTTGCTGGAAGAATAGCGGCCGTCAACCACCTTTTCGGCCGTGCCGGTCTTGCCGCCGACGCGATAACCCAGCGCTTCCTTGTTCATCTGCGAGCCCGAACCTTCAAGGGCATTAAGCCGCATGAGATAGCGCAGGGCATCACTGGTGGATGGCTGCAGGACGCGCCGGTACAGGGACTCGGCCTCTCCCAGGTCACGCTTGTACAGCGTGGGAGGCACGTAATTGCCGCCATTGACGAATGCTGCATAGGCTACCGCCATGTGCAGAGGGGAGACCGATAAGCCGTGACCGAAAGACGCGGTGGCCGCGCCAACTTCGGACAGTTGCTTGGGAACCGTTGGCAAGCGCATCTCGGGCAGCTCGAAGGGTACCCGCTGGTCAAAGCCCATCGTGCTCAGGAACTGCCGATAGGGCTCCTTGCCCATGGCCTGCATGATGCGGATCGTGCCGATATTGGACGAGTATTTATAAACTTCGGGCAGGCTGAGAATGCGGTGCTTGCCGTGGAAGTCATCGATGGTGAAGCGGCCAAAGCGAACGCCGAAGCGCGCATCGAACTGATCGCTCACCGATACTGCACCGCTATCGAGTGCACCGGCAATGGTCACGGTCTTGAAGATGGAGCCGGGCTCGAAAATGCCGGCGGTGATACGGTTGAAGCTGTCCTTGACCAGGGCCGATGCGGGATCATTCGGGTTGAAATCGGGCACCGAGGCGAGCGCAATGACCTCCCCGGTATGCACATCGAGCATGATGCCGGCGGCAGCGATCGCCTGGTAGCGCGTCATCGCGTCAATCAGCTGCTCGTGCATCACATGCTGGGCGCGCATGTCGATGGAAAGCTCAACCGGGGCCAGCGCATTGCCGCGGGCCAGGCCAAGCTCCTGCAGGAGCGCGACGTTCTCGCCATCCATGTGCCGCTCGATGCCGGCGATGCCCTGGTTGTCGATGTTGGTTGAACCCAGGATGTGGGATGCTTCCGTCATCCCGGGGTAAAAGCGCTTGGATTCGGTGATGAAGTCGATGCCCGGGATGCCAAGCCGCATCACCCGCTCCTGGATGGAGGGCGACAGCTCGCGCTTGAGCCAAACAAAGCCCTTGTCGCCGGTGAGCCGGTCGCGCAGCCACTTCTCGTCGAGATCCGGGATGACCGTGCGCAGTTTTTGCACGGCTTCTTCCACATCGATGATGCGGCGCGGCTCGGCAAACAGCGAGGGAACACGAATATCGACCGCCATTTCGAGCCCATTGCGGTCAAGAATTGGTGGGCGAGTCGCGGTGATCAGGTCGCGTGCCTGCCCTTCGATCGTGGAGTCGGGCACGACCATGCCCAACTGCACCAGCCGCGCGCTCACCAGGGCAAAACCCAGCACGATCGCGAAGATCATCCAGCGAATGCGCGCCTGGGTGAGATTGCCGCGGACCTTGCGTGCGCCGTCGAGCGAAATGGGCGGGGCAAAATTCTCGTGCGCCAAGGCCATTACTCAATACCCTCAAGTTCGAGAATAGCGTCGATGGGGTCGATGCCGGCGTCCAGCGATTGGAACAGCGCGTTAAGCGCGGCGCTGTTGGGCTTGACTGGCCGCATGGGGAGACTCGCAAACGAGCCAAACTGCTCCTGCTTGACCGGCACAATGCCTAGCGCCGCCTGGTGCCGACGAACGATCGGATCGATATGGCCGGGCTGGTTGAGCACCGCCCAATCGGCCTTGAGCAGAGAAAGGTCACCCTCCTGCTGGTCGATGCGGGCGATCAGCGCCGTACGCTCGCTGGCGGTGTGCTCGATGGAGAATTTCAGCGCGTAAACGCCCGAAAGCATCAGCACGCTGGAAAACAGCAGCAGAATGTTGAGGTTGCGGATCATGCATTTCCCCGGATTGTTGGCACGCCAAGGCCCTCCATTCGCACCGGACGGGCGGGCGCAGCGCCCCGGACCGCCCAGCGCAGAATGGCCGACCGCGAGCGGCTGTTGCGCTCAAGCTCGACGCTGCCGGGCTTTTTCGCCTTGGCAACTTCGACCCAGCGCCGTTCTTCGCCCACCACCTGCGGCAGGTGCCGTGACTGAGTTGGCGCGCCCTTATCGGGATCAAAGAAGCGTTTGACGATGCGGTCTTCAAGGGAGTGGAAGGTAATGATGGCGAGCCGCCCGCCTTCACCTAGCAGGCGCTCGGCCGCGAACAGGCCCTGGACCAACTGCTCGAACTCGGCATTGACGGCAATACGCAGCGCCTGGAACGAGCGGGTGGCCGGATGGGCATCGCCGGGTTTGCGGCCGATGGCTTTCTCAATGATGCGGGCCAGCTGCAGAGTTGTTTCGATTGGCGCCTCCTGGCGGGCCGCCACGATGAACTGGGCGATACGCCGCGACTTGCGTTCTTCGCCGAAGGCATAAAGCAGATTAGCAAGCGCTTCGGCCTCGAGGCCATTGACGAGATCAGCAGCGCTTTCGCCTGCCCCGCTCATGCGCATGTCGAGTGGACCCTCGCGCATGAAGGAAAAACCGCGCTCGGCCTCGTCCAGCTGCATTGAGCTGACGCCGATATCGAGCACCACCCCGTCAACCGGGCCCTGCTCGCCCGCCAAATCGTCAAGCTGGGAAAATGTGCCCGGCAGAAAGGTAAACCGGTCGGGGTAGTCGGCCTTCAGTGCATTGGCAAAGGGCAGCACGCTTGGATCGCGATCAATGCCCACGACCTCGGCTCCAGCAACCAAGAGCGCGCGGGAATAGCCGCCGGCACCAAAAGTGCCATCAACGATTCGCTTGCCATGAACAGGCGCAAACACCGCCAGCACCTCATCGAGGAGCACGGGGATATGCGACATATTCTCTTGGCTGGCTTCGGGCATCTTACTCTTGCCCATGCGACCATAACTCCACGCCCGCATCGATGCGGGTCACTCAAACCAAGCTCACTCTTGGACCAGTGTGTTTAAGATTCTGTTTCCCATGTCGCGCGCACGGCAAGTTGCCGATCACACCCGACGCATCGCGCGCGATGCCTGCCCACCTGGAGGGCGGAATTCAAGGTTGCCCCCTCCAGCGGATTAGGCCATGAACAACCGTCACTTCAGGGTAATTTGATGCCGATATCGAACAATGCCTTTGTTCGCGCGACCACCATTCTCTTGTTGGTAGGCTTTTTCGCACTGGTCGGCATTGTCGGCACGACGATCTGGCTGGTTGAGCGCACCCAGGGCTATTTCAACGAGGTGGTCGTATCGCGCGAGATCCGCAGCGCCGCTACCGATCTGCGCAACGCATTGGTGGATGCCGAAACAGGGCAGCGCGGTTTTCTGCTGACAGGCAACGAAGCCTATCTGGAACCCTATACCGGGGCCGTTCAACGACTGCCCGTGTTGCAGCAGCGGCTCGTCACCGTGCTGGCGCCCTATCCCCAGCTTCGCGAAGGCCTTGTCGAACTCCAATCTGCTATCGACATCAAGCTGCAAGAACTTGCCCGAACTATTGATCTGATGCGCGCTGGCGATCGCGATGCCGCCCTGGCGATCGTCAACAGCGACACCGGCAATGAGAACATGGGGCGCACCCGCGACTTCCTCGTGGCGCTGGTGGCAAGCGCACAGGAGCGCCTCGATACCGGCGTGGTCGACCAGCGCAATGCCGCCACCGCGCTGCGTTGGGTCGCCATTTTTGGCGCGCTGGTGATCGTTGCTGTGGTGGGGGGCTCAGTCTGGACAGCGTTGGCCTATACCAGGGAAATTGCCCGGGCCCGCCGCGAAGTGGAAGAAGCCAATCAAAGCCTTGAGGAGCGGGTGCAGGAACGCACCGCGGACCTGGGCAAGGCCAATGAGGAAATCCAACGCTTCGCCTACATCGTGACCCATGATCTGCGCGCGCCTCTCGTCAACATCATGGGGTTTACCAGCGAACTGGAAACCAGCGTCGCTACCCTGCGTGACTATATGAGCGAGCGCGAAGAATCGGGCGATCCGAAATTCGCCGAGGCGCGCCTGGCCGCCACCGAGGACCTGCCGGAGGCGATCGGCTTTATCCGCTCTTCGACCCGCAAGATGGATGCACTGATCAACGCCATCCTCAAGATTTCCCGCGAAGGCCGGCGCCAGCTCAAGCCCGAAGCACTGAACCTCGCCGAAATCATCGACGCTTCGGTCAGCGCCATCCAGCATCAGGTGACGGAAAATGGCGGCTCGGTTACAACCGAGGTCAAGGTCGCACGCCTCGTCACTGACCGGCTTTCGCTGGAACAGGTGCTCGGCAATCTCCTAGACAATGCGGTCAAGTACCAGGAACCTGGCCGACCGCTGACCGTGGCCATCCGGGCCCTGCCCGCGGAGCGCAACCGACTCAACATCGAAGTGATCGATAACGGCCGCGGCATTGCGTCTACTGACCATGAGCGCGTCTTTGAACTTTTCCGCCGCTCTGGTAGCCAGAGCCAACCGGGCGAAGGCATCGGCCTGGCGCATGTGCGCACCATGGTGCGCAGCCTGGGTGGCGAAATTACCCTCTCCTCGGAGCTGGGCAAAGGAACGACCTTTAGAATCAATCTGCCGCGCGATCTGCGCAGCTATCTCGGGAGCAATGCAAAATGAACTCCGGCACACCCGTCACCATTGTCATGATCGAGGACGACGAGGGGCACGCGCGGCTGATCGAGAAGAACATCCGGCGGGCCGGCGTCAGCAACCAGATCATCCCCTTCACCGACGGCACCTCGGCGCTGAACTATCTGATGGGCAATGATGGCAGCGGCGAAGTCAGCAGCGGACGGCAATTGCTGATCCTGCTCGATCTGAACCTGCCCGACATGACCGGCGTCGACATCCTCGAGAAGGTCAAGAGCAACGAACATACCCGCCGCTCGCCGGTCGTGGTGCTGACCACCACTGATGACCAGCGCGAAATCCAGCGTTGCTATGATCTAGGCGCCAATGTCTATATCACCAAACCGGTCGACTATGACGGGTTTGCCAACGCGATTCGCCAGTTGGGATTGTTTTTCTCGGTGATTCAGGTTCCGGAAGCCGACTGACCCATGCCTAACCGCACGCCCTATGTGCTCTATATCGATGACGATGCCGGCCTTGCACGCCTTGTGCAGAAGGCAATAGAGCGACGCGGCTATATCTTCGAGCATGCAACGACGGGCGAACAAGGCCTGGCGCGCATTGCGCAAGGCGGCATCGACGTGGTGGCGCTGGATCATAATCTGCCCACCGGCACCGGGCTCGATGTTCTGGCTCAACTGGCCGATATGCCTGACCGGCCGGCGGTGGTTTATGTCACTGGCACGGTGGAAACGGCCGTGGCGGTGGCGGCGCTCAAGGCGGGCGCGGCCGATTACGTCCTTAAAACCGTCGACATGGACTTCCTGGAACTCCTGACCAGCGCGATCGGCCATGCCGTGGACCTGCAACGCCTCAACCGCGCCAAGGCCAAGGCGGAGCAGGAAATGCGCGAGGCCAAAGACCGCGCCGAAACGCTGCTGGGCGAGGTCAACCACCGCGTGGCCAATAGCCTGGCGATGGTGGCGGCGTTGGTGGGCCTGCAGGCCAATGCCATCACCAATGAGGAAGCTCGCAGCGCGCTGGCCGAAACCCAGGCCCGCATCCAGGCTATCGCGGGCGTGCACCGGCATCTCTACACCACTGACGATGTGCGCTCGGTCCATATTGGCGAATATCTGCAAAGCCTTGCCGCCGAACTTGAAACCTCGATGCAGGCGGCGGGCAGCCTTTCGCGCATCCTCGTTGCGGTCGAGAACATCTCCATTCCCACGGAAAAGGCCGCTTCGGTGGGTGTTATCGTGACCGAGCTCGTCACCAACGCCATCAAATACGCCTATGGCGCCGATGCCGGGGGCGAAGTGCGCATCAGCGTTGCCCGCAAGGGCGAACTGATCGACCTGGTGGTGGAAGACGATGGCATCGGCTGGAATGGCACCGGCAAGCCCCAGGGCACGGGCCTGGGCAGCCGTATTGTCAAGGCAATGGCCCACGGCCTTGGGGGCACTGTCGCCTATCAGGCCGAGGGACGCGGCACCCGCGTGTCGCTCCAGTTCTCTGCCTCTTAAAAGGCGCCAGTTGACCTGTAAGCCGGGTTCTGTAGGGCACCGCGCTTGCGCGCGGTACGTGGTGACCATTCATCTAGGACGCCTGTTGCCAGGCGCCTCGTGCAACCAACCCGGATGATCTGGCCTCAAAACCGGCTGGGGCATGAAGCCCCGCGTCATCCCTATTTGGTCTTGCTCCCGGTGGGGTTTACCGTGCGGTTCCCATTGCTGGGTCCCCGGTGCGCTCTTACCGCACCCTTTCATCCTTACTCCGGCGCGCCGGAGCGGTTTGCTTTCTGTGGCACTTTCCCTGAGGTCGCCCTCGCCGGGCGTTACCCGGCACCGTGTTTCGAAGGAGCCCGGACTTTCCTCTCCCGGATGGTTACCCATCCGGCAGCGGCCACCCGGTCAACTGGCATGGGCCTTGTAGAAACGGATCGTTGGTGCCGTCAAGCACTGCTGGGCAGCAGCGGCTGGACGCGTGGCTTGGTAATCGCCTGATAGGCCAGATTAATCGCCGCCATGCGCGCTGTAGCAACCTCGATCAGCTCCTCGGGCACGCCCTTGGCGATGAGACGATCAGGGTGGTGTTCGGCAACAAGAAGGCGATAAACGCGACGCACTTCTTCGGGTGGCGCGCCGGGAGTCAGGCCAAGCACGAGATAGGGGTCAAGATCGCTGTCCAGCATGACATGCTGGGCCGAGATCTGCTCGAAGCGCGCTTCATCAAAGCCGAAGATGTTGCTGACGGAGTGGAGATATTCCAGTTCGGCCTCATGCACCATGCCGTCGGCGGTCGCGATAAAGAACAGGCTATCGAGCACATGCTCGAGCGTGTCGGGACTGTCGGCGAAAAAGCGGCCGATCTTGCGGGCATAGCTTTCAAAACCCGCTACATCCTGCTTGGCCAGGTTGAACAAGCGCTCAACCTGAGGCTCCTGCTCCTGGGAGACTTCGACCGTCGCGTTGAAGGCACGCACTTCCGAGGCGGTCACCGCCCCATCGGCCACCGCCATCTTGGCCGATAGCGCAATCAACGCGAGGGTAAAGGCCGCGTCGCGTCCGCCCGGCAGCCAGGTGTCGGGATCAAGGATATTGGCAACAGAGCCGGCCAGTCCAGTGCGACGCGTGAACGAGCCGAGAAAGGCCGAGAGTTTCTCCCAGCGATCCTTGTTCTCTTCCACTTTGCGCACACAGCACAGCATTGCGGCTCCTTTCGGCAGCGTCCGGCGAACGACTCGTTCGTCAGTTGGGTTGGGAAAATACCGGCGGCGCGAGGCGGCGTCCACCACTCCCCGCGCATGCCAGCCCATCAGCGGAAGGGGACGATATAAACTTCCTCGACGGGCCCGATCAGGCGATCCCGGCCCCGGCGAACCGGTTCCTCGGGATAGAATTCTTCCTCAAAGCCAGCGGTCCTTCCGGATCCGCCCTGGCGCCGGTTGAGGAATTCGGAGAGCGGGCCGGACTCCCAGTCCTCCAGATCGTCGGCGTCGATCCGGCCACGGTCGGCACTGACAACATCGGGCGGAATGATCACGGGCTCATCCCGGATCGGTGCCACGGGAATCTGCGCCGGGGGACGCATGGACAGTGGCATCGGCACGGGTGCCACCTTCTGGGGCGGCAGCGAAGCGACTTCCACGGGGTCAACTCCAGGAGCCGCAGGCTCGAGGGGCGCAGCGGCAACGGCCGGAGCGGGAGCCGGAGCCACAACGGGAGCTGGAGCCGTCGGTTGAGCGGGGGCAGCCTGGGGCGCAGCATTGGCCTCGGTGATATAGGAAGGCATCGCCTTGCCGGACTCGAGGAACGAGTTCACCGGATCGCCGGGCTTGTTGCCGGTTTTTGCGGGCTCGGCCACGGGCTTGACCGGCTCTGCTGCCTTGGCCGGCGCCGCCGACTCAGCCTTGACGGGGGCGATCGCGGCTTGCTTGGCGGCGACCGGAGTTGTTGGTGCGCTGGCGACAGCTTCCTTTACCGGCTTGGCTGTGGGCCGTTCGCCCGCTGGCGCGGGGATCGGCGCCTGGGGCGAGATGACGGCCACGCGCTCGGGCTCGCCCAGCAGCTGGGCTGACAGCAGATCGGCGACGGGTACGCCGACAACAACAAACAGACCGGCCCATGCCAGGCCATTGGTGAGACGACGATCGAATTTCATGTTCTCAAACCCTGTTGTCCCGCCCTCAAAACCGGGAGAAAGACGGTTTTCATGGCCATTTCAAGGAGACCATGTCAGCCCGCCACATAGCGGCCACGCGCCTGAACAGAACCTGAACGGCATCTGGCCATGCCACCAGAACATGGTTAAGGCGGAATTAATTGGCGCGCCGACCCAGCAGCCGGGCAAGCGCCAGCACCAGGTTGGAGCGGTTGAGCGTATAGAAGTGGAAGGCGGTGACGCCTTCGTCGAGTAGCTCGGTGACCTGCTCTGCAGCCACGGCGGAGGCCACGAGCGCATGGGTTTCCGGATCATCGTCCAGGCCCTCGAATCGCTCGGCCATCCAGGGTGGGATGGAAGCGCCGCAGCGAGCGGCAAAGCCCGAGATCTGCTTGAAGCTGTGGATGGGCTGGATGCCGGGGATGATCGGCGCGGTGATGCCGGCGGCGCGAGCACGTTCCAGGAACCGCAGGTAGTCGGCGTTGTTGAAGAACATCTGCGTGATCGCGCGGGTGGCGCCGGCGTCGAGCTTGCTCTTCAAATTATCGATATCGCTCTGCCAATCGGGGCTTTGCGGGTGCCGCTCGGGATAGGCCGCGACGGAAATGTCGAAATCACCGATGCGGCGGATACCGGCGACGAGGTCCGCGGCGTTGCGGTAGCCTTCGGGATGGGGCGTGAAGGGCTGCCCTACCCCTTCCGGCGGATCGCCGCGCAGGGCAACGATGCGGTTGACCCCGGCGGCTTGATAAGCGCGCACGACGGCATCAACCTCGTCGCGCGTGGCGCCGACGCAGGTCAGGTGCGCGGCACCCGATAGCCCGGTCTGGTCGGTGATGCTCGACACCATGCGCAAGGTGCGTTCGCGCGTCGTGCCCCCGGCGCCATAGGTGACGGAAACGAATTCGGGGTGGAGCGGCGCGAGCTTGTGCAGGCTTTCCCAGAAGCGCTCCTCGGTAGCGTCGTTCTTGGGGGGGAAAAACTCAAAGGAAAGGTGAAGCGGCGGGCGCTTTTCCGCAAGTTGCCGGCTGGTGCGGTCGCTGTCTTCGATCATGGCTGTTCCATTCAAGTTTATGCGCAGAGGCGCCACAGGCAGACGGTCAGCCCGCGTTCGCCATTGTCACTGGGGAATTCCCGCACGGTCTGAACCTGCAGCCCGGCACTCGCGGCCCAACCGCTCATCTGCGCCTGGGACAAGCCCAGCCGACGATGCGCGTGCTCGGTGCGCAGGAATTCCAGTTCATGAGGGGCAAAATCGACAATCACCATCTGCCCGCCTGGCTTGAGCAATTCGCGCGCGCCCATCAGCATGCGGCCCGGATCATCGAAATAATGCAGGACCTGGTGGATCACGATGGCATCGGCGGGTCCGAGTGCCGGGTCGAGCTCGGCTATGTCTCCGAGCCGCACCTGCGCATGGGTTACGCCGGCCGAGCCAAGCCGCGCGCGCGCCACGCTCAACATTTCGCGGCTGGAATCAACGCCGATGCCGCGCTTGTAGCGATCGGCCAGCAGCTGGAGCATGCGCCCGGTGCCGGTACCCAGATCAACCAGCAACTCCACCGGCCCTGCCTGGAAGCCTTCAAGCACAGCCGATTCGACGGCGTCTTCAGGAACATGGAGCGTTTTGAGCAGGTCCCAGCTGCCGGCGACCTTGGCGAAGTAATGCGCCGCCTGCGCCTGCTGGGCGGCACGCACCTCGGCCTGCCGTTCGCAGTCGCGCACCCGCTCCGGGTCGGTGTGATCCACCCGCCCCACCAGCCATTGCGCAACCGCTCCCGCTTCGCCGTCCTGGGCGAGGCCGTAATAAGCCCAGGCGCCCTCGGCATTGCGTTGCACGAGGCCAGCATCGGCTAGGAGCTTGAGATGGCGCGAAACGCGCGGCTGGCTTTGATCAAGGATTTCGGTCAGGTCCTTGACGGAATGATCCCCGCCAGCGAGTAAAGCCAGAAGGCGCAGGCGAGTCCCCTCACCTGCCGCCTTGAGCACTCCCACCAATTCCGCCAACTCAGCCATCAGCCCTCACGAGATATAAAGATATCTTTATATCCCTTTGGGACGGAGGTCCAGAGGCTTGGGCCTAGGCGGAGGCGCGTTCGTCGGTCGCGGTGCGCTTGCGGAAGGAATGGGCCCGCCACAGCGCAAATATCTCGTCGGCTTCCTCGCGATCCATGCCAACGAAACGCTGCTGGATCAATGCCTTGTCTTCGGCACTGGGCAGATCGCGCCAGGGCAGCACGGCAAAAAGGGCTGCAAACAGGTCGGGCGCAACGCCCGCGGCCTTGAGCGCGACGCTTACCGCGACATAGTCCTGGCTCGCGAGCCACTTCACCACCACTTCGGGGGTGATGCGCAGCATTACGCTAATGGCAGCGGCCGCGTGGTGGCCATAGCCAAAGCGAGCAAAGCGCGCGAGCGCGCGGTCGTCCAACTGCTTGCGATCGGACAGCGCCTTGACCTGGTTATAGGCCAGCTTCCACTCGGAGGCGGCAAAGCCGACGCCATTGCGGATGCGGTTGAACACCACCGCGTTGACCTTGCCAGCGGCCACCGGATCCAGCGTGCTTTCGGCCCGCGAGAGATCTTCCAGCACCTTATCCGACAGCTGGTGGATCTCGCCGCGCAGCGACTGCCAATCCAGATCGTGCCGGCCGCGCAGGTCATGGGCGATCTCGGCGTCCTGGGTGGCGCGGGCGACCAGCTTTTGCAACGTCGCCCGGTCGAACTCGGCATGGGAATTGCGCACCAGCCGCACCAGCGAGGAAGTCTCGCCATGCTCGATAATGGCCTCGCCCACCCGTTCGGGCACGCTGGGGCGACTAGCAATGGCGACACGATGCGCTTCGCTCTGCTTGCTGATGATGTCGATCAGATCGTCGTCACTGAGGACATTGGAGAATTCGAGCAGCGGACGCGCTACTTCGATATCATCATTGGCGAGCTTGACCACGACAGTGCCCGGAGCGCGTTCCAGTGGCGCCAGCAACTTGGCGACATGGGCGCGCGCTTCCACCTCGACCAGCTCGGCCAGGTGGCAAAGCACCTCGTCATACTGGGCAACCTGCTCGTCGTCGCAGCGGTCGGAAACATAGCTGAACAATTGCGCCATGTTGCGGAACAGCTGTTCGCGCTCGGAGTGATTGTCCTCGCCATTCAAGACCCGGAAGCTGGAGAATGCGCGTTGGCCTTGATCGAGTTCGTTCATCGGTGGTCTCCACGACTATGCGTAGAACCACCCTGCGCCCGCACTCGCTTGCGCCCGGTCAAACGGATGCGGAGCAATTGACTAAAATTGTACGCAACCAGATAGAAGAAGGGGCGCAACCAGTGCGCCCCTTCCATCATCTCTGCGACTTAGTGCGAGCCGACTTCGCTGCTGTGGCTGGTGCTGATGCTCGAGGTCTTCTCGGCATCGGTTTCGCCCTTCACCTTGACCAAAGCCGCCCGGACGCCGGCGCCATAGGCCGGGTCCACCTGATCGAACAACGCCAGCTGGCGATCTTCGATGAACTGGGGGATGCCGTTCATGGCTTCGGCAATGTTGGAGAACAGCCGCTGGCGCTGGCCTTCGTCAAAAAGGGCAAACAGTGCCCGCGGCTGGCTAAAGTGATCGGCCGTGCCACGGAAGTCATAGCGGCCCACAACGCCTTCATAGCGGTGCGGTGGTTCGGCAAAGCTTGGATCTTCCACCGGGCCGCCAAAGCTGTTGGGCTCGTAATAAGCGTCCGCATTGGTGCGCATACCGAGCGTGGCTTCGCCGTCGCGATGATAGTGATGCACCGGGCAGCGGGGCTTGTTGACCTCGATCGACTGATAGTGGACGCCGATACGGTAGCGCTGCGCATCGGGATAGGAGAACAAGCGGCCCTGCAGCATCTTGTCAGGCGAAAAGCCAATGCCTGGGACGACGTTGGACGGGTTGAACGCAGCCTGCTCGATGTGCTGGAAGTAGTTCTCGGGGTTCTTGTTGAGCTCGATCTCGCCGACCTTGATCAGCGGATAGTCGGCATGGGGCCAGACCTTGGTCAGGTCGAACGCGCTCCAGCCGGTGCGGCTCTCAAACTCGTCTTCTTCGCCTTCCGGCATGACCTGGATGAAGAAGGTCCACTTGGGGAACTGACCGTTCTCGATCGTGGTGTAAAGCTCTTCCTGGTAGCTCTCGCGCGACTTGGCAATGACGCCCTCAGCTTCACGATTGGTGAAGGTGCGGTGGCCCTGCTGGGTCTTGAAGTGGAACTTCACCCAGAATCGCTCGCCATTGGCATTCCACATTGAGAAAGTGTGGGAGCCGTAGCCGTTCATATACATCGGCGCCTGGGGGATGCCGCGGTCGGACATCAGGATGGTGACCTGGTGCAGCGATTCCGGGCACAGCGACCAGAAATCCCACATGGCGGTACCCGAGCGCAGATTGGTGCGCGGATGGCGCTTTTGAGTGTGGATGAAGTCAGGGAACTTGTAGGGATCCGCGACAAAGAACACGGGCGTGTTGTTGCCCACGATGTCCCAGTTGCCCTCTTCGGTATAAAATTTGAGCGAGAAGCCGCGCACGTCGCGTTCTGCGTCGGCGGCACCCTGCTCGCCGGCCACGGTCGAGAAGCGGAGCAGCATTTCGGTTTGCTTGCCAACATGCGAGAACAAGGCGGCACGGCTATAACGCGTGATGTCCTCGGTGACGGTCAGGGTGCCATAGGCGCCCCAGCCCTTGGCATGCACCACGCGCTCGGGAACGCGCTCGCGATTCTGGTGCGCGAGCTTTTCAATCAGCTGGTAGTCCTCGAGCAGCACCGGGCCACGCGGGCCGACGGTCTTGGCATTCTGGTTATCGGTAACCGGCGCACCGGCGGTGGTGGTCAGTCTTGGTCTGTCGCTCACGAGAAACTCCTTGCGCCAACGAGTCAGCAAGCTGGACCCGTTCTAATCTGGCAGCTTTGTGCCCAATCAATCTTCATCAGGCAAATTGATTGATCTTCTTAATGCGATAAGATGAACCTATCATGAGCTTTACCCTCAAACAGCTTCGCTACGCCATCGCGGTCGCCGATCTCGGCCATTTCGGCCGAGCGGCCGCCGCCTGCAACGTTACTCAACCCGCACTTTCCCAGCAAATTCAGTCACTTGAAGCCTGGTGCGGAATCCCGATCTTCGATAGACTGGTGCGGGAAGTGCGCCTGACGCCCTTTGGGCGCGAGTTCGTTGGGCGGGCCCGCCCGCTGCTATCGGGAGCCGAGGCGCTGGCGAGTTTTGCCGCCGGGCCCGCCACCGCGCCCGACCGACCGCTCAGGTTCGGGCTGATTCCAACTGTGGCGCCCTATCTGCTGCCCGATGTTTTCCCGGCCCTGGCGCAGCGGCTGCCCGAAATGCGCTTTGCCATCAGCGAGGACCGCACGGGCGCCTTGCTGGCGGCGCTGGGCGACGGGAGCCTTGATCTGGCGCTGATCGGCTCCGAGCTGCCAAGGGGCGGCCCCAAGCTGAGCAGCCTCCCCTTGTTCGAGGATCCCTTTGTGCTGGCCACGAGTTTGGCGGAAGCGCGCCAGGGTCCGGTATCGCTGGCCGGCGTGCCGCCTGAGCGCATCTTGTTGCTCGATGAAGGCCATTGCTTTCGTGACCAGGCCATTGCGGCTTGCGATCTCGGCAGCGAGCTATCGAGCCGTACCTTTGCCGCCACTTCGCTGTCGACCATTGTGGAATTTGTTGCCGCCGGCCAGGGCGTGACGCTGTTACCCCGGATCGCTTTGCGCAAGGAAGCGGGCGACCGCATCGCCATCCACCCCTTGGCGCCGCCCCGCCCAGGCCGGCGCCTATCGCTCGTATGGCGAGATGGCTCGCCATTTGCCGGGGTGTTTGAACAAGTGGCCGAGCTGATCCGCGAAACCGGGATGGGCGAGGCCAAGGCTAGCCCGCCGGGATGGGCTCCGCGGGCAGCCGGCGATTGCGGAAGCTGTCATAGCTGAACACGGCAAGGGACAGCCAAATCAGCCCAAAGCTGAGGAGCCGCACACCGTTGAGCTCCTCGTGGAACACGAAGACGGCGACCATGAACTGCAGGGACGGCGAAATATATTGCAGCATGCCGATCGTGGTCAGGCGCAGCCGCTGCACGCCATAGGCGAACAGCAGCAGCGGCACCGCCGTGGCGGGGCCGGTCAGCATGAGCAGCACCATCGTGCCCGGATCAGCATGGGCGCCCCAGCCATAGGTCGCGATGTTGAAGACGACATAAGCCAGGGCCGCCGGAGCCAGCAGCACCGTTTCCCCGAACAGGCCCGACACCGGGCCGGCCATCACCGTTTTGCGGAAGTAGCCGTAAAAACCGAAGGTCAGCGCCAGGCCGAGCGCGATGAAGGGAAAGCTGCCCATGCCGATGGCCTGGAGCAGGATGGCGAAGGCCGCGATGGCGATGGCAATGGTTTGCAGCCGGTTCTGCCGTTCCCCCAACAGCACCATGCCCATGGCGACATTGACCAGTGGGTTGATGAAATAGCCAAAGCTGGCCTCGATTACCTGACCGGTTTCCACCGCCCAGATATAAAGCAGCCAGTTGCCGCCCAGCAGCACCGCGGACACCAGCATGATGATGGCCTTGCGCCGATCGGCAAAGAGAGCGCGAACTTCGCCGAACTTGCGCGTGACGAGCAGGATAACGCCCAGGAGCAGCAACGACCACAGCGTGCGCTCGGCCACGATCATCACCGATCCCACCGCATCGAGCTGCCGGAACAGGAGCGGCAGGAAACCCCAGCACAGGAACGTGCCAATGGCGGCAAGAACGCCGGTGCGCGCGTCGCCGCTTTGCGGGCGCGTCGTGGATGGGGACGTAGCGGGGGAAGTTGGCGCGGACATGGGATGCTCCGCCCCGGAACCGGGGCTCGGGTGTCCTTAGCAGGGGCGTGACAGCGGCGCCAAGACTCTTGTGGTCACCGGCTAGTCGAGCTCAGGCGAGCCGCCGCCTTCGATGGCGTGGAGGAACTGCAGCAGCAGCGTGTTGACCAGATCAGGCCGCTCGATGCTGGGCAGGTGGGCGACGCCTTCGAGCACCGCGGCAAAGGCGTTGGGCATTTCTTCGGAGAGATGGTCGTGCCGCTCGATCAGGGCACCGAAGTCCTCGTCGCCCACCAGCAGCAAGGTCGGGGCGGCAACCTCCCCTACCCGGCTCCAGGCTTCGGGCGCGCGCTCCCCTTGCGTGAGTTCGGGCTTGCGCAAAGCAATGCCGTTCATGTCGAGGAACAGCTCGCGCACGGCCCCGCCAACGCGGCCGCTTGGGGCGCGCGGACCATCGAGCCACTGATGGGCCTGCACCTTGTTGAGCATGTCGAGATCGCCGCGCTCATAGGCGTCTTCCTCGGCCGCTTCCACCGCCGCTTCCATGTCCGAAGTGCTCCAGGGCGCGCCGGTCACCGAGGTGCCGAGCAATGCGAGACCGATGATGCGGCCGGGATGGCGCAGGGCAAAATCGATGGCAAGACCACCCCCGAGCGAGCAGCCCACGAGCACGGCGGCGTGGATGTCGAGGGCATCGAGCAGCGCTTCGAGATCATCGAGATGGCTGAAGGGCTCGTCGGGGCTTTGGGTTTCGCCAAAGCCGCGACGGTCATAGGTGATGGCGTGCCAGCCCGCAGCGGCAACCGCCTGCATCTGGCTGGCCCACATGCGGCTGTCGGCAACGCCGGCATGCAGGAAGACGACGGGCAGGCCCTCGCCCAGTTCGGAGCCGGCCAGGATTGCCTGGCCGATCTCGATGTCGAAGGGCTCGCCCATCATCATTGGTCCGATCAGCGCGTCAGCGGCTTATAGGTGGCGCGCTTGGGATTGACCGCATCCGCGCCGAGGCGCCGGACCTTGTCGGCTTCGTAGTCGGCGAAGTTGCCCTCGAACCATTCCACATGGCTGTCGCCTTCAAAGGCCAGCATATGGGTCGCGAGCCGATCGAGGAACATGCGATCGTGGCTGATGATCACGGCGCAGCCGGCGAATTCCTCGAGCGCTTCTTCGAGCGCCGCAAGGGTTTCGGTATCCAGATCGTTGGTCGGCTCATCGAGGAGGAGGACGTTAGCGCCCGACTTGAGCATCTTGGCCAGGTGCACGCGGTTGCGCTGCCCGCCCGAAAGATTGCCCACCTTTTGCTGCTGATCGCCGCCCTTGAAGTTGAAGGACGAGGTATAGGCGCGCGAATTGACCTCGCGCTTGCCCAGCATGAGGATTTCGTCGCCCTCCGAGATCTCTTCCCACACAGTCTTGTTGGGGTTGAGGCTGTCCCGGCTCTGGTCGACATAGCCCATATGGACATTTTCGGCGACCTTGATGGTGCCGGAGTCAGGCTGCTCCTGGCCGGTCAGCATCTTGAATAGCGTGGTCTTGCCCGCGCCATTGGGGCCGATAATGCCCACGATGCCGCCCGGGGGCAGCTTAAAGGTGAGATTGTCGATGAGGAGGCGATCACCAAAGGATTTGGAGAGGCCTTCCACGTCAATGACGTTTTGGCCCAGGCGCTCGCCCACCGGAATGATGATCTGGGCGGTCGAGGACTGCGTCCGCGCCTCATTGATCTTGACCAGTTCGTCATAGGCCTTGAGGCGGGCCTTGCTCTTGGACTGGCGCGCCTGCGGGGACTGCCCCATCCATTCGCGTTCCCGCTCGAGCACCTTGGCGCGGGCCTGGTCTTCGCTCTTTTCCTGGGCGAAGCGCTTGGCTTTGGCGGCGAGATAAGCCGAGTAATTACCTTCATAGGGCACGCCGCGACCACGATCGAGTTCGAGGATCCAGCCGGTGACATTGTCGAGGAAGTAGCGATCGTGGGTGATGATCAAAACGGCGCCGGCGAATTCGCGCAGATGGCGCTCCAGCCAGGCGGTCGTTTCGGCATCGAGATGGTTGGTGGGCTCGTCGAGCAGCAGCAGGTCGGGCTTGCTCAGCAACAGGGCGCACAGGGCCACGCGGCGGCGTTCGCCGCCTGAAAGCTTGGTCACGTCGGCTTCGCCCGGAGGGCAACCCAGGGCTTCCATCGCCACCTCCACCTGGGACTCGAGGTCCCACAGGTTTTCGGCGTCGATCTGGTCCTGCAACTTGGCCGCTTCATCGGCGGTCTCGTCGGAATAGTTCATCATCAGCTCGTTATAGCGATCGATGACGGCCTTCTTTTCCTTGACCCCGGTCATGACATTGCCGAGCACGTTGAGCGCCGGATCAAGCTCGGGCTCCTGCGAGAGGTAACCGAGCTTGGCGCCCTGGGCCAACCAGGCTTCGCCGGTGAACTCGGTATCGATGCCCGCCATGATCTTGAGCAGGGTCGACTTACCCGAGCCGTTCGGACCCAGCACGCCGATCTTAGCATCGGGGTAGAATGACAGGTGGATGTTGTCCAACACCTTCTTGCCACCGGCATAGGCTTTGGACATTCCGCTCATGTGATAGATAAACTGGCGAGCCATAGGCTTGCGACCTCGTAGGAACCTTGGTTTGGGCTGCTATGTAGGCCAAGCCGAGCGCTACGGCAATGCGCCCGTAGGTAGCGGAGCCGCCGGCGAGTGCCGCCACGCCTGTGTCACCACCGCGCCCTTGCGTAACCAGCTTGGGAACGCCGAGCCCACTCGCCCCGTTGCGCCCCCTGTTGTTCAGGGAGCCGCCATGACTGCCAATCTTTGGTACAAGAACGCCGTAATCTATTGTCTTGACGTCGAAACCTTCATGGATGGAGACGGCGACGGCGTTGGGGATTTCGCCGGGCTGGCGCACCGGCTCGATCACCTGGAGCGGCTGGGGGTCAACTGCATCTGGCTAAACCCATTCTACCCCTCGCCCAATCGCGACAACGGCTATGACATAACCGATTACTACGGGGTCGATCCGCGCTACGGCAATCTGGGTGATTTCGTCGAGTTCATGCAGGCAGCCCAGGACAGGGGCATGCGCGTGATCATCGACCTGGTGGTGAACCACACGTCCATTGATCATCCCTGGTTTCAATCGGCGCGACAAAGCGAGGACTCGCCCTTTCGCGACTGGTATGTGTGGAGCAAGGAAAAGCCCGACAACATCACCGAGGGCGTGGTGTTTCCGGGCGTGCAGGAAGCGATCTGGAGCTTTGATCGCAAGGCGGGCGCCTGGTATCTGCACCGCTTCTACAAGCATCAACCCGATCTCAATGTTGCCAATCCGCAGGTTCGCGCGGAGATCCTCAAGATCATGGGTTTCTGGCTGGCGCTTGGCGTATCGGGTTTCCGGGTCGACGCTGTCCCGTTCCTGATCGAGGATATGGGCCTACCCAATGGGGGCACGCAGGACCCGTTCTCGCTGCTCAACGACATGAAGGATTTCATGACTTGGCGCCGGGCCGGCTCGGTGCTGCTGGCGGAAGCCAATATTGAATACGAGCTGGCTGAAGATTATTTCGACGGCGGCAACCGGATGAGCATGATCTTTGACTTTCCGGTCAACCAGACGCTGTTCCTGTCGCTGGCCCGCCACACAGCCGCGCCGGTGCGCCAAGCGCTGATGCACCGGCCCGATCCGAATGGCATGGGGCAATGGGCCAGTTTCCTGCGTAATCATGACGAGCTGGACTTGGCGCGGCTGACCAAAGCCGAGCGTGGCGAAGTGTTCGCTGCCTTTGCGCCCGACACCAATATGCAGCTCTATGGTCGCGGTATCCGCCGACGCCTGGCGCCAATGCTCAGCAACGATCAGGCGCTGATCCGCATGGCGCAATCGCTGATGTTCGCGCTGCCGGGCACGCCGGTGATGTGGTATGGCGAGGAGATCGGCATGGGCGAGGACTTGTCCCTCAAAGAGCGCGAAGCGGTGCGCACGCCCATGCAGTGGAGCGACCAGCGCAATGGCGGTTTCTCGACGGCCGAGGCGGCTGCCTTGTTTCGGCATGTGCCCGAGAAGGGACCCAATGGCTGCGAGCGGATCAACGTAGCCGAGCAGATCAGCAACCCCGATTCCCTCCTGCACGCTGTAACCGGCATGATCGCGGCTCGCCGCTCGGCCCCGGAAATTGGCTGGGGTGAGTTCGAGGTGGTTGACCTCGGCACCGACGAGGTGCTGGCGATGAGCTATCGCTGGCGCGGCGGGCACGTGGTGACACTGCACAATTTCACCGACAAGCCAGTGAGCTTCCCGCTCGAGATCGAAGGCATCGAGCACTTTGTGCCCCTGCTTTCGGACGCGGATAATCGCACACCTTTCAACAGCGGCGCCAAACTCACCTTGCCTCGTTTCGGCTATTGCTGGCTGCGCTGCGGGGGCGAGCGGCACTGAAAGCGGAACAGAGCCACGCGAGTGCCGTTATGCCTCAACGCAAAAATGGAGAAACACCATGCGACGCTTAGTTCTGATCAGCGCCTTCGCTCTCGCCGCCGCCCTGCCCGCCCAGGCGCAGGACACCGCTACGGCTGCAGCCACATTCATCGATGCCTCGGGCAATGAAGTGGGCTCGGTGACGCTCACCCAGGACGGCGATGCCGTCAGCATTGTTGGGCATGTGATGGACATCACCCCGGGCGAGCACGGCCTCCACTTCCACGAAACGGGCGATTGCGATGCCTCGACCGCTTTTGAATCGGCGGGTTCGCACTTCAACCCAACCGAGCATCAGCACGGCACCGAGAATCCCGAAGGGCCGCATGCCGGTGACCTGCCCAACATCACGGCGGATGCCGATGGCATGGCGGACATCGAGCTTTCCACCGAGATGATTTCGCTGGAGGAAGGTGACGACGCCTACGTGTTCGATGACGATGGCACCGCCCTGGTGATCCATGCCAGCGCCGACGACTACAAGACCGATCCATCGGGCAATTCGGGTGATCGCGTCGCTTGCGCCGTGATCGAAGCGGCAGCGGAATAAAGCAACGGGCGCCGCGGCGCCCGTTTTCTTTGTCGCTATTGCGCCATGGTGGAGCGGTGCGCCCAACCGGTCATGCGCCGTTCCAGCCACGCCATCAGCGCATACATAGCGATGCCTTCAACGGCGAGCATCAAGAGCCCGGCGAACACCAGCGGCACGTTGAAGTTGGACTGCGCCGAAGCCATCATATTACCCAGACCATTGTTGGAGGCGACGGTTTCGCTGACCACCGAGCCGACAAAAGCCAGGGTGATGGCGATCTTGAGCGAGCCGAAGAAGTACGGCATTGAGCGCGGAATACCGACCTTGAGCATGATGTCGAGCTTCTTGGCACCCAGTGCGCGCAACACGTCCTCGGTTTCCGGCTCGATGGTGGCAAGCCCCGTCGCGACATTGACGACGATGGGAAAGAACGAGATCAGGAAGGCGGTCAGCACGGCGGGCACCGTGCCGATGCCAAACCAGATCACCAACACGGGCACCAGCGCCACTTTCGGGATGGCGTTGAAGCCAATCATGATCGGGTACAGCCCGGCATAGATGGTCTTGGACCAGCCGATGAAGAGGCCAATGCCGAGCCCCGCCACCACCGCGATCAGGAAGCCCAGCGTCGTGGTGTAAAGCGTCTGCAGCGAGTTCTTCCAGATCGGCGACCAATACTGCACGATCGCTTCGAATACGCGCGAGGGCGCGGGCAGAATGGTGTGCGGCAGGCCGGACAGGCGCACCCCGATCTCCCACAGCACGAAGAGCCCGATGGTGTAGAGCAGCGGCGCGAGGCGGATCCAGTTGATGCGGAAGGCCGGACGCGGCGGGGTGCCGGCAACGGCGGTGTTCTGGGTGATGACGCTCATGCCGCCACCCGCGCACTGGCAATCTCGCCATGGAGCGATTGCACCATCTCGTTGAACTCCGGCTGGTACATGATGTCGAGCTCGCGCGGCCGGGCAAACGGCACATGATGTTCGGCAACAACGCGCCCTGGCCGGGCGCTCATCACCACAACCTTGTCGGCGAGGAACACCGATTCCCGCAGATCGTGCGTCACCAGCACGATGGTGACGCCCTGCGCGGCATGCAGGTCGCGGATTACGCACCAGAGCTCTTCGCGGGTAAAGGCATCCAGCGCGCCGAAAGGTTCGTCCAGCATCAGCAATTCAGGCCGGTGGATGAGCGCGCGGCAGAGATTGGCGCGCTGCTGCATGCCGCCCGACAATTGCCAGGGAAACTTCGAGCCAAAGCCCTTGAGCCCGACGGTTTCAAGCAATTGCTCGGCCTGCTCGACATAGTCGCGCTTGTGGCTGCGCAGGCGATGGCGGTGGCGCTCGACGATTTCGAGCGGCAAGAGGATGTTCTCGAGCGTGGTGCGCCAGGGCAGCATGGTTGGGTTCTGGAAGGCCATGCCCACGATGGAGACGGGCTTGGTCACTGGCGAGCCGGCCACGACCACATCTCCGGCTTGAGGAATATGGAGCCCCGTCACGAGCTTCATCAGCGTGGACTTGCCGCAGCCCGAGGGCCCGACCACGGCCACGAACTCGCCCTTTTGGATGTTCATGGACAGGCCGGATACGGCGAGCGTGCCGTCGGGGCCGCCATAGCGCATATCCACGTTTTCAATGCTGACCAGCGCCATGCATTCTCCCCCGTCGGTGGTGATGGCCCGGCGCGCCGGACCACCCCGTGGTTGTTGTTATCAGGGCAGCATACGCTCGGCCGCGGGCGGCAGATAGCTGGGGTCGAACACATCGGCAGCGGTGACGGCACCCTTGAGATCCATGGAGATCTTGAGGGTTTCGATGGAAGCGGCAAGGCGCGCCTCATCGATGCCGCCAAAGCCGTTCTCGACCACGTAAGGGGTCTTGATGTTCATCTCATTGGCCATTTCGAGGCGGGCGGTTTCGGTATCGATGTTGAGCGTTTCGTTGCGGGCCAGAACGGCCGCGGCGCCAGCAGCGGGATCAGCCACGGCATCGGCAAAGCCCTTGGCGAGAGCGCGCAGGAAGCCAGTCACCAGCTCTGGGTTTTCTTCGGCGAAGGTTTCATTGACGAGGATGGCATTGCCGTAAAGCTCAAGGCCGTGATCGGCAAAGAGGATGGTGGAGATATCGTCTTCCGGCACGCCATTGGCGAGAAGGTTCAGGATCACCGAAAAGGCAAAGCCGAAGACGCCATCCACATCGCCCGAAGCCAGCATCGGCTCGCGCACGGGAAAGCCGATGCTTTCGATAGTGATGGAGGAGGTGTCGAGATCGGCGGCTTCCACAAAGGCGGGCCACTGCGCGAAAGCGCCATCAGGCGGCGGGGCGCCGAGCTTTTTGCCTTCCAGCGACTTGGGGTCGTCGGTAACGCCCAGCGACTTACGGCCGACCACTGAAAACACAGGCTTGTCATAGATCATCATCACGGATTTGACCGGCTGGGCCGGGTCTTCGTCGAGGAACTTGATCAGGGAGTTGATGTCGCCAAAGCCGAACTGGTAGGCGCCAGTGGCAACGCGCGGAATGGCTTCCACCGAGCCGTTGCCGGTGTCAATGGTGACGTCGAGCCCTTCGGCGGCGAAGTGGCCATTGTCCTGCGCCAAAAGGAAGCCGGCAGCAGGGCCTTCGAAGCGCCAGTCGAGCGTTAGCTTGACGGCAGTTTGCGCCATGGCAGGCAGGCTGCCAAAGCCAGTGACGGCCAGTGTGGCGGCTAGAGCTGCGCAAGCAGTGAAATGTCGGCGATTGAACATGCGTTTGTCCCTCAACAATGTTGGAGGAAGTCAAGCGCACGGCACCGCGAGGCGCAAGCAGAAACTGCATCATTTCGCGCCAACGAGCTCCGTTGCCCAAAATCGCGGCGCAATGCCTACCGGAACGAGGCAGCGAACATCAAAAAGGGGCGCGAGACCAAAGCCTCACGCCCCCACCGGAGGCACTGCAAAGGAGCGTCAGCCTTTGCAGCGCCCGCCGATCATTTGGCGCGGCACCAAGCCAATCGCCAATTCCTGCCGGCCACCAGGTTTGCGGGGCTGCAGCTTGCTGGAAGAACGGGTTGCCCGAGGAAATGTTCCCGCGTTTTGCGCCAGCTGAAATTTCGCGAACAGCGACACTAATGCGCAATTCAGCAGCAGTCACGCCCAACGCCTAAATTATAGCCAGACCATTATGGGACTGCTTACATATGCATCACGTGCCCACCGCACCTGGGCAGAGAGCGGCGAGTATTTGCTGACTAGCCTGTATTTGAATCAGTCTCTTAGCCGCCGCCGCTAGCTGCTGGCACAGGCTTTGCAATTACCTCGCTGCAATCATCTGCCGGAGGTAAGCATGACAAAAGTAAACCGCCTGATCGCGGGACTGGGCCTGGGCGCGAGCATTACACTGGGCGCGGCGTTGGTCCCCGCTTTCGCTCAAGACGACACCATCAAGGTCGGTATCCTCCATTCGCTCTCGGGCACGATGGCGATCTCCGAAACCACGCTCAAGGACACCATGCTGTTCCTGATCGAGCAGCAGAACGCCAATGGTGGCCTGCTGGGCAAGCAGATCGAGCCGGTCGTAGTCGATATCGCGTCGGACTGGCCGCTGGCTGCCGAAAAGGCCCGCGAACTGCTGACCGTCAATGAAGTGGATGCCGTATTCGGTTGCTGGACCTCGGTATGCCGCAAGTCGGTGCTGCCGGTGTTCGAGGAGCTCAACGGGCTGCTCTTCTATCCCGTGCAGTATGAAGGCGAAGAGTCCCAGCGCAACGTGTTCTACACCGGCGCTTCCCCCAACCAGCAAGCGATCCCGGCTGTCGATTACCTCATGAACGACGAAGGCGTGGAGCGCTGGGTGCTGGCCGGCACCGACTATGTCTATCCGCAGACCACCAACAAGATCCTTGAACAATACCTGCTCGACAAGGGCGTCGCGCAGGAAGACATCATGATCAACTACACGCCTTTCGGTCATTCCGACTGGCAGACCATTGTCTCCGACATCGTCGCCTTCGGCTCGGAGGGCAAGAAGACCGCTGTGGTCTCGACCATCAATGGCGACGCCAATGTCCCCTTCTATCGCGAACTGGGCAACCAGGGCGTCGCGGCTGAAGACATCCCGGTCGTGGCCTTCTCAGTGGGCGAGGAAGAGCTTTCGGGCTTCGACACCACGCCGCTGGTCGGGCACCTGGCGGCCTGGAACTACTTCATGTCGGTCGATACGCCCGAGAACGAGGAGTTCATCACCGCCTGGCACGAGTTCATCGGCAGCGAGGATCGCGTCACCAATGACCCGATGGAAGCGCACTATATCGGCTTCAATCTTTGGGTGAAGGCGGTCGAAGCGGCCGAGAGCACCGAGGCTGATGCGGTGATCGAAGCCATTGTCGGGCTCGAAACGCCCAACCTCACCGGCGGCGTCGCCAAGATGCTTCCCAACCACCACATCACCAAGCCGGTGCTGATCGGCGAAATCCAGGACGACGGCCAGTTCGACGTCGTGTGGGAAACCGAAGACCTGGTCCCGGGCGATGCCTGGTCGGACTTCCTGCCCGAGTCGGCGGTGCTGGAAGCCGATTGGACCGCGCCCATCAACTGCGGCAACTACAACACCCAGACCAAGAGTTGCGGCGCGGCTGTCGCCGCCCAGTAACACCCCAACCTGAGCTGGCGAAGGCGGTCTGCCGCCTTCGCTCCTGTCTAGGCGGAGCAAAGCATATGAGCATGATCGAGGGCAGCCTAATCGGCGAGCGGTCTGGCAGCAAGACGGCCAGCCTCGGCTTGCGGTTAAACCGTCAGTGGAACTGGCGCTCCTTGGCCGCTCGTTTGACTCTGCTTTTGGCGCTCCTCGTCTCCTTCTCCTCACCCGGCTTCGCCCAGGCACCCGACGAGCAACTCTCCGCGCTGGTGGATGCCCTTTATCCCGGTGACTATGGTGACCGGCAAGCGGCTATCGCCGCGCTGGTGGCCACCGGCGACCCGCGCGCCGTGCCGGTGCTGCAAGTCCTGGGGGAAGGCGATCTTTACGCGGTGGAAGCCACCGGCAAGGTGGCCTTTGTCGAGCGCAACGGCAGCAATTATGCCCTGACCGATCCGGTGAGCGGTGCCGCGCTCGGCGAGGTTGCGCGCAGCGACACCGAAAAGGTGCGCGTCAACAATTCGCTTCGGCGCACCATCCGTACGGCTATCGGGCAGATGACGCTGCTGAGCGACAACCCGGGCACGCGCTTGTCAGCTGCCCAATCCATTTTACGCGATGCCGATCCAGCCAATCTGGACCTGCTCGACACCGCGCTCGCCAGCGAAGCCGATCCCAAGATCCGCACCACGATGGAGCTGGCCCGCGCGGTGATCCTGCTCAAATCCGACGATGTGAGCTTTGAGGACCAGCAGCAGGCCGCAGCCACCGTCGCGGCTTCCGGCAGCCGCGATGCGATCACCATCCTCACATCGGCATTGGCCAGTGCCCCAGACGACCTCAAGCCCGCCATCCAATCGAGCCTTGATGGGCTCCAGCGCGACCGGGCCGCCTGGGCGGCGCTGCAAAATGTCTGGTTCGGCGTGTCGCTGGGCTCGGTGCTGCTGCTCGCCGCGATCGGGCTCGCCATCACCTTTGGCGTCATGGGCGTCATCAACATGGCCCATGGCGAGATGGTGATGCTGGGCGCCTACACCACCTTTGCGGTGCAGGAGGTGATCCGCCAGAACGCGCCGCATCTGTTCGACTATTCCCTGACCATCGCCCTGCCCCTTGCCTTTCTCCTGACCGCCCTTATCGGCATTGCCATCGAGCGAGGCGTGATCCGCTGGCTTTATGGCCGCGCTCTCGAAACGCTGCTCGCGACCTGGGGCCTGTCGCTGATCCTGCAGCAAACCGTCCGCTCGATCTTTGGCCCCACCAACCGGCAGGTCGGCAATCCGAGCTGGATGTCGGGCTCGGTGGATTTCTACGGGCTGTCGCTGACCTGGACCCGAGTCTGGATCGTCGTCTTTGCCATTGTCGTGTTCGTCGCCCTTCTGGTGGTGCTCAATCGCACGGCGCTGGGCCTGCAGATGCGCGCAGTAACCCAGAACCGGCGCATGGCTTCGGCCATGGGCATCCGCACCCCCTTTGTCGATGCCATGACCTTTGGCCTCGGCTCGGGCATTGCCGGGCTCGCGGGGGTGGCGCTCAGCCAGATCGACAATGTCTCGCCCAATCTGGGGCAAGGCTACATCATCGACAGCTTCATGGTCGTGGTGTTCGGCGGCGTCGGCAATCTATGGGGCACGCTCGTCGGCGCCATGACGCTCGGGATCGCCAACAAATTCCTCGAACCCTATGCCGGGGCCGTGTTGGGCAAAATCCTGATCCTAGTGCTGATCATCCTCTTCATCCAGCGCCGCCCGCGTGGGCTGTTCGCGCTCAAGGGAAGGTCGGTAGAGGCGTGATTATGCGGTTGCTTGTGGAACTTCGAGCATGCGCCTCCCTCCCCCTTGAGGGGAGGGATCGAGGGTGGGGGTTCAGGCGCGACCACCATCATCGAGCCAACGGAATGGCCCGAACCCCCTGCCCCTCCCCTCAAGGGGGAGGAGTGCTAAAGCCTCGTAGGCGGCGCCAGATCAACCACTTCCGGAGTGCCGCCCCATGCTGACCCAGGCCTTGTTTCGCGCGCTGGATCGCAAGGCGATCTGGTTGATTGGCATCTTGGTGACGCTGGCCGTGCTGGTGCCGGCCGCCAACCTGCTGATCCCGCCGGGCCAGTTCGGCCACGTGCCCAACTATGCCGTGACCCTCTTCGGCAAATATCTGAGCTACGCCATGCTGGCGCTCGCCCTTGATCTGGTCTGGGGCTATTGCGGCATTCTTTCGCTCGGGCACGGCGCCTTTTTCGCGCTGGGTGGCTATGCCATGGGCATGTATCTGATGCGCCAGATCGGCAATCGCGGCGTTTATGCCAATGCGCAGCTGCCTGACTTCATGGTGTTCCTCAACTGGAAGGAACTGCCCTGGTATTGGCAGGGCTTCGATAATTTCGCCTTCGCCATGCTGATGGTGATGCTGGTGCCCGGCATCCTCGCCTTCGTCTTCGGCTTTCTGGCCTTCCGCAGCCGGGTCACGGGCGTTTATCTCTCCATTATCACCCAGGCCATGACCTATGCGCTGCTGCTGGCCTTTTTCCGCAATGACATGGGCTTTGGCGGCAATAACGGGCTGACCGATTTCAAGGACATCCTGGGCCAGCCGATCGCCGCGCCCACGACACGGGCCTCCCTGTTCGCCGCCACGGCCCTGGCGCTGGCCCTATCGGTGCTGGTCTGCTCCACCATCGTGCGCTCCAAGCTCGGCAAGGTCATGGTGGCAGTGCGCGACGCAGAAAGCCGCACGCGCTTCCTCGGCTACAGGGTTGAGTATGTGAAACTCTTTGCCTTTGTGGTTTCCGCGGTGATGGCGGGCATTGCCGGCGCGCTTTATGTGCCCCAGGTCGGGATCATCAATCCCGGCGAGTTCGATCCTGCCAATTCCATCGAGGTGGTGATCTGGACCGCTGTTGGCGGGCGCGGCACCATTGTCGGGCCGATCATCGGGGCAATCCTCGTCAATATGGGCAAGTCCTATTTCACCGGGGCCCTGCCCGAGTTGTGGCTGTTTGCGCTGGGCGCACTGTTTGTTGGCGTCACGCTCTTCCTGCCCAAGGGTATCGTAGGCCTGCTCGGGCAATATCGCAGCCTCACCACGAAGCGCGAGCAGCACCAGGCGCAGACGCCCAGCCCGACCCAGTTGGAAGCCGGCCTTGATCCTCAACCCAAGGCGGCGGAGTAAGCCATGACCGATAAAACCGGCACCATGCTGTATCTCGACGGCGTTTCGGTCGCCTTTGATGGCTTCAAGGCGATCAACAATCTGTCGCTGATCGTTTATCCCGCCGAGATGCTGGCCATTATCGGCCCCAATGGCGCGGGCAAGACCACGATGATGGATATCATCACGGGCAAGACTCGGCCTGATGATGGCGAAGTGCTGTTTGATGGGCGCACCGACCTGACGCGCCTCGATGAAGCAGCGATCGCCAATCTGGGCATTGGCCGCAAGTTCCAGAAGCCCACCGTCTTCGAAAGCCAGACCGTCTGGGACAATCTGGAAATGGCGCTGCGCAAGCCGCGCGGCATCTTTGCGACGCTGTTTTATACCGCCGACGCCGGGGACATCGCCCGGATCGAGGACATCCTTGAGACGGTGCGGCTCGGTCATCGCAAGAATGATCTGGCCGCCAATCTCAGCCATGGGCAAAAGCAGTGGCTCGAAATCGGCATGCTGCTGGCACAGGACCCCAAGCTGCTGCTGGTGGATGAGCCTGTTGCCGGGATGACCGACAGCGAAACGGCCGAAACCGCCAAGCTCCTGCGCGAGATCGCCACGACCCGCTCGGTCGTAGTGGTGGAACACGATATGAGCTTTGTGCGCGATCTGGGCTCACGCGTGACGTGCCTCGCCGAAGGCGCGGTGCTGGCCGAAGGCAGCCTCGAACAGGTCAGCGCCAATCCCCTCGTCATCGAACGCTATCTGGGACGCTGAGCATGACCGCCCTCTCCATCGACGCCATCGACCTGCATTACGGCGCCGCCCAGGCGCTGCGCGGCGTGTCCATCACCTGCCAGCCCGGCCGCATCACCGCCGTGCTCGGGCGCAATGGGGTCGGTAAATCCTCGACCCTGCGGGCCATCTCGGGGATCAACAATATTACCGCAGGCTCCATCACCCTCGGGGACGAACTGCTGCGCAAATCCCCGCCCTATAAGCGCGCGCGGCTGGGGCTCGGCTATGTGCCGCAAGGACGGGAGATCTTTCCCCTGCTCACCGTGCGGGAAAACCTTGAAACTGGGTTCGCGAGCGTTCCCCGCGCGGAGCGCACCATTCCCGATTACATCTTCGAGCTGTTCCCGGTACTCAAATCCATGCTCAACCGGCGGGGCGGGGATTTGTCAGGTGGCCAGCAGCAGCAACTGGCCATCGGGCGGGCGCTGGTAACCCGGCCCAAAGTGCTGGTGCTCGATGAACCAACGGAAGGCATTCAGCCTTCGATCATCAAGGATATCGGCCGCGCCCTGCAGTTCCTGCGTGACGAAAAGGGCATGACCATCCTGCTGGTGGAGCAGTTCTTGGATTTCTGCCGGGAGATCGCCGATGATATCTATGTCATGGATCGAGGAGAGATCCAGCATGCGGGGCCTGCCAGCGATCTGGATCGGCCGGAGGTGCGCAGGCACCTCATGGTTTAAACAAAAACGCCCGGCAAGGCCGGGCGTTAAAGCAGAAGCTTGGAGTGCTTACTCGCCGAGACCGGCAGCTTCGCACTGTTCCAGCGTGATCGTATCGAGGTCGATATTGATGCCGGCATTTTCGACTTCATTGGCGGCCGGAGGATTCTCGACCTGGGGGGTAGAATCCGCACCGGCACCAGGAGTGGATTCCGTAGCACCGTCGCCGTCGTCGGAAGCACTATCTTCGGTCAGCGACTCGGTGGTGGCAGCGGTTGCCAGCTGCGTGCAGCGCTGCTGGACAGCATCAAGCTCGGATCCGGTCAGCTCAACACCGTTGAACATGGTCTGTGCAAAGGCGGAGCCAGAAAACGTCATGGCGGAGACAAGTGCAACGGCTGAAAGCAGAGACTTTGTACGCATGCAAGGTTCCTCTTTATTTTTTGTGCTGTAAGAGCATGTGCTCGCAGAAAGAACGCCGGTTCGCGCAAATCGTTGCTCGCCCCATTCAACTGTCGCAATGAAGCATTCACTTACCATAGAGCACTCATTCCCCGTTTTGCAGCGCGCCCGCGGGGCCGGTGAACTCCGCACCAAGGAGCGTGCCGGGGCGACGCGGATCGACACGCTGTGTCAGGAAGGCTGCGCCAAGATCCGCCTGCCGAATACCCATGGGCCGCATCTGGAAGCGGTGTTGATCAACACCGCGGGGGGCCTCACCGGGGGCGACCAGATGGCGTGGACGGCGCAGGTGGCCCCCGAGGGCAAGCTGCTGCTAACCACCCAGGCCTGCGAGCGTATCTATCGCTCCATCGGCGGCGCGGCGCAGGTGCAAACCCGGCTCGAAGTGGGCGCGGGTGCGCATCTCGACTGGATGCCCCAGGAAACCATTCTGTTCGAGCACAGCGTCCTGCAGCGCCGCATCGATATCGACCTCGCGCCCGGCGCCACGCTGACGGCGGTGGAAGCGGTGCTGCTTGGGCGCGATGCCATGGGGGAAACCGCGGCCCATGCCACCCTCAACGATCAGTGGCGCGTGCGGCGCGAGGGTCGGCTCATCCATGCCGAAGCCAACCGGCTGACCGCCGAAGCCTTGCCACGTGAGGGCTTGTCGCTGCTCGCGGGCAATCGCGCCTTTGCCACCATTCTCCATGTTGCAACCAGCGCCGATGCCGCCGAAGCCCAGCTTGCCCGCATCCGCCCGTCCTTGGCCGATCTCGGCGGCACCATTGCGGCGAGCGTCGTGGGCGAGCGGCTGGTGATCCGCGCGCTCGCTCCAGGCGGGCTTGCGCTGCGACGCCAAATTGTTCCACTTCTGGCCCAGCTTTCCGGCACCGGCAGCGTGCCGCGCCTGTGGCACCTATAGGACAACAGATGAACCTGACCCCGCGTGAAAAAGACAAGTTGCTGATCTCCATGGCCGCAACCGTCGCCCGTCGGCGGCTGGAGCGCGGCGTCAAGCTCAACCATCCCGAAGCCATCGCGCTGATCACCGACTTCGTCGTGGAAGGCGCGCGCGACGGGCGGCCGGTGGCCGAACTGATGGAAGCCGGGGCCCATGTGGTCAACCGCGACCAGGTCATGGAAGGGATTGCCGAGATGATCCATGACATCCAGGTGGAAGCAACCTTTCCCGACGGCACCAAGCTGGTTACCGTCCACCAACCGATCCGCTGAGCCGAGTCTGCTCGGCAGCCCAAGAACCAACAGGTCCCGTCCATGATTCCAGGTGAAGTCATCACCGTTCCCGGCGATGTTGAACTAAACGCCGGCGCTGCTGTGACCGTGCTCGAAGTGGCCAATACCGGCGATCGCCCGGTGCAAGTCGGCTCGCACTATCACTTCTATGAAGCCAATGCGGGGCTGCGCTTTGAGCGCGAGCAAGCCCGCGGCATGCGGCTCGATATCGCAGCGGGAACTGCCGTGCGCTTCGAGCCCGGGCAAACCCGAGAGATCAGGCTGATCCCGCTTGGCGGCGACCGGCAAGTCTATGGGTTTCGCGGGCAGATCGGCGGGGCACTATGAGCGAGACCGAAGTGGGACAGCGCGAAGAGTTCAAGCGGCGCCTGGCAGCAGTGATGGCAGACCTCAACGGGGATGGCATCCGCAGCGCGCCTGCCATGCTGACGCTGGGCCATCTGGCGCAGGGCATCGCCGACCAGCTCAGGGTTGCAACCTGGCCCGATGCCAAATCCGCCATGAACATGACCTTTGTGCGCGCGGTGCTTGGGGAATTCGGCACCCAGATGGACACCCATCAGCGCGCCGGGCGGATCAACCAGGCCTATGCCATCCAGGCCCTTTCCATGTCGATCCTGGCGCGCAGCCATGCCGATGATCCCGTCGTGGCTCAAGGCGAGCAACTGATCGACACGCTGATCGAACGCGCCATCGCCTTTTACCGCCAGCAGCGCCCCGCCAAGTCGAACTGATCGCCGGACCAACCCTCAGCCGCCCACCACCGGAGCCGTTTCAATGCCCGCCCGCATTTCCCGCGCCACCTATGCCGACATGTATGGCCCGACCACCGGCGACCGGGTGCGCCTGGCCGATACGGAACTCTTTATCGAGGTGGAAAAGGACTTCACCACCTATGGCGAAGAGGTCAAGTTCGGCGGCGGCAAGGTGATCCGCGACGGCATGGGCCAGTCCCAGCGGACCCGGGCAGAAGGCGCCGTGGATACGGTGATCACGAATGCCTTGGTTGTCGACGTAACAGGGATCTACAAGGCCGATATCGGCTTGAAGGACGGCCGGATCTTTGCCATCGGCAAGGCGGGCAATCCCGATACGCAGTCGGGCGTCAACATCATCATCGGCCCCTCCACGGAGGCCATAGCCGGGGAAGGCAAGATCCTGACGGCGGGCGGCATGGATGCCCATATTCACTTCATCTGCCCCCAGCAGATCGAGGAAGCGCTGATGAGCGGGGTGACAACCATGCTGGGGGGCGGCTCGGGCCCGGCGCACGGCACTTTGGCGACCACCTGCACCGGCGCCTGGCATATCGGGCGGATGATCGAGAGCTTTGATGCCTTTCCGATGAACCTGGCGCTAGCGGGCAAGGGCAATGCTTCGCGCCCTGCCCCCTTAGTCGAAATGATCCTGGCCGGTGCATCATGCCTCAAGCTGCACGAGGACTGGGGCACCACACCCTCGGCCATCGACAACTGCCTCTCTGTCGCTGACGAGTTTGACGTGCAGGTGATGATCCACACCGATACGCTCAATGAATCGGGCTTTGTGGAAGACACGATCGGCGCCTTCAAGGGCCGCACTATCCACGCCTTCCACACCGAAGGCGCCGGTGGCGGGCACGCACCCGACATTCTGAAGGTGGCGGGGCTGCCCAATGTGATCCCCTCTTCCACCAATCCGACCCGGCCCTATACGGTCAACACCATCGCCGAGCATCTCGACATGCTGATGGTGTGCCACCACCTCGACCAGAACATTCCCGAGGATGTGGCTTTTGCCGAGTCGCGCATTCGCAAGGAAACCATTGCGGCCGAAGACATCCTGCACGACATGGGCGCGCTCTCGATCATCTCGTCGGACAGCCAGGCGATGGGCCGGGTCGGCGAGGTGCTGATCCGAACCTGGCAGACCGCCGACAAGATGAAGCGGCAGCGCGGACAATTGCCGCAAGAAACGGGCAGCAATGACAATTTCCGCGTCAAGCGCTACATCGCCAAATACACCATCAACCCCGCGATCGCCCATGGCATGAGCCAGCATATCGGCTCGATTGAAGTGGGCAAACGGGCGGACCTCGTGCTGTGGAGCCCGGCTTTTTTCGGCGTCAAACCCGAAATGGTGCTGCTTGGCGGCTCGATTGCCGCTGCCCCCATGGGTGACCCCAATGCCTCCATCCCGACGCCCCAGCCCATGCATTACCGGCCGATGTTCGCCGCCTTTGGCAAGCTCGTGACCAACTCATCGGTCACCTTCATTTCGCAAGCGGCCTATGAAGACGGCTTGCGCGGCAAGCTGGGCGTCGACAAGCAATTGTTGCCCGTCACCAATACCCGTGGTGGTATTGGCAAAGCAGCGATGATCCACAACACGGCAACCCCGGTTATCGATGTTGATCCCGAAACCTATGAAGTGCGAGCCGATGGAGAGTTGCTGACCTGCGAACCGGCAACCGTGCTGCCGATGGCGCAACGCTATTTCCTGTTTTGACTGGGATCGGCCTAGATACAAGCCTTCCCGGCTGCCCTAATCTTGCAGGGCGGCAGTCTGCCGCGGATCGTTGCTGGAGGCGTTGATGATCTACCTTCTCGCACTTCTTATTGGCGTTGTTGCCGGCTTGCGCGCCGTGACCCCGCTGGCGGCCGTCAGTTGGGCGGCGGCTCTGGGCTGGATCGACCTCAGCAACAGCTGGGCGTCGTTCATGGGGTCGGCGATCACACCCTGGATCTTCACCATTCTTGCGGTGTTGGAGCTGGTGACCGACCAACTGCCGCAAACACCCAGCCGCAAGGTGCCGATGCAATTTGGCGCCCGCATCGTGACCGGCGCCTTTTCTGGAGCCGTGCTTGGCATTTCGGGCGACGGCCTGATCGGCGGATTGATCGCCGGCGCCATAGGGGCGGTTCTGGGCACCCTAGGCGGTGCTGAATTGCGCGCCCGCATGGCCGCCGCGTTCGGCAGCGATCGACCCGCGGGGCTGGTGGAAGACGTTATCGCGATTGTTCTGGCTTTCGCTATAGTGGCGCTGGTCTGAGCGCCATCCAACTTCCGCCGCTTGTTGGTGCAAGTCTTTGGGCTGAGGTCGATAGGGAGAGCCACGATGATCACGAAACGAGTTCTGGCCGCGCTTGCGGTGCTCACCGGCACGGCGGTGCCAGCCATGGCAGCGCAGACCAGCGTTTCCATAACGCTGGGCAACGAAGGTGGCGATCTGGAGCGCCGAGTGACCGTCTATGATTGCGAAGTGGGTGATCCCATCAGCGTGCAATACATCAATGCCGCCCCCAACTTCCTCGCCATCCTGCCCGTGCCCGACCAAACCGAACCGCTGGTGTTTGCCGCGGTGCTCTCCGCTTCGGGTGTGCGCTATGCCGCGGGGCAATTCATCTGGTCCACCAAGGGTGTCGACGCGACGCTGATCGACATCACCGAAGGCGAGGATGCCGACCCGATCAATACCTGTAGTGAAGTCAACAACACCCCCTGAGCCCTCGTTCAGGCAACAGAGTGAACCCATGCTGCGTGCCTCCACCCACCTGCCCCCCGGCCATGGCCGTGGGGATGCCTTTGACGTCATCAGTCTTGCCCATGACGAGCGGCGCCTACGCCGCAAGCTCCTGACCCTGCGCGGCGGCACCGAAGTGCTGGTGGATTTTCCCCAAACCCTGACCCTTGAGCATGACGGGGCCTTGCTACTCGAGGACGGGCGCCTTGCAGGGATCATTGCTGCGGACGAATTGCTCTATGAGATTCGGGCCGACGATCGCGCCCATCTGGTGCGGCTCGCCTGGCATATCGGCAATCGCCACACTTCAGCGCAGCTGGAGGCGGATCGCATCCTGATCAAGCGCGATCACGTGCTCAAAACCATGTTGGAAGGGCTCGGTGCGCGCATCACCAATATCTCCGAACCGTTTTTCGCCGAGCACGGCGCCTATCACAGCCATGGCGATGCCGGGCACGCCTTGCTTAACCGATGAGCGGCGGCGACCTGCAAAAGCTGCTGACCTGGCTGTCACCCGCCTTTCCCGTCGGGGCTTTCGCGTGGTCGGCGGGGCTCGAAACCGCCATCCAGACCCGTGTGGTGCATGACCGCGCCACGACGCAGGACTGGATCGAGGGCAGCCTGCATCATGGTGGGCTGCGCACCGACGCCATCCTCCTGGCCGCCGCCCATCGCGTGGCCGATGACGCGGCAGCATTAAGTGAGCTTGCCGACTTGTGCCTCGCACTGACGCCGGCGCGAGAACGACACACGGAAACCGTCACTACCGGCGATGCCTTTGCTGCGGCAGCGCAGGCCTGGTCCCGGACGGGGACCCTGGTGCTGCCCCAGCCCTGCCCCTACCCCATCGCCGTAGGCGCCATTGCCGGCAAGCACGGGCTTGAGCCCGGCGCCACACTCCTGGCCTTCATCACTGCGGCCGTGCATGCGCAGGTCTCGGTGGCTGTGCGGCTCGTGCCCATCGGTCAAACCGATGGCTTGCGGATCATGGCTGCGCTGGAGCCGGCGGTCGCGCAAGTGGCGACGTTGTGCGGGAGCGCTGGCCTCAACGAGATCGGGGGCATTGCCTATGCCGCCGATATCGCGCAAATGGCCCACGAGACCCTCCATACGAGAATCTTCCGCTCATGAGCATGTTCATTGCCGCCTTCATGTTCATTCCCTTGCTGGCGGTTTCGTTTGCCCACCTACTCTGGTCGGTGGGCACGACCTGGCCGATCCGCAACGAGCAATTGCTCGCCCAAACCGTTGTGGGCACCCCGGGCGTCACGCGGATGCCGCCTCGGCTGGTTTCGCTGGCCGTAGCAATCGGCACGCTGGCCGCCGGCATCGTCGCCCTGGCACTCGCGGACCATGACAGCGGCGGCGCCACCCTGACACTGGTCGGCGCGCTGTGTGCGATCCCATTTTTGGCGCGAGGAGGCCTGGGCTATACCGCCCGCTGGGCGGAACGGACCCCTGAACCAAGCTTCCGGTTCAACGACCGGCGGGTTTATTCACCGCTTTGCCTGTTTATCGGGCTGGGCTTTCTGGCACTTGTTCTCTTGAGGCTCCTATGAAGTCGCTCAACGGTCCCCTCCGCATCGGCATTGGCGGTCCCGTCGGTTCGGGCAAGACCACGCTATGTGAAATGCTGCTCAAATCCATGCGCGAGCGCTATTCCATGGCCGTGGTGACCAACGACATCTACACTCAGGAGGATGCCCTGATCCTCGCGCGGGTGCAGGCGATTTCGGAAGATCGCATCGTTGGCGTTGAAACCGGTGGCTGCCCGCATACGGCGATCCGCGAGGATGCCTCGCTGAACCTTGCGGCCATCGACGCGCTCAACCGCAAGTTCCCCGATCTCGACATCATCCTGATCGAAAGCGGCGGCGATAATCTGGCCGCAACCTTCTCGCCCGACCTGGCTGACCTCACCATCTATGTGATTTCGGTGGCCCAGGGCGAAAAGATCCCGCGCAAGGGCGGCCCGGCGATCTCGCGCTCGGACCTGCTGGTGATCACCCATACCGATCTTGCGCCACATGTGCGCGCCAGCCTTGAAGTGATGGAAAGCGATACGCAAAAGGTGCGCGAGGGCCGCCCCTATGTGTTCACCGACCTGCTGCGCCGCGAAAGCCTCGATCAGATCATCGCCTTCATCGAAAAGGCCGGCGGGCTGGCCGAGGTGACCGCGGCCGCGGAATAGCAGTGAGCGGATTTTTGCGCTTGCGGGCTAGCCTTACGGGCTTGCCGCCGGCGCCGGTCTGGCCCCAAGGCACATACCGGATGCCGCTGGCGGAGGCCGGACCGCGAGACCTGCACGATCTGCTGGTGCTGGCTTACTGCGATGGCGGCGGCAGTGTCCCGCCCTTTGAGACCTGGTGGACAGGGCTTGTCGAGGATGACGAGTTTCATCCCGAGCTCGTCATCATCGCCGCGGACGCGAATGACCGGCCCATCGGCATTGCCCAGTGCTGGACTAGTGGCTTCATCAAGGATCTGGCTGTTGCGCCAGCGTGGCGCCATCGTGGCATTGGCGCAGCCTTGCTGCGCACCGCGTTGGCCGTCTTTGCCGCCGAGGGGCTGACCCAGGTTGACCTCAAGGTCGAGGCCGACAACATTGCGGCGCAACGCTTTTACCGCCGCATGGGCATGGTCGAGGCGACGGACTAGGATGCGATCATCACCACATGGCTGACCAGACGACCATCGGCGAAATGATGGATCATCAGCCCGGGCGGGTCGACGCGTTGAGCCTCCTTGCCATCGAGGCGCAGCTTGTTGGAGCGCGCCACCGACGGCGCCATCGTGGCGGGGCGGCCGGCAAAGCTCGTGAACAATGGTCGGTGCACATGCCCGCAGGTAAGGCCCAGCACCGGCGAGGCAGCCGCAGCGATCGTGTCCGCCAAGGCGGCGCCGTTAAGGCAAATATTGCGATCCTTGTTGTCGATCCCGCAGCGAAAAGGATGCTGGTGCTGGAACAGGAGCGCTGGCGGGCCCTGCTCCGCCAGCTGCTCCGCGAGCCACCCTAGCACGGGTGCAGCGTCACCATGGTGCTGACCGGCCACGGTCACATCCAGCCCGATCAATCGCAGCGACCCCAGATCCCTGATGCTGTGAAGCGCGCCCTGCAGCCCCCAACTGTGCTCGGCGCCGAAGACGCGCCGCATGGGGCCGTGGTGATCCATATTGCCGGGCACCACCTGAACCGGCGCCTTGAGCGATCCCAGCCGTTCGGCAACATCAGCATAGCTTTGCAGTGCGCCATCTTCCGCCAGGTCCCCGCTCACGATTACCGCGTCGGGCGCGAGAGGGCGCAGCCAGGTCAGCACGGCATCGAGCCGGGCCAGCGCCTCTCGGGTTCCGTTGGCGTGGATATCACTGAGCTGGGCGATGATCATTGTCTGCCTTTCCCCGAACCAGAGCCACTACCGAACGGGGCCCCAAAGTAACCGTTCCACCGCCGATCACCGGGTGCAGATCGGAAGCGAGGCCAACACTCCAGTCACCAGCGGGCAGTTGCGCCGCGAGGCTATCGTGCCGGCGGTTGAACCAGATCAGCACGTCATCGGAGCCGTAGCAGAGATGCATGCCCAGAACCGAAGCATTGGGATGCTCCCATTCGACGCTGTTCATCTCGTGCCCCGATGGGTGCAGCCAGGTCACGTCGCGCTGACCGGCGGCTCCGGTCCCGTTGAGGAAGCGATCAGTATGCACCGCCGGATGCCCCTGGCGAAAAGCGCAAAGGGCGGCAACAAGGGCCGCTAGCTCCCGATCGCCGTTGGACCAGTCCAGCCAGGTGATCTCGTTATCCTGCGCATAGGCATTATTGTTGCCTCCTTGCGTGCGGAACAACTCGTCGCCCTGTTGCAGGAGGATGCCGCCGCGCGACAGCAACAGCGTGGCGAGCAGCGCGCGCACATCGCGGCGGCGGGCTAGATTGATCTGCGCATCCTCGGTTTCCCCTTCCACGCCGCAATTCCAGGAGAGATTGTGATTGTGCCCGTCGCGGTTGTCTTCGCCATTGGCCTGGTTGTGCTTGTGCGCATAGCTCACCAGATCGCGCAGGGTGAAGCCGTCATGCACCGCCAGCAGATTGATCACTGAAGCGGGCGTGCGCCCATCGCGATCAAACAACTCGGCGCTGCCGGCAAGCTTGGCTGCAAACCGGCCAATGGAGCCGGGCTCGCCCCGCCAGAAGGCCCGCACCCCATCACGATAAGTGTCATTGTGCTCCCGGAATGGCGGCCCGAACTGGCCCAGCTGATAGCCGCCACGACCCGGATCCCAGGGTTCCGCGGCAAGGATGCACCGGCTCAGCAGTGGATCGGCCTTGATCCGCTCGAGCAGTTCGGCGCGGGGATTGAACTCGGGCTCGCGCCCCAGCACCGGCGCCAGGTCGAAGCGAAAGCCCGATACACCGCCCTCCTCCACCCAAAAGCGCAGGCTATCGATGACGAGGCGCTGCGTCGCTGGATGATTGCAGCGCAGCGTATTGCCAGTGCCGGTGTAATTGACGAGTTCCTGGCGGTCTTCGCGATCGGCAAACCAGAAATAAGCTTGCGGATCGAGACCCATGAGGCTCAGGATCGGGCCTTGCGCATCGCTTTCGCCGGTGTGGTTGAACACCACATCCAGGATCACCGCTATCCCCGCTTCCCGATAGCGGTCTGTGAGCTGACGTAGATCGGCGATACCGCCGGGTGCAAGGCGCGGATCAATGGCGCCATAGGCAATAGGATTATAGCCCCAGGCATTGCTCAGCCCCAGCGCCGGCAGGTGCCGCTCGTCAATCCAGGCGGTCACCGGCATCAACTGCAGGGTGTCGACGCCAAGCTGTTGGAAGTGCTCGATCACGGCCGGCGCACCCAAGCCCTTCAGCGTACCGCGCTCGGCCGGTGGGACCTGGGGGTGGCGCATGGTGAAACCACGCACATTGAGCTCGTAGAAGAACTTAGGAGTCGTCAGGAGCGGCCCAGTCGCAGCCGTAAGCTTTTCGACGACAACGGCCTTGGGCACCAGTGGCGCAGTATCGAAGGAAGGGTCTCGTGGGCAACGCAAATCGGGCGAATAGGCGAAGGCCCGATCCAGTTGCCGGGCATAGGGATCAACGAGGAGTCGCGCAGGATCGAAAAACAAGCCGCTATCGGGCGCATATGGACCGTCGACACGCAGCCCGTAGCGCGTGCCGACGCCCAGACCGGCGATCAGAGCGGCATGGATACCGTCGTGATGCACATCGAATGGAAAACGATGAACCTCGCTGTCATGCTCATCGAAGATCGATACCCAAAGCGCTGTTGCAGCAGAGGAAAAAACCGCGAAGTTGACCCCCTCAGGGGTGATCGTCGCGCCCAGATCATGGGTGTTGCCGCGGCCGGGGAGCAGCCGCGGCACCATCTCAGGTGATAACACTCGGTGCCTCACGGCCGGTGCGTTGCCGAACTCCGGCAAGTTGGTCGGCAATGGCGATCAAAGGCTCCAGAGCCACTTGCGTTTCCAGATCGTGACGTCCGTCGGCCGCCTCGTAACGCTCAAGATACAGCCGCAAGGTGGCACCAACGGTACCCGTGCCGCTCAGGCGCAGGACGATGCGCGAGCCGTCGGTAAAACCGATGCGAATGCCCTGCTTGGCGCTCGTGGAGCCATCCACCGGATCATGGTAGGTGAAGTCATCGGCATAGGCGATCTGCAGGTCCTCGCCGAAGGTCTGGCCCGCAAGGCTCGGCAGTCGGGCACGCAAATCATCGACCAGCGCATTGGCAATAGCGGCATCGACCTCCTCATAATCGTGCCGCGTATAGTAGTTGCGCCCGTAAGTGGCCCAATGTTCGCGCACAATCTCGTCCACGCTCTGCCCGCGCGCGGCGATGATGTTGAGCCACAACAGCACGGCCCAGAGCCCATCCTTTTCGCGCACGTGATTGGAGCCCGTGCCCGCGCTTTCCTCGCCGCAGATGGTGACGCGGCCAGCATCGAGAAGATTGCCGAAGAACTTCCAGCCGGTGGGCGTCTCGTGCATCTCGATGCCCAGCTTTTCCGCGACCCGGTCTGCCGCGGCGCTGGTGGGCATGGAACGAGCGATCCCGGCAATGCCGTTGCGATAGCCGGGCGCGAGATGCGCGTTAGCGGCGAGCAGCGCGAGGGAATCGGAAGGGGTAACGAAGCGGTTCTTGCCGATAATAAGGTTCCGGTCCCCGTCGCCATCAGAGGCGGCGCCGAAATCAGGACCCTCAGGCGTCATCAGCAGGTCGTGCATATCCTTGCAGTAGACGAGGTTCGGATCGGGGTGGCCGTTGCCGAAATCAGGCGACGGTGTGCCGTTCACCACAGTACCATGAGGCGCACCCAGTCGGTCCTCGATGATATTCTTGGCGTAGGGCCCGGTAACCGCATGCATCGCATCAAAGGTCATGCGGAAACCACCGGCAAACAATGCGCGGATGGCGTCGAAGTCGAAGAGAGTTTCCATCAAGGCAGCGTAATCAGCCACGGGGTCGATCACCTCGACCACCATGTCGCCGACGCGCTGGCTACCCACCTGCCCTAGCGCCACATCGGGCGCATCGACGGTTTTGTAGCTCTCGATCACCTTGGTGCGCGCGAACACCGCATCGGTGATCTTTTCGGGCGCCGGCCCGCCATTGCCGATATTGTACTTGATGCCGAAATCGCCGTCCGGTCCGCCCGGATTGTGGCTGGCCGAGAGCACGAGGCCGCCAAAGGCGCCGTAATGGCGAATGATGTGGCTGGCGGCGGGCGTCGAGAGCAGGCCGTTCTGCCCCACCATCACCTTGCCAAAGCCATTGGCGGCCGCGATGCGGATCGCTTTCTGGATGGCCACATCATTGTAGAACCGGCCATCGCCGCCGATCACGAGGGTCTGGCCCGCAAACCCTTCAAGCGAGTCGAAGATCGCCTGGATGTAGTTCTCGACATAGTTGGGCTGCTGATAAACGGTTACGCGTTTGCGCAGCCCGGATGTGCCCGGCTTCTGGTCGGGGTAAGGCGTGGTTTCAATCGTCTTGATCATCGTCATTCTTGAGCCGGAGGAGAGAGGCGTAAAGGTCTGCATAAAGGCCGGCGCTGGTTTCCCAGGACACATCAGCCTTCATGCCGCGGCGCTGCATTTTCTTCCAAACCTTGTCCTGGCCGTAAAGCCTGACGGCTTTGCGCAGGGCTTCAGCAAGGGCCTCGACACTGTTGGGCGCAAACTGGAATCCGGTGGCAACTTCCGCCTGCAGCGCGGCGGGATTGGCGTCGATCACCGTATCGGCCAAACCGCCGATGCGGCTGACGATGGGCACGCAGCCATAGCGCAGTCCATAAAGCTGGGTCAGCCCGCAGGGCTCGAACCGGGAGGGGATCACAATAGCGTCGCACCCGCCCTGCATGAGGTGAGACAGGTTCTCGTTATAGCCCACGACGAGGCCAACCTTGCCGGGGTAAGCCGCGGCCATGTGGCGGAAGCCATCCTCAAGATAAGCTTCTCCCGAGCCCAGGACCGCGAGCCGGCCGCCGGCCCCGATCAGGTCGGGCACAGCTTGCAGCAGCAGGTCCATACCCTTCTGGTCGGTCAAGCGGCTGACGACACAGAACAGCGGACCGTCGACCCCCTCGAGGCCGAACTGCTCAACCACCGCGGCCTTGTTGACGCGACGCATATGCACAGTGCTGGAGGTATATTTCTGTGCCAGCGCCGGATCGGTCGCGGGGTTCCAGGTCTGGGTGTCAATGCCATTCAGAATGCCCGCGACGGTACTCTGGCGGGCATTCAGCAGCCCTTCGAGGCCGAGGCCGAACTCGGGCGTGCGGATTTCCTCGGCATAGGTGGGGCTGACCGTGGTGACAAAGTCAGCGCATTCCAGCCCCGATTTCAGGTAAGAAATGCCGCCGTAATACTCGACACCGTGCACGCTGAAGGCCTGTGGCGGCAAGCGCAACTGGCCAAAAATCTCGGCGCCAAAAAAGCCCTTGAATGCCATGTTGTGGATGGTCATCACGGTCTTGATCCGGTCCGAGCGGCCGAACTTGATATAGGCCGGCGCGAGGCCCGCCTGCCAATCATGGGCATGAATGATCTGGGGGTGATAGCCCCCGACCATGCCCATACCCAGCTCGGCCCCGACCCAGCCCAGCGCGGCAAAGCGCTGCCAGTTATCCGGCCAGTCCCCTTCGGGGCCGACATAGATGTTGCCGTGGCGATTATAGAGATGCGGCGCATCGATGATGATCACGTCGAGGCCAGCCGTCCGGCCGGCCAGCAGCCGTGCGGGCCCGCCAAAGAGATCGTCGAGCTCCTTGACCACCCGACCGCCTTCCATCTGCCCAAGCACGCTTGGATAGCCGGGGACAAGGGTGCGCATATTGACGCCGCGGCCAGCCAGCGCGGCGGGCAAGGCGCCCGTCACATCGGCCAGGCCGCCGGTCTTGATCAGCGGGTAAACCTCTGACGCGACCGAGAGAACTTCAATCATCGGCTCGCCAGGTATTTGTTGATCATGGGCTGGGTGATCAGCGTCACGCCATCATCGCTGCGGCGGAACCACTTGGCGTCGAACTCGGGATCCTCGCCGACTACCAAGCCCTCGGGGATGTTGACGCCGCGATCGATCACCACTTTGCGCAACCTGGCGCTGCGACCGATGTCGCAATAGGGCAGCACCACCGCTTCGTTGAGTTCCGAATAGGAGTGGACGCGCGACCCGGTCGAGAGCAGCGTGCGCTGCAGCGAGCCGCCCGAGATGATGCAATCGCCCGAGACCAGCGAGTTCACCGCCGCACCGCGCCGCCCGTCGTAATCATGCACGAATTTGGCCGGCGGGGTGATCTCGGCATAGGTCCAGATCGGCCAGTCGCGGTCGTAGAGATCGAGTTGGGGCTGGATGTCGGTGAGGTCGATCGAGGCCTTCCAATAGGCGTCGATCGTGCCGACGTCGCGCCAATAAGAAACTTCTTCCTTGGACGAGCGCACGCAGGAGCGTGGGAAGCGGTGCGCCCAGGCGGTGCCGTTCTTGACGATATAGGGGATGATGTCCTTGCCGAAGTCCCGATTGGAGCCTTCGGTGGCCGCATCGCGCCGCAGCTGCTCCATCAGGAACCGCGTGTCGAACACGTAAATGCCCATGGACGCGAGCGCCATGTCCGGCTTGTCGGGGATCCCCGGCGGGTCCTTGGGTTTTTCGACGAAATTGACGACACGGTCGCGGCCATCCACATGCATCACGCCAAAGCCGGTGGCTTCCATCCGCGGCACTTCAAGGCAGCCAATGGTCACGTCGGCGCCGGTGTCCACATGCTGGCGCAGCATGATTTCGTAGTCCATCTTGTAGATGTGGTCGCCCGCGAGGATGACGATATAGCGGGCGCCGGAATCCTCGATGATGTCCATGTTCTGGTACACGGCATCGGCGGTGCCGGCGTACCACATATCCTCGCGCACCCGCTGGCTGGCGGGCAAGACGTCGAAGCTTTCGTTACGCTCGGGGCGCAGGAAGTTCCAGCCGCGCGACAAGTGCCGGATCAGGCTGTGCGCCTGGTATTGCGTCGCCACGGAAATGCGGCGAATGCCCGAATTGATGGCGTTCGAGAGCGCAAAATCGATGATGCGCGACTTGCCGCCGAAATACACTGCGGGCTTGGCGCGGCGGTCGGTCAGTTCCATCAAACGCGTGCCGCGACCACCGGCCAACACATATGCCATCGCCTCGCGTGCCAGCGGCGACGGCGCCCGATAATCAGCCATTTAATCCCTCCAAAATAGCCCGGTTTGACCCGGAGCGTTCTTCGGCCCCCGCCGGTTCACGCAGGTTCGAATTTCAAGAACAGTGTCGAAAGCGGCGGCAAATAGATCTCGGCTTCCGCCGGCCAATGCATGCCCTCGACGGGATAGGCGGTAACAGCACCCTGGTTGCCCGTGTTGCTGCCGGAATACCAACCCGCATCGGTGTTGATACGCTCGACCCACTTGCCGGCAATCGGCATCGGGATCTTGTAGTTGCTGCGCGGCACGGGAGTCATGTTGGAGACCACCAGCACCGGATCGGCGCCCGGGGCCTTGCGCAACCAGGCAAAGACGGAATTGGCGTGGTCGTTGCCAATGACCCACTCAAAGCCCTCCGGCTCGCAATCACGCTCGTGCAGGGCGGGAAGCTGGCGATAGGCAGCATTGAGGTCGGCAACGAGCCGCCGCAGTCCCTCATGCATGCCTGCTTCCAGCAGCCACCAATCCAGCGAATGGGCCTCGGTCCATTCTTCGCGCTGGCCAAACTCCTGCCCCATGAACAAGAGCTTCTTGCCGGGATGCCCCCACATGAAGGCGTAGTAAGCGCGCAGATTGGCAAACTTCTGCCAGTCATCGCCCGGCATTTTCTCGATCAGTGACTTCTTGCCATGCACCACCTCGTCATGGCTGAGCGGCAACACAAAGTTTTCCGTGAACGCGTAGACCGTGCCGAAGGTCATGTCGTTGTGGTGATAGCGACGGTGGATGGTTTCGCGGCTCATGTAACGCAGGGTGTCGTTCATGAACCCCATGTTCCACTTGAACCCGAAGCCCAGCCCGCCCGCATCAACGGGGCGGCTCACCCCGGGCCAGGACGTGGACTCTTCGGCGATCATGAATGTGCCCGGATGAAGCCGATAAGCTTCAGTGTTTACCCGCTGCAGGAACTCGACCGCTTCCAGGTTTTCGTTGCCGCCATGCTGGTTGGGCACCCACTCGCCGGGCTGGCGGGAGTAGTCGAGATAAAGCATCGAGGCGACGGCATCGACGCGCAAGCCGTCAAGGTGGAACTGCTCGAGCCAATAAAGAGCGTTGTTGACCAGGAAGGACACAACCTCGCGCCGGCCAAAATTGTAGATCGCCGTGTTCCAGTCGGGGTGGAAACCCTGACGGGGATCGGCATGCTCGTAGAGCGCGGTGCCGTCGAAATGAGCGAGCCCATGCGCATCGGTGGGGAAGTGCGCGGGCACCCAGTCGAGAATAACACCGATGCCGGCTTCATGAGCGGCATCAACAAAGCGCGCGAAGCCTGCGGGATCGCCGAACCTTGCCGTCGGCGCATAAAGCCCGGTGGGCTGGTAGCCCCAGCTCGGATCGTAGGGATGCTCGGTGATCGGCATCAGCTCGATATGGGTGTAGCCCATATCGGCGGCATAGGGGACAAGCTGCTCGGCAAGCTGTTCATAGGACATGAAGCCGCCATCGGGCTTGCGCCGCCATGAGCCCAGATGCACCTCATAGATGGACATAGGCATGCGCCGCCAATCCTTGGAGCGGCGCTCTTCCATGTATTGGGCATCCGTCCACACGAAGGGCGAGGGATCGGGGACCACGGAAGCGGTGCGCGGGCGCATTTCCGCCTGGCGGGCGTAAGGATCGGCCTTGAGCGGCTGGGTGACGCCGTCGGGACCGACGATCTCGTATTTGTAGAGCGTGCCCGTTCCGAGCACGGGGATGAAGACTTCCCAGACCCCGGTATCTAGCCGCTTGCGCATGGGATGGCGCCGGCCGTCCCATTCGTTGAACGAGCCAACGACGCTCACGCGCTGCGCATTGGGCGCCCAGACAGCAAAGTGAGTGCCATGGATGCCTTCGAATTCCATCTCATGCGCGCCAAGCTTGTCGTAAAGCCTGAGATGGCTGCCTTCGCCGATATAGTAGTCATCGAGCGGGCCGAGTACGGGACCAAAGGAATAGGGATCATAGACATCCCACTCCCCGCCCGCATTGCTTGCCTTATAGCGGATCGGCTGGCGGGCAGCTAGCGGGACCGGGCCTTCAAAGAAACCAGCCGGATGGCTCTGCAACAGTTCACCAAGGAACTCGCCGCCCAGCGTCCAAGCGCTCAGTTTCTCGGCGTGCGGCACGAATGCGCGCAGCACCATCTGTCCGTTACTCTCGTGCAAGCCCAGAAAGGCGAACGGGTCGGCATGACGCCCACCGACGATCGCTTCCACTTCCCGGGCATCTGCCTGCCAGTCCTGCCTGTCCACCCGCGCATCCTTTGTCCGATCACAGCCGGTCAAAGCCGGCTGGACCTCATTGTCTTATTGCATTCATCGGACGCGCTCCGCTGCAACCTAGGTTGCAGCGACGGGCACGCCCCAGATTTCTTCGGCATATTGCTTAATCGTGCGATCCGAAGAGAAAAAGCCTACGCGCGCCGTGTTGCGAATGCCCATGGCATTCCAGCGCGCCTTATCGAGCCACAAGCCATCCACCCGGGCTTGGGCCGCCACATAGGAGTCAAAATCTCTCGCGACCATGAACCAGTCGCGGTCATAAAGCCCGCCGATCAGATCGCCATAGCGATGCGGATCGTCGGGCGAAAACACGCCCGACGCGATCGCTTCGAGGGCTTCCTTGAGTGCTGGCGAACTATCGATGGCCTGGATGGGCGCCTCGTGCCGCGCTCGCTTGTCGTTGACCTCTTCAGTGGACAAGCCAAAGATGACGATGTTTTCCGCGCCAACTTCCTTGTGCATCTCCACATTGGCGCCATCCATGGTGCCAATGGTGATGGCGCCATTGGCCATGAACTTCATGTTGCCGGTGCCCGATGCCTCCATCCCCGCTGTCGAGATCTGCTCAGACAAATCGGCTGCTGGCATGATCACCTCGGCGAGGCTGACATTATAGTTGGGCAGGAAGACCACCTTGAGAAGACCGCGCACCGCCGGATCATTATTGATGACCTTGGCGACGTCGTTGATGAGTTTGATGATGAGCTTGGCGTTCCAGTACCCTGGCGCTGCCTTGCCCGCGAAAATCTTAACGCGGGGCACCCATTCGCGTTCCGGGTGAGCGCGAATTTCCTGATAAGCGGCAACGGCTTGGATGATGTTGAGCAACTGTCGCTTGTACTCGTGGATGCGCTTTACCTGGACGTCGAACACGGCATCCGGTGAGACTACGATGTTCATGCGATCCTTGATCAGGCGGGTCAGCCGATCCTTGTTCCCGCGCTTGACTGCGGCAAACTTATTCTGAAAGCCCCTATCCTCGGCGTGATCAGCGAGCGCCTGGAGCGCATTCACATCATCCAGAAATGCGGGCCCAATGGTTTCGGTGATGAGCTTGGTGAGTTCGGGATTACACTGCATCAGCCAGCGGCGCGGCGTAATGCCATTGGTCTTGTTTGTGATCCGGTCGGGATAAAGCTTGTGCAGATCAGAAAACACCGTCTGCTTCATCAACTCGGTGTGGAGCGCCGACACACCATTGGTGGCATGCGAGCCGACGAAAGCCAACTGGCCCATGCGCACTCGCCGCCCGCTATTCTCATCGATCAACGACAGATTGGCCACCTGCGCATCGCTGAACTCGGCGCTGCGCCGCGCTTCGCCCAGAACTTGGCTGTTGATCTGGTAGATGATCTGCATGTGCCGCGGCAGCATGCGCTCGAGCAAGGCCACCGGCCAGCTTTCCAGCGCTTCGGGCAGCAGGGTGTGGTTGGTGTAGCTGAAGGTTGCCTTGCAGATCGGCCAGGCGACGGACCATTCCAGACCATGCAAATCCACGAGGATGCGCATCATTTCGGCAATCGAAATGGCCGGGTGCGTGTCGTTGAGCTGGATGGCAACCTTGTCCGGCAGGGAATGCAGATCGCCATATTGCTGCAAGTGCCGGCGCACGATGTCCTGCAGGGAAGCCGAGGAGAAGAAAAACTCCTGACGCAGCCGCAACTCCTGCCCGGCGGCGGTCGAGTCAGCGGGGTAGAGCACCCGGGTGATCGCCTCGGCACGTGAGCTTTCCTCGAGCGCCCCGAGATGGTCGCCCGAATTGAACTTGTCGAGGAGGATCGGATCGATCGGCTGGGCGCTCCACAGGCGCAGCGTATTCACCCGCGCTCCGCGCCAGCCTACAATGGGTGTGTCGAAGGCGACGGCAAGGAAATGATCGTTGGGGCGCCATTCCTGGCGCACCGTGCCATCGGGCCCTTCAACCGGCTCAACGATGCCGCCGAAGCCAATTTCATAGGAGCTTTCGCGCCGCTCGAATTCCCAGGGATTGCCGTGGGCGAGCCATTCTTCGGGCAGCTCCACCTGCCAGCCTTCGCTCATTTCCTGGCGGAACAGCCCGTGCACATAGCGGATGCCATAGCCATAGGCAGGGATCTTGAGCGAGGACATCGACTCAAGAAAACACGCGGCAAGCCGGCCCAGGCCACCATTGCCGAGCGCGGCATCGGGCTCCAGATCGATAAGGTCGCCCAAATCGACATTGAGGTTCTTGAGGGCTTCTCGCACCGGCTCAAGCAGGCCCACATTGCTCATGGCGTCGCGCATCAGGCGGCCGATCAGGAACTCGAGGCTGAGATAATAGACCCGCTTGTGGGAGGTGCGCCAGGTTTCGCGCGAGGACTCCATCCAGCGGTCCATCACCCGATCGCGCACCGCCAGAATCGTCGCCGCCAGCCAGTCATGAGGCCGCGCGACAATGGGGTCCTTGCCGACCGAATAGATCAGCCGTTCAAGGATCTCGGCTTCCAATGCCTCCACTGTAGTGGCACGAGGCTGGGGGGTGGGAGCGTCGTAGACGATTGGCTTCTGGGGCATATCGCGATCCGGAATACGTGACGAACAGGTCCCTCTTAGACTTTAGTCTGGCATTTAACCAGTGTTGGTTAAAGCCCTCACTTCGGCGGCACTAACGGGCTCCTCCCACCGAAGACGCTTCTTTAGCGTCTTCGTCGATGTCCTCCTCACGCACGGCAACACCGCTTTCACGCGCCTGATCGACCGCATTGCTGAGCAGCAAGTGGCGCCCTGCCATTTGCGCGCCGCCCACCATCTGCAACTCGAACCGCTGGCTGTCGCGCTCGCGAACGCCCGCCACGACCTGGTCGGCTTCTTCCTGGCTGGCGCCAAGCAGCGTGATCGCCTTGCCGCCAAGGATCAACGAGGACTCGAACAGTTCGCGCTGCTGATACTCGACCCCCGCTTTGACCAGTTCAATGGCGTGCCCGCGGTCGAATGCACGGGCCATGACCTTGGCAAGGGGAAACTCGTCACGCACCAATTCGGCGATGCGCGTTGCACTGGCCTTGTCATTGACGCAAATCAGGATGATCTCGGCATTGTCAGCCCCTGCGGCATGCAGGATATCGAGCCGCGTTCCATCCCCGTAATACACCTTGAAGCCGATCTGCGAGGCAGCCCGGATCATGTCGGTATCATTGTCGATGATCGAGACGGAATGATGCATCGCCAGCAGCGGCTGGCTGGCGATCTGGCCAAAGCGCCCGAAGCCGATGATGAGCACCCTGCCCCGCAGATTGCTCACCCTATCCACCCCGTCCATGGACTGGGTGGTCTTTGGCGTCACAAAACGCAGGCCCGCGATCGCAAAGGGGGTCAGCACCATCGAGATCACGACTGTCGCGGTGAAGATGGAGTTGGTGGGTGCGTCGATGATGCCGGCGGCTGTCGCCGTCGTGTACAACACAAAGGCAAATTCGCCGCCCTGTGACATGAGCACGGCGCGCTCCAGCGCTTCGCCATGGGAGGACCGCAACAGGCGGGCAATCGCATAGATGCCGATGCCCTTGACCAGCATGTAGCAGGCAACGCTGAGCGCAATGATTGCCCAGTTGTCCGCGACAATGCGCAGGTCCAGCGACATCCCGACGGCAAGGAAGAAGAGCCCGAGCAGGATGCCCCGGAACGGCTCCACATCCGCTTCCAGCTGATGCCGGAAGGTCGAGGTCGAGAGCAGCACGCCAGCCAGGAAGGCTCCCATGGCCATGGAAAGCCCGCTCAGCTGAAACAACAAGGCCGCGCCCAGTACCACCAGCAATGCGGCGGCTGTCATGACCTCACGCTGCTTGGTGGAGGCCAGCGCCGCAAAGAGCGGGTTCATGATGCGGCGCCCGAGAAAAATCAGCAGCAGCACGGCGCCAAGCGCGATGGCAATGCTCACCAGGCGGGTACCGAAGCTGTCCGATCCGCCGGAATGGCCGAGCAGCGCCACGATGGCCAGGAGCGGCACGATGGCAAGGTCTTCGAGCAGCAGAACGGAGACCATTTTCTGGCCGCTATCGGTGGCAAGTTCGCCGCGCTCGCCGAGAATTTGCATGACGATGGCCGTCGAGGTCAAAACGAAGCCCATGCCGGCGACAAAGGCCACCGCCGGCGCAAAGCCGAGGAGAATGCCCACCCCCGTCAGCAGCGCGCCGCAGACCAGTACCTGGGCGACCCCCAGGCCAAAGATCTGCTTGCGCAGTGCCCACAACCGCGTCGGCTCCATTTCGAGGCCGATGATGAACAAAAAGAGGACGACGCCGAGCTCGGCGGCCGAAAGCACGGCTTCGGGCTCATGGATGACGCCCAGCACGGACGGGCCAAGCAACAACCCAGCGGCGAGATAGCCCAGCACTGAGCCGAGCCCGATGCGTTTGAACAATGGTACGGCAAACACACCTGCCGCCAGCAGCACCACGATGGGTATCAGGTCCACCCCGTGGCCTGCCGCTTCCGTTACCACGTGTTCCACACTCGATTCCTTGTCTTCGATGAACCCGGACTGTTCGGCAGCAAAGCGACATCCGTCAAGCACATGACGGCATGGCAGCTATTCGGCTATCGCGCCGGGCGCCAGCCGATGTAAGGTTTGGCGCGCCAGGCCCTTGGCGCCACTCAGCTATTCTTCGATCCAACAAAATTCAGGTTCTTCCATGACCCGCAAGATCATCATCGACACCGATCCCGGCCAGGATGATGCTGTCGCCATGCTGCTGGCGCTGGCATCACCTGAGGAACTTGAGGTTGTGGGGGTGGTCGCTGTTGCAGGCAATGTCGGTGTTGCGCAAAACGCCCGCAACGCGCTCAAGGTGGTCGAGCTTTCCGGCCGCAAGGACATTCCCGTGTTCGCCGGCTGCGGCCGCCCCATCCGGCGCCCGCTGATCACGGCCGAGCATGTGCATGGCGAAACCGGCCTCGATGGCCCCGACCTGCCGGCCCCCAAGCTCCTGCTCGAGCGGATGCATGGGGTGGACTTCATCGTAAATACCCTGCTCGCTTCCGAGCCGGGCACGGTAACCCTCTGTGCGCTGGGGCCTCTCACCAATATTGCGATGGCGCTCATCAAGGAGCCGCGGATCGCCGAGCGCATTGCCGAGATCGTCTTGATGGGCGGCGCTTACTTCGAAGTCGGCAACATCACGCCAGCGGCCGAATTCAACATCTATGTTGATCCCGAAGCCGCGGATGTTGTGCTGCGTTGTGGGGCGCCAATCACCATGATGCCGCTCGACGTTACGCATGGCGTACAGTCCACACCGGAGCGGCTCGCCGCCATCCGTGCCCTGGGCAATCGCGCCGGCACGGCGGTGTACGAGATGCTGAGCTTTTCCCAGGATTTCGATTTGCAGAAATATGGCTGGTCAGGCGCGCCGCTGCATGATCCCACGGTGATCGCCTATCTGCTCAAGCCCACCCTGTTCACCGGCCGTCACTGCCATGTTGCGGTTGAAATGGGGAGCGAGCTGACGCGCGGCATGAGCGTGGCCGACTATTGGCACGTCACCGGCAAGCCAGCCAATGTGCAGTTCATGCGCCACGCCGATGCCGATGGCTTTTATGCCTTGCTGGCCGAACGGCTGGCCCGGCTACCCTGATCCTTGCCGGTCATGCAGAATTGAGCGGACTCCTGCGCGCTTCTTGCGCATCGCGCTTGCCTTGCCGACGGCTTATGCCTAGCTGGCATCATGCAGTTTGAAGTGACCCATGCCCGCTATTCGGCCGAGCACCGGCGGCTGCATTTCACCGCGTCGGGCATCCGCAACGGCGTGAGTTTCACCGTTGTCAGCGATGTGCTTTGCCTGCGTGATCCCTCCACCCCCGAGAACGTGCATCTGGCGGCGCTGCTCAAGCTCACCGAACTGTTCAGCCGCCCCAGTGCCTCTGGGCGCTGAGCCCCAGCTCCAGCACCCAACGTCAGACCCTGACGGAAGTGTCACTTCCTTGGCAGTTGACCCTTTCGGCCCTCCCGACACTTTGCTACACACCCAGCCGGGGCCTATAGCTCAATGGTTAGAGCCGACCGCTCATAACGGTCTGGTTCCAGGTTCGAGTCCTGGTGGGCCCACCATTCTATTCAAGTACTTAGAGTTAGGCCCTTCGGGTCGGTCTGGCTCGGATACGGTCGGACCTTGCGCTTTCGCGCGGCTCCCCCAACACATCGATGATATAGAGTTCGCGCAGGGCAACGAGCAGCACCACCGTCAGCGGCACGCCCAGGACAATTCCCAGTGGTCCGAACAGCAGTGCCAAACCTACCACCGAAAATAGCGCGACGACTGGCGGCACCTCCACCGTCCGTTTCTGGAGGAGCGGCATGAGAATATTGCCCTCGCTTTGCTGGATGAGGACGTAAGCCGCTAAGACCCACCAGAAGGTGCTGACGCCCTGAGTAATGGCGGCCAACCCAAGTGGAACATAGGCGACGATGGCGCCGACATAAGGCACGAACTCCAGCAGACCTGCAATCAGCCCCAGGGCCAGCGCGGAGGGAACTCCGAACATGGCGAGAACCGCAGCGGTTGCACCGCCGATAATCACCATGGCAATCACCTGCCCCGCCAGCCAATGTTGCAGTGACCGTGCCGCCAGATTGAGCGTTTGGCGCAGCCGCTCGCGTCGGGACCGGGGCACCAGCAAGAGGGCCCCTTCCCGATGACCCTGTGGATCAAGTGCCAGAAAGACGCCGCCGGCCACGACAAGGATGCTGGATGATACCGTGCTGAACACACTCGGCACATAGCCCAGAGCGTCCTGGAGCCAACTGGTGTAGTCAGCATGGGCGACCCATTGCTGCACATCCAGGCCAAATCGGGTTTTCAGTTCAGATGCCACCAAGGGAACTGCGTCATGCAGGGTCGAGACTTGCTCGACCACCTGAGCGCCCATCAGCCAGACCAGGCCGACAACGAGGGCGACAATGATCAGGCAAGCGACTGCCACCGACCCTTTGAGACGGAGCGGCAGGATTTTGCGCACCAGTTCGGCCACGCTCCAGATGATCACTGCCAACAGGATCGCCGCGAAAAACAGCAGCAAGATCTGGCGCAGGAACCATGCGATGAGCATCAGGCCAACAACCGCGCCGATCACCAGAGCATAGAGCGCGACCTGGGCTGGACCGGTCTGGATCGGCGCGGGAGTGGGGGTGGTTTGCTGGTCGCTCATGGCTGAACCCTGCAAACGAAAGTCAAACGCTGCGACGAGCGGTTTGTATCCGGGCGGGAAAGCAGCGCTTTTTAGCGGTCCTGGAAAGCGACACCTGCAGGCGAAGCGCAGTTGGCCCACTATTGGCCGAACCGAACGTCAGCTGATTCCCAAGCGCATGGTCATTGCTGATCAAGACCGGAGATCAACAATGACCGCCTCCAGGCCGCGAGCGGCGAAAGCCGCCAGCACGCCGCCTTTGAAGCCTGCTAAGCCGCCGAGGCCTTTGGCTCGACTCGGGCCACCATCGCCTTGCGGCCATTGGCGATGCGTTGGGCGATAACGGCGCAGACCAGAAGCTGGATCTGGTGGAAGATCATCACGGGAAGGATGATCAGGCTCACGGCTTGCCCGGCAAACAGGATATTGGCCATGGGCAACCCGCTCGCGAGGCTTTTCTTGGAGCCGCAGAACAGCAGCACCAAGCGGTCCTCCTGCGACAAGCCGCAGGCCTTCCCGACATAGACTGTGCCGATCATCACCACGGCAAGAAGAAGGGAGCTGATCAGCATGAGAATGAGGATCGCCACCCAATCCACCTGACTCCAGATGCCGGCCACCATGCCCGCGCTGAAGGCGGAATAAACGATCAACAGGATCGAGCCACGATCAACGATCGAAGTCAGCAGCTTATGCTTTTGCACCCAAGGTCCAATCAGCGGACGGGCCATTTGCCCAAGAAAGAAGGGCAGCAGAATCTGCACGCCGATGCTCAGCATGGCGCTGGCATCAACCCCATGCCCGCCGGTGTGCAGGAGTAGCGCTGTGAGCGCCGGGGTGATGAAGACACCCAACAGGTTCGACACCGATGCCGCGCAGACTGCAGCGGGCACATTGCCACCGGCGATGGACGTAAAGGCGATGGAAGACTGCACCGTTGACGGCAGGAGGCTGAGATAAAGCAGCCCCATTACGATTTCCGGCTGCAGCACCGAGCCCAGCGCGGTCGACGCAAGAAGGCCCAGCAACGGGAAAGCGATGAAGGTGAACGCAAACACCAGCAGCTGCAGCCGCCAATTGGAGATGCCCGCCACAATGGCCGAGGTATTGAGCTTGGCACCATACAAAAAGAACAGCAGCATTACGGCGAAATAGGAGGCCTTCGAAACCACCTCCGCCCCAAAACCACGCGCCGGCAACAGCGACGCGAGGACCACCATGCCGATCAGCAGCACCATGTAAATATCAATGCCGAGGCTTTTGAGTCGCGTGGAAAATGCCATTGAAGTCGCCGAATTGGTTGGGCCGCAGAAGCGCGCCGGAAGGAATGAGAAGAAAGAGAGGTTAGTCTGGCTCGAAGCTCGAAACGTGATTCAGCGCGATCACCCACCGCCCGTTCCGCTTACGCATCAGCCTTGTATTAATGCCCTGCTGTGCCTCGCGCGGCCGCGACAGGCGGTAGGAACTGATGAGTTGGGCCGCATCGGGTGCAAGCATCTCGATGCGAATATTGGAGAACTCAAGCTCGCCACGCATCTCGGGGGCCGCGCCATAATCGCGGATATAATGGTCGAGCGTTGCCTGCCAGTCGCGCTGCATGCGCCCGCGGGAGACGAAGACCACGTCAGGGTTGGCGAAGCCAGCCATGTAGCCGTGGAAATCACCGTGATTCCAAGCAGCTTGCATGTCGGCAATTACGGTGCGGATGGCGGCTTCGTCTTTGGAATGGGACATTGTGGGGTCTTGTTCAAGCGGGTGAAAGGGTGGAATGGCTGGCGCCGCTGTCCTGGACCTGCCGGCGGATCAGCACTTCCTGGGCCGCCGAAACAAGATGGCGCCGCAGGGCGGTTTCGGCCGCACGCGCGTCCTGATCGAGGATCGCATCGACAATCTGCTGATGCTCGATGCAGGACCGCTTGAGCCGGCCGGTATCCTTGAGCTGATACTTGCGGAACGGAGCAAGTTTGACGCGCAGGGCCTGGGCTATCCCAGCCAGATCGCTGTTGTGACTGCCCTGGAATAACAGCTCGTGGAACGCGGCGTTGGCGGTGTCGTAGCCGCCGTGATCGCCCGCTTCAGCCAGGGCATTCATCTGCTGATGCAGGCGCTCGAGTTCGGCGCGCTCGCTCATGGTCATGCGCTGGGACGAGAGGCGGCCGCAGGTGGCCTCCATCTCGGCCATGGCCTCGAACATCTGGTCGATGCGCTCGGCCGAAATCTGCACCACCAGAACGCCCTTGTAGGGGACGCGCTCGGCAAGCGAGCGGCCACACAAGATATGGAGGGCCTCGCGAACGGGGGTGCGCGAAATGCCGAATCGCTCCGCAATGGAGCTCTCATCCAGACGAGATCCCGCCGGGATGATCCCGGCGATAATTTCCTCTTCGAGTTCCTCCGCAACCACATGGCTGTGGACCTTGCGCGTCTCCAGCATCGTGCTCCTCCTTCGCGGACCCTCTTGGCACCGCGGCATTCTTGCATTGGTGAATTATGCAACAGCCTTGCAATGTGCGCAAACAATATACAGTATGCGGCTTTGTCCCCCCCGGGGTTGGGGCTGCACAGCTGTATCGTATACAATACTCACAGCTGAGACGAGTTTTGTCCACAGCGCCTCAAGGGCGTATCCGAGAAGCTGAAGGGAAAAGATGAGCTTTACAACACGTCCGGAACTGCGCGGTACGTTTGGGGGGGTGTCCACCACCCACTGGCTCGCATCAGCGACGGGAATGGCGATTCTCGAAAAAGGTCACACAGCCTTTGACGCCGCTGTTGCGGCGGGCTTTGTGCTGCAGATCGTGGAGCCGCATCTGAACGGCCCCGCGGGCGAAGTTCCAATTCTGGTAACGCCCGCCGGCGCCTCCGAGCCGATCGTGATTTCCGGGCAAGGCCCCTCTCCCGCCAAGGCAACGCTGGACTATTTTCGCGAGCTTGGCCTGACCGTTGTTCCGGGCACTGGCATGCTGCCGGCCTGCGTGCCGGGTGCGTTCGGTGCCTGGCTGACGCTGCTGCGCGATTTCGGCACCGCCGAGCTCGAGGATGTGCTGGCGCCCGCCATTTATTACGCCGCCAATGGCCACCCGCTGGTGCCGCGCATCGCCAATACCATCGCCTCCATGCGCGAACTGTTCACCACCCATTGGCCGACCTCGGCGGAACTCTACCTGCCGGATGGCGTGGCGCCCCAGGCGGGCAAACTGTTCCGCAATCCACAAGTGGCGGCGCTTTATACCCGCATCCTGGAGAACTCCAGCAAGGCGCCCACGCGAGAGGCGCGCATCAATGCGGCCCTCGATTTCTGGTACAAGGGACCGGTGGCCGAGCAGATCGACCAGTTCTGTGCCAGCCAAAGCGTTTGGGACGTTTCGGGCACCACCCATAAGGGCCTGCTGACCGCCGATGACATGGCCAACTGGGCGCCGCAGATCGAAAAGCCCGTTTCAGTCACCTATGGCGATTATGAAGTCTTCAAATGCGGAGCCTGGTCGCAGGGGCCAGTGCTGCTGCAGATGCTGCAGCTGCTCAAGGGCACGGGCATCGACAAAGTCGACACGCTCGGCCCCGACTTCGTGCACCTGGTGGTGGAAAGCGCCAAGCTCGCCATGGCCGACCGCGAAGCCTGGTATGGCGACAGCCCCGATGTGCCACTGACCGCGCTGCTCTCCGATGCTTATGCCGATGAGCGCCGCCAGCTGATCGGCGACACGGCCTCGATGGAGGTCCGTCCGGGCTCCCCCGAGGGACGCAATTCCGCCCTGCCGCCGCTGCGCCCTGTGGGCACGATCCCCCAGCCGGGCATCGGCGGTGGCGAGCCGACCGTTGCGCGCGATGTGCTGTTGCCCACCGATAAGCAGGGCGAACCCGCCCTCACCCGCGATGGCGCCCAGCGCGGCGACACCGTGCAGGTGAGCGCGGTGGATCGCTGGGGCAACATGGTTTCCGCCACGCCGTCGGGCGGCTGGCTGCAGTCGAGCCCGGTTATTCCAGGTCTCGGCTTTGGGCTCACGACGCGCGGACAGATGTTCTGGCTCGATGAGGGTCTCAATTCCAGCATGGCGCCGGGTGTGCGGCCGCGCACGACACTGACGCCCTCCATGGTGTTCCGCGACGGCGTTCCTTATCTCGCCTTCGGCACTCCTGGCGGCGACCAGCAGGATCAGTGGCAGCTCATCATGCTGCTGCGCCACATCCATGGCGGCATGAACCTGCAGGAAGCTATCGACGCGCCCAGCTTCCATACCGACCATCTGCCCAGCTCCTTCTGGCCACGCGAGATCAGCCTTGGCGCCGTGACCCTCGAGTCGCGCTATTCGGCGGAAACGCAGGCGGAACTGGAACGGCGCGGTCACAAGATCACCTTGGGCGACGCCTGGTCAGAAGGCCGGCTCAGCGCCGTGGCCCGGGAGATGGACGGCACGACGCAACTCATCAAGGCGGCAGCCAATCCGAGGGGAATGCAGGGCTACGCAATCGCCCGCTAGCCGCCAATTGCAACCAGTGGAGAGAAGACACCAATGACACTAAAGCCCTTACACATCGCCGTGATGGCGAGCCTTGCCCTGACGGGCATCGCTGCCGCGCCGGCTCAGGCACAGTCAGTGCTCAATATCGGCCTGCAGGATGATCCCGATACCCTCGATCCGGCAACCAACTGGAGCTTTGTGGGCCGCCACGTGCTGCAGTCGCTGTGCGACAAGATCGTCGACATCGACGCGCAGGGCCAGATCGCGCCTATGCTGGCCACCAGCTGGGAATGGAATGCCGACAGCACCGCGCTGACCCTTACCATCCGCGAAGACGCCACCTTCCATGATGGCGAGAAGGTCGATGCCGAAGCGATCAAGTACAATCTCGATCGCGCACTGACCATGGAAGCCTCGCGCCGCAAGTCCGAGATCAGCAGCATCGCCAATATCGAGGTGCTCGGCCCCTATCAGCTCCAGATCAATCTGAGCGAGCCTTCAGTGCCGCTGCTCGCCGCGCTGACCGATCGTGCCGGCATGATCATCAGCCCCAAGGCCGGCGAAGAGCTGGGTGAGAACTTCACCAACAGCCCCGTCTGCTCGGGCCCCTACAAGTTCGTGGAGCACATCGCCCAGGACCGCATCGTCCTCGAAAAATTCGCCGAATACCACGACGCCGACAACTACCACTTCGATCGCCTGGTCTATCGTGGCATGCCCGATGGCAATGTGCGCCTGCTCAACCTGCGCTCGGGCCAGATGGACCTGATCGAGCGCCTTGCGGCGACCGACGTTCCGGCGGTTCAGGGCGAAAGCAACCTCGCGGTCGCTCCCGTCGTGGGCCTGGGCTACTATGGGGTGACCTTCAATATTACTGGTTCGGGCGCCGACCTCGACGCCGGCAAGCAGGCCGCTGTGCGCGAAGCCTTCAGCCTCGCCATTGACCGCGACGCTATCAATCAGGTGGTGTTTGAAGGCCAGTTCACCACGGGCAATCAGCCCTTCCCGCCCAGCAGCCCGTACTACGACCAGAACTACCCCATCCCCGCTCGCGACCTTGACGCTGCCCGCGCCAAGATGGCCGAAGCCGGCGTGAGCTCGGTTGATGTGGAACTGCTGGTGCCCACCGACGCCGAGCGTCAGCAGGTCGCCCAGATCATCCAGGCCATGGTTGGTGAAGTCGGCATCAATGTCGAAATCAAGCCGACCGAGCTGATGACCCTGCTCGACATCGCCCGCGAAGGCGCCTTTGAAGCTCACCTTGTGGGCTGGAGCGGCCGCGTCGATCCGGACCTCAACATCACGCCCATGCTCGCTTGCGGTGCAGCCGGCAATGATGCGCACTACTGCAACGAGGAACTGGACGCGATCATGACCGAAGCGCGCGCTGTCGGGGACACCGAAACGCGCAAGGCCAAATACGCCCAGGCCATCGAGATCCTGCTGCGCGATCTGCCGATCGTTTATCTCTACCACTCGCAGTGGATCTTCGCCCACAACGCCAATCTGTCCGGCTTCCAGCCCTTCCCCGACGGCATCATCCGTCTGGGTGGCGTCAGCCGGCAGGACTAAGCAACAGGCATTACCGCTGCAATGAGCACGCCCACTCCGCTACAGACGCTGTCAGCCCGCCCAGAAGAACGGGCTGACCCTGCCACCAACCCGGTTCTCGAGGTCAACGATCTGCACGTCGTATTTGCCGGCGAAGATCGCACCGTAACCGCGGTGGATGGCGTGAGCTTTGTTGTCCGAAAGGGCCGCACGCTCGCCATCGTGGGTGAGTCAGGCAGCGGCAAGAGCGTGACCTCGCTAGCGGTAATGCGCCTCCTGCCCCAAGACAGCGCCCGCATCTCGGGCGCTGTCAATTTCGCCGGCCGCGAACTCCTGGGGGAACCGCACGGGACCATTCGCGACCTGCGCGGCAATCGCATCGCCATGATCTTCCAGGAGCCGATGACCTCGCTGAACCCCTCCTATACCGTCGGGGACCAGATCAGCGAAGCCATCCTACGCCACCGTAAAGTATCCAAACAGGCGGCTGCGGAACGCACGATTGAGATGCTGCGCCTTGTGCGCATCCCCTCGCCCGAAACCCGCTACCACCAATATCCGCATAATCTGTCGGGCGGCATGCGCCAGCGCGTGATGATCGCCATGGCCCTCGCCTGCGATCCCGAACTGCTGATTGCCGACGAACCCACCACGGCGCTAGACGTCACCATCCAGGCGCAGGTGCTCGAACTGATGGGCGAGCTGCAGGAGAAAACCGGCACCGCCATCATCCTCATCACCCATGATCTGGGCGTTGTGGCCGAAGCCTGCGACGACGTGATCGTCATGTATGCCGGCCAGGTGGTCGAGCAATGCTCGGTTGAGCAGCTCTTCGCCTTTCCCGAACACCCTTATACCGTTGGCCTGCTCGGCTCCCTTCCCCGGCTTGATGGTAAGCGCGAGCGCCTGACGGCGATCAGCGGGACCGTGCCCGACATGGCCAATCCGCCGAGCGGCTGCCGCTTCCGCGCCCGGTGCCCCTTCAGCATCGACAAATGCGCCGAGATGCCGGACCTGCTGGAAGTCTCGCCGGGCCATTTCAGCCGCTGCTGGCGCACTCCGCTGGAGAACCTCGTCCCATGACCGCCTCCACCCTTTCAGCCCAGACTGCGCCGGCCGTTCACCCGATTGTCGAAATCCGCGGCATCGAAAAGCAGTTCGTCGCCAAGCGCAGCTTCCTGGGTCGCCCGCTGGCCAGCGTCAAAGCCGTTGACGACGTGTCGTTGGCGCTGATGCCGGGCGAAATCCTCGCCATTGTCGGCGAATCCGGTTGCGGCAAATCCACGGTCGGGCGCCTGCTGATGCGCCTGATCGAGCCGACCGCCGGGCAGGTCTGGATCGACGGGGAAGATGTCACCAAGCTCGGCCACGCCGCCATGCGCCGCCGCCGGCACAAGGTGCAGCTGATCTTCCAGGATCCCTATGCCTCGCTCAATCCGCGCATGACCATCGGCCAGACCATTGCCGAACCGCTGATGCTGCACAATGTGGTGCCTGCCAATCAGCGCCGCCAGCGCGTCGCCGAACTGCTGGAAATGGTTGGCCTTCGTCCCGAACAGGCCAACCGTTATCCGCACGAGTTCTCCGGCGGCCAGCGCCAGCGCGTCGTGATTGCCCGCGCCCTCGCCTCCGAGCCGCGCGCCATCATCTGCGACGAAGCCGTCTCAGCCCTCGACGTCTCCATCCAGGCCCAGATTCTCAATTTGCTCAAGGATTTGCAGAAGCGACTTGGACTGGCGCTGGTGTTCATTTCCCACGATCTGGGCGTGGTCAAGCACATCGCCGATCGCGTTGCCGTCATGTATTTGGGCAAGCTCGTGGAGATCGGGACCGCCGACATGATCTTTGGCGCCCCGCGCCACCCTTATACTCGTGCGCTGCTGGCCGCGATCCCCGTCGCCGCGCCCACCAAGCGCGAAACCAGTGCCGCGACCCTGCAGGGCGATCTGCCCAGCCCGCTGGCGCCCCCGCAGGGCTGCCGCTTGCACACCCGCTGCCCCCATGCCCGCCCCGCTTGCAAGGAGGTGGACATGCGCCTTGATGTTGAGCCCAATGGCCACGCCAATGCCTGTGCCTTCTGGCGTGAACTGCCCGATCCCGGCCCGTTGACCCGGACTGACGCCAGCCGCAATCCCAAGCTCGAGCAGCTCTTTGCTGCCTTCGAGACGGCCGCGCTTGCCGCAGCCGGGAGGAACTAGAACATGTGGAGCCTATTTGCCCGCCGCCTCCTGCAGCTGGTCCCCACCGTATTCCTGCTGTCGCTGATCATCTTCTCGCTCCAGCATCTCCTGCCTGGCGATCCAGCGCTGATCCTCGCCGGCGAGAACCCGGATGCCGAAACGGTGGCCGCCATCCGCGCACAGTACCATCTCGATCAGCCTATTTTCGTGCAGTATCTCTACTGGGTGCGGGGCGTGTTCTCGGGCGATCTGGGCATGTCCATGCGCCATGGCCAGCCCGTCGCCTCACTGATCCTGCTCAAACTGCCGGTGACGCTGCAGCTCGCCGTGATGGGCATCGTCATCGCCCTGCTGCTCGGCATCGCCGGGGGCGTTATCTCCGCCCTCAAGCGCAACACCCCCGTCGACTATGTGACGAACGTCGTGTCGCTGGCCGGCATCTCGATCCCCAATTTCTGGCTCGGGATCATGATGATCCTGTTCTTCTCCATCTATCTGCGCTGGCTGCCGGCCTCGGGATATGTCAGCCCCGGCGAGAACTGGCAGATGAATCTGGCCACCACGATCATGCCGGCCTTCGTTCTCGGCTGCAGCATTGCCGGCGTCATCATGCGCCACACGCGTGGTGCCATGATCCAGGCGCTGCAGAGCGACTACGTCCGCACCGCCCGCGCTAAGGGCCTAAGCGAATGGGTCGTGCTGTTCAAGCACGCCATGCGCAATGCCCTAACGCCGATCATCACCCTCGGTGCGCTAGAATTTGGTGCGCTCCTGTCCGGCGCGGTGCTGACCGAGCAGATCTTCACCATTCCCGGCTTCGGCAAGCTGATCGTGGATGCCGTGTTCACCCGGGATTACCCGGTGGTGCAGGGCGTCGTCCTCGTGACGGCCCTCTTTTACATCATCCTCAATCTCCTGGCCGATATCGGCTATATCCTTGTTAATCCTCGTCTGAGGAGCTGATCTTGGCCGCAATCTCTTCTTCTGCGCCGCGCACCAACCCACGGACCGCCTGGACCCAACATCGCGTCTGGCGCCGCCTCGTGCGGCACAAAAGCGCCATGTTCGGCCTGATCATCGTAGTGTTCATGGTGCTGGTCGCGATCTTCGCGCCCCTTATCGCACCCTATGATCCCACGGCCCAAAGCTGGACGGCCGTCCGCAAGCCGCCAAGCGCGGAATTCTGGATGGGCACCGACGAGGCCGGGCGCGACATCCTTTCGCGCATCATCTATGGCGCCCGCGCTTCGCTGATGGCGGGCCTGACCTCGGTCGCCATTGCTATCGCCATCGGCGTCCCGCTTGGGCTCGCCGCCGGCTTCATCGGCGGCTTTGTCGATGGCCTCATCAGCCGTTTTACCGACGCGATGCTGGCCTGCCCCTTCCTGATCCTTGCCATTGCACTTGCCGCTTTTCTCGGGCCCAGCCTGACCAATGCCATGCTCGCCATCGGCATCACCGCCATGCCGCTCTTTATCCGCCTGACGCGCGGCCAGGTGCTGCAGATCAAGAGCGAAGAATATGTGGAAGCGGCAAGCGCCGTCGGCAATCCGCGCTGGCGCATCGCCTTCCGGCATATCCTACCCAATATCCTGCCCCAGCTGATGGTGCAGAGCACGCTGACCATTGCTGCGGCCATCATTGCAGAGGCCAGCATGTCCTTCCTCGGACTGGGGCTGCAGCCCCCGGCACCGTCCTGGGGCTCGATGCTCAACACGGCGCAGCGCTTCATGGGCAACGCACCCTGGATGGCACTGTGGCCCGGCATGGCCATTTTCATCACCGTGCTGTCCTTCAACCTGCTGGGCGACGGTTTGCGTGATGCGCTCGATCCACGCTCCAAGTAGGAAAGCGCGCGGACGGGTTGCAATCTGAGCGCCAAAGCCTCACCTACGCAGACATACAGAAAGAGGCATCCATGGCGCGCAAACCCAATTACGACTTCGAACGGCGGGAACGCGAGCGGCTGCAAAAGCAGAAAAAGGCTGAACGAGCTGAAGCCAAGCTCAAACCCGCCGGCGAAACCGAGAACACCGATCCCGACCAGACCTCCAGCGAGCAGTAGATGGCTTCGCAGGGATCGACCTTCGGGCTGCAAACACTGCTTCTTGTCAGGGCCGGAGCGTGAAGTCGCCCCCACCCCCGGACCAGGCAGATTCGTTGCGCCAGCTGGGTTGGGGAACATTTCTCCAGGACCAGCTTTCGGCCGGGGAGGCAGAGTTTACCCCAGCCAGGATCGATGCCGTGCACCGTGCGAGGCTCACCGCGCTCTCGGTAACTGGCCAGATCGACATCGATCTACCGGTGCGTACCGACACGGCTGACTTCGCCGTTGGGGACTGGGTCCTCGCAGATCCCCTGACAGGGCTCCTGCACCGACGGCTGGAGCGCAAAACGCTGTTGCAGCGTCCCGGCGAGGGCCGAAGGCCCGCCCAGCTCGTCGCGGCCAATGTCGACACCCTGCTGGTTGTCGTTTCCTGCAATGCCGACTTCAACACCGCTCGCCTCGAGCGCTACCTCGCTTTCGCCAATGATGCAGGAACCGAACCCGTTATCGTCTTGACCAAAGCCGACATGGCCAGCGACCCAGCCGATTACCTGCGCCAGGCCAAGGGCCTGCAGCGCGACCTGGTTGCGCTTACACTGAACGCTCGCTCGCCTGATGCCGCGTTAGCGCTGCAGCCCTGGTGCGGGGCTGGCTCCACAGTAGCCGTGGTCGGCTCATCGGGCGTTGGCAAATCTACCTTGGTCAATACGCTGGTGGGTGAAACCGGAGAGCCGCCACAGCAAACCGGAAGGGTCCGGGAGACTGACTCAAAAGGGCGCCACACAACGACGTCGCGCTCTCTTCACGCCGTTCAAGCTGGCGGCTGGGTAATCGACACACCCGGGGTGCGCAGCCTGCATTTAAGGGATGTCGGCCAAGGCATCGACATGCTGTTTGCCGAAATCACTGAGCTTGCCCCCGCTTGCAAGTTCCGCAACTGCAGCCACGATCACGAGCCAGGATGCGCCGTTCGCGCAGCTGTGGCGGCAGGCACGCTCGACCCGGAGCGCTTGGCCCGCTGGCGAAAGCTGCAGCTGGAAAGCGGCGGCAAAGGCCACTAGGCAAGCCCCAAGCTGGACCATTAAGGGGTGGTTCGCTGACTTGCGGGCGAGCTATTCGCGGAATGCATCACCGCCAGATCACAGTCCCGCGATGTAACAGATTTGATCGACCTTCTTCACACATCGCTAACCATCAGCGGCGCACCGTCTATGCAGGAGAACACCCTCATGAACGCTGAACTGCATCCCGATACCAAGCCGACGCGCCATTTGATCATGAAGGAAGACAAGGTGGACCCGATGTGGGCTGCCGACGAGGACGATCGACGTGCCGCCATTATTCGCCGCGCCGCGGCCGGAGCCCGCAAGGCCCTGCGCGAGCGGAAGTGAGGTTCAGCTTCAACCCTCTTGATCGTTGCTGAGGCCAAGATCCACTGAGTTCATCCACGGTGGGCGCCACTCCGCTCTGGACCAATTGATGTGTCCATGCCAGGAGGAACCCCGTCCGGCCCGAACCATTTGGCTCGCAGCTTGAGTTAAATATCAGGAGTTTGGATGAGTAAGGCTGTTGGCGCGGACGGCTCGCTTCTTTCCGCTGCGACCCCATCCCTCTCCTGGATCTCGGTGGCGCGTCACGCGCCATACTTTGTCGATGAAACCGGCTCCCCCTGGACGCCCATCGGGCAGAACGACGCTATCAGCTGGCCCGAGCTGAATGGCCTCTTTCGCCGCCGCGACGTGGAAAGTGTCGAAAAACACCTGCTGTGGCTCAAGGACAGCGGGGTTACCTGTCTGCGGCTGATGCTGGAATATGCCCAAGTCCGGCACCGCTATTTCGAACGCCCCGCTGGCCGCTACGTGCCTTCCATGGTGCAGTTCTGGGACGACCTATTTGCCCTTTGCGAGCGCATCGGCCTGCGCCTGCTCCTGACCCCGGTTGATACGTTCTGGACCTGGCTGCATTGGCGCTGGCACCCTTGGAACACGGCCAATGGCGGTCCGCTCCGCTCGCCCTCGGAGATCCTCACCTGCCCCGAAACCCGGCAGCTGATTAAGGCAAGGCTGGGCTTTGCCGCCCGCCGCTGGGGTGGATCAGGCGCGCTCTTTGCTTGGGATCTGTGGAACGAAATTCACCCCGCTCAAGCCGGCGACAGCGCCGACAACTTTTCTGAATTCATCCATGACCTCTCCAGCTATGTCCGTGAACTGGAAACCGAACTCTACGGCCGCGCCCATCCCCAGACCGTTTCCGTATTTGGGCCGGAGCTGACGTGGAAGCCGCATATGGCTCTGCACGAGCATATCTTCCGCCATCCGGATCTCGATTTCGCGACCATCCATATCTATGGCTCGGGGCCGATCGACAATCCCAAGGACACGGTGCAGCCGGCCGTCCTGTTTGGCCAGATCGTTCGCGACAGTCTCGCCGAGATCCGCGACCACCGTCCCTTTCTCGATACCGAGCACGGCCCGATCCACAGCTTCAAGGATAAGAAGAAAACGCTGCCCGAAGCGTTCGACGACGAGTATTTCCGCCATATCGCCTGGGCCCATCTCGCCTCGGGTGCGGCGGGCGGCGGCATGCGCTGGCCCAATCGCCATCCCCATGTGCTGACGCCCGGCATGCGCCGCGCGCAAAAATCCATGGCCGATTTCCTGCCGCTCCTGAACTGGACCGAGTTCAGGCGCCGCAACCTCAATGCCGAGATCACCGCCGAAGGCTTTCACGCCTTTGGCTGCGGCGACGCCCAGCAGGCACTGGTCTGGCTGTTGCGCGGCGATGAACTGGCGGCCGATGGGCGGGTGCGAACCGACGTTTCCCCCCGCTCAACCATGGTCCGCGTTCCTGGCCTTGCCGACGGCACTTACCAGGTGACGGGCTGGAACACTTCGGATGGGCGGGCCGTCGATCAGCAGGTCGCCAGTGGCCGCAACGGAGCGCTTGAATTCACGCTGCAGCCAATCGTGGCTGATCGCGCTTTCGCCATCACGCCGCTTTAGCCGGGGCGTGACCCTGGAGACGACCGCTCATAACGGTCTGGCTCCAGGTTCGTCGGCAGCGGCGCCCCGCCCTTAGCTGGCAGCGGGACGATACGCGACCGAGCGCTGATACAGCGCCACCAAACGCTCGATCTTGGCTTCCTCGATCACGGTCACCTTGGGCGTGCCAAGCCGGCCCGAGGGGTCCACCACGGTCATGCCGCGGGTGATGCCGGGTGCCAGCGCCACATCGATCGATGCTTCGATCGTCTTGGTCACGATGCCGGGCTCGATCACGGCCGCAGCGGCTAGCGGGTCCACGAAGCGGAAATGGTCTTCCCCGCCATAGCCGATATTGGTCTGCCGGGCATGGTGGGCCAGGGCCAGCGAGAACTGCTTTTCGAAGCACTCGGGGAGCGCAGCGAACATCGCATCCACTTCCGCCCCCGTCATGTAATGGGTAACGCAGGGCTCCCAGGGGGCCACGAGGGTCTCGATCTCGGCCCCGAACACGATCGCGGCCGCCTCCGGGTCGGCATAGATATTGAACTCTGCCGCGGGCGTGGTGTTGCCGCGGCCGTAAACCGTAGCGCCCATGATCGTGAGCTGCCCGATGCCGCCCACAATGTCGGGGGCCAGGCGCAAGGCCAGCGCCAGATTGGTCAAAGGCCCGATCATCAGGATATCGATTTTGTCGCCGGCAGCGGCCGCTGCGCGTAGGCTCGAAACGAGGAAGCCAACCGCATCTTCGCTGGCGGGCTGCGCCGTTTGCGTGGGCCGCGGTGCACCGCCAAGGCCATCTTCGCCATGGATATATTTGGCATCGATAATGGGCTGGGTCAGCGGCCGTGCCGCCCCCTTGTGCACGGGCACATCACCCGCCCCACCCACGGCAAGAACCGCCAGAATGTTCCGCGTGGCGGCATCAAGCCCCACATTGCCAAACACGGTGGTGATGGCATCCGGCGTGCGCCCCGCTGCGATCAGCATCAGCAGCGCCTGCGCGTCGTCGACGCCACCATCGGTATCGAGAATAAACTTGCGAACCATAAAACTACCCTTTGCGCCGCTGGGTAGCTGGCCCGCACTTTGGTCCGGGCCAGCCAAACGGCATTAAAAACGCCTACGCCGCCGCGCCCCGGAGGGGCGTTGCGACGCTCGGCTTCCGCTTAACCCGGGAGCGCGGCGATGTCAGGGCTTAGGCGCACAAGAGGGGTGTTAATTTTCGCGCGAGTGGCGGGCGCGGTCACCGCGCCCGCCGTGTGGTTTACAGCGGCACGGCGCTGAAATCGTCGGCATAAACGCCAACCGAAGCGGTGCCATCGGCTGTCACCGAGCCGCGATACATGCCTTCGGTGTTGTGCGGCATGGCGATCCGGCCCTCGAAATCAACCGCAATGAGCCCGGCGCCGCACTGGTCTTCCGTCAGATCGGCAATGGCAGCCTGTGCAGCATCCGCCACAGCTTCCCCGCGATAGCGGATGCGCGCGGCAATGTCATGGGCCGTGCCACGGCGGATGAAATACTCGCCCAGGCCCGTGCAGGACACCGCCACCACGCCATTGCAGGCATAGGTGCCGGCCCCGATCACCGGTGTGTCGCCAACGCGGCCAACGCGCTTATAGGTATAGCCGCCGGTCGAGGTCGCCGCGGCCAGATTGCCCTGATCGTCCAACGCCACCGCACCCACGGTGCCGTGCTTTTCGGCTTCGCTGCGCGGCCGCATCAGCAGGCCCGCCTTTTCTTCCTGGGCCCGCAGCCAGTGCTGCTGGCGCAGCGGCGTCGTGAAATAGGACTGCTCCACCATTTCGAGCCCCTGCTCGCGCGCAAAGGCATCGGCACCGCCGGCCGACAAGAGCACGCAATCACTGTCATCCATCACCCGGCGCGCCGCACGCACCGGGTTGCGGATGGCACGGGCGGAGGCGACGGCCCCTGCTGCACGGGTGCGGCCGTCCATGATGGCGGCATCCAGCTCATGGTCGCCGGCGGCATTGAGCACCGCGCCATGGCCGGCATTGAAGCTCGGGTGGTTCTCGAGCGCCACCACGGCCGCTTCCACTGCATCAACCGCCAACCCACCACGGGAGAGGATGTCCCAGCCGGCGCGCAGCGCATCACGCAGGCCATCCCGGGCGGCCTGGTAGGTCTCGGGCGTGAAGTTGGCGCGCGGAATGGTGCCGGCGCCGCCGTGGATCACAAGACTTGCCATGCTTTATGCCTCTTCCGAATAACGGGCTTGGAGATAGTTGAGATAGGGCGCGATCTCGAGCGAGCGCCCGGTCACGCGCTGGAGCAGTTCATCGCGCGAGAAGCGGCGGCCGTGCTGCCAGATATTGTCGCGCAGCCAGCCGGCGAGCGGCACATAATCGCCCGCTTCAGTCGCCCCGATGACTTCGGGCACGCTATTGCGCGCCGTTTCCATCAGCTGCGCTGCCGTGATGTTGCCAATCGTATAGGTCGGGAACGAGCCGAGGTAACCCACCGACCAGTGAATATCCTGCAGGCACCCCTGCAGGTCATCGGGCACATCGAGCCCGAGATCGCGCTTGATTGCCTTGTTCCACTCGCCCGGCACATCCGCGACAGCCACGCTGCCATCGAGCATGGCTTGCTCGAGTTCCACCCGCAGCATGATGTGGAAGTCGTAGCTCATCTCGTCGGACTCGACGCGGGTCAGGCCCGGCGAAACCCGGGTCACGCCCTTGTAGAACTCCTCGGCGGTGACATCGTCATAAACGCCTGGCACATCGCTGCGCAGATCGTCCATATGCCGCTGCCAGAAGGACCGACTGCGCCCGACATGGTTCTCCCACAGCCGCGACTGCGACTCATGGGCGCCAAAGCTCGTGCCGCCCACGGCATAAAGCCCGATGAGGTCGGTCGCGAGTACAGAGCGGGTCAGCTCGGGCGCAATGTTCTGCTCGTAGAGCCCGTGGCCGGTTTCATGCAGCGTGCCGAACAAGGCCATCGGCATGTAGTTGGGACGATAGCGCGTGGTCAGGCGCACATCGTTGCGCGTGAACGACACCTCGAACGGATGCACCGAAATATCGAGCCGCCCACGGTTCTGGTCGAAGGTGAATGCCTCCGCCATCCGGGCAGCGAACTTGCGCTGCAGGGCCGGATCCACTGTGCGGAACAAGAAGTCGCTGCGCGGCGCCGGGCGCGCCACGGCCGCGTCGTAGATCGGCTTAAGACCGGTCCGCAGGGCGCTGAAAAGACTCGTCAAACTGGCGGCGGTCTCGCCGGGTTCATAAAGCCCCACAAGTGCATCATAGGGGTGCTCCTGCCAGCCTATGGCATCGGCATAGAGCTTGGAGAGGCGCAGCATTTCGGCCAGATGAGGCGCAAAAATCGAAAAATCATTGGCCTGCCGGGCGGCAATCCAGGCGTCATTGGCCACCGAGTGCTGAGCCGCCCGCTCCCGCACCAACTCACCAGGCACGCGTAGGTGGAACTCGATGGCTTGCTTGGCCTGCACCACGCTGCGCCGCTCGATGGAATCTTCGGGCAGGCCAGCGGTTTCCGCGTCGGCGGCCGCGGTCAGGTCGCGCGTCTTGTTGTCGACGATCAGATCGCGGGCGAGGCCCGTTAGCGTGCCCACCTGTTCGGAGCGCGTGACGCTGGCCTGCGCCGGCATCATCGTGCGCGCATCCCAGTTGAGGATGTTCACGGCATTGAGCACGTCGTTGACCGCGCCGAAGCGCGCGACGAAATCTTGGTAAGCAGTCATGTCAATCAGGCTCCTGTGCCACCATCATAAAGGTGGCAGGCAACATCGCCGGGGGCACCGGCGGCAGGCTTGAGAACGGGACGGTCGACCTTGCAGCGCGGTCCGGCATGAGGGCAACGCGGATGGAACGGGCATCCTGGCGGCGGATTGAGCGGCGAGGGAATTTCCCCGACCACGGCCGAAAACGCACCGCGCCCGGCACCCAGCTTGGGCACGCTGTCGAGCAGAGCACGCGTATAGGGATGGGCCGGCGCATCGAACAGCGGCACGGCATCGGCCAGTTCCACGATCCGCCCCAGATACATGATGGCGACGCGGTCCGATACGTGGCGCACAACGCTGAGGTCGTGGCTAATGAAGACGGCGGTAAGCCCCAGCGTCTGCCGCAGATCGAGGAAGAGGTTGAGCACCTGCGCCTGGATCGACACGTCGAGCGACGCTACCGGCTCGTCCAGCACCAGCAGTTCGGGCTGCATGGCAAGGGCGCGCGCAATGGCCACGCGCTGGCGCTGGCCGCCCGAGAACTGGTGCGGAAAGCGGCGGCGCGTGCTGGGATCGAGACCCACCCGGCGCAGCATGTCGGCCACATAGCTGTCCGCGCCGCTGGCCGGCACGAGCTTGTGGTGCACGGGGCCTTCGGCCACCGTGTCGCCCACGCGCATGCGTGGATCAAGGCTCGAAAACGGGTCCTGATGCACCATCTGCACACGGGTCGTCAGCTTGCGCGGGCGCCCGCCGGTGCTGGTGGCCACGGGCTTGCCGTCAAGGGTGATGGCCCCGTCGCTCGGGTCATAAATGCCGGCAATCATCCGCCCAAGGGTGGATTTCCCGCAGCCCGACTCCCCGACGAGGCCGACCACCTCGCCCTTTTGCACGCCCAGACTGACGTCCGTTACCGCATGCACGGTCTGCGTGCGGTCTTTGCCGCCCAGCTTATGGGCGATCTTGTCGGTCAGGGCCGGGCGGCGCACGAAGCGCTTGGAGGCGTTGGTGATGGCAAGGATCGGCTGGTTCATGCCGCGCCCTCCAGAATGGGGTGGTAACAACGCACCATGGTGTCGCCGACCGGCGCCAATGGCGGCATGGTTCGGCAGATCTCGGTGGCGCGCGGGCAGCGCGGCTGGAAAGGGCAGCCCGGCGGCAAATTGGCCAGCGAAGGGGTCGAACCCTTGATCTGCGCCAGCTTCTCGCCGCGCTTGGCTTGGCTCGGCACCGAAGCGATCAGGCCGGCCGTATAGGGGTGCTTGGGGTGAGCCAGCACCGCCGCGCTTTCCCCCGACTCCACGATGCGGCCCGCATACATCACCGCAATATCGTCCGCTAGGCTCGACACCACCGACAGATCGTGGGTCACCCAGACAAACGCCGTGCCGGTGCTGTCGGCGAGCCGGCGCACCTCGGCCAGGATCTGGCTCTGGATCGACACGTCGAGCGCCGTGGTCGGCTCGTCGGCAATGATCACCGCGGGCTTGTGCAGCAGCGCAATAGCGATCGCCACGCGCTGGCGCATCCCGCCGGACAAATGATGCGGGTAGACATCGAGCCGCTCATCGGGAGCAGGGATACCCACCAGCGCCAGGGCATCCCGGGCGCGCTTGCGCGCGTCGGCGGTGGAGATGTTGAGATGCGCCTTGAGCGCCGCCACCATCTGCGTGCCGATCTTGAGCACGGGATTGAGCGTCATCATCGGATCCTGGAAGATCATCGAGATGACGGCCCCACGCGTCTTGCGCATGGCCTCGTTGTCGAGGCTCGCCAGATCGGTGCCATTCAGCAGGATGCGGCCACCGACGATCTTGCCCGGTGCATCCACCAGCCGCAGGATCGAATAGCCGGTGACCGACTTGCCCGAACCGGACTCGCCAACCAGCCCCAGGATGCGACCCTTGCCGACGGAGAAGGATACCCCATCCACGGCCTTGAGTACGCCCTTGCGGGTAAAGAAATGGGTCTGCAGTTCTTCCACAGACAGAACGGCATCACTCATTGGCCGCGCCTCGGATTAAGCACATGCCGAACCTGATCGCCGACAAGATTGATGGAAACGATGGTGATCACCAGCGCGACGCCGGGATAAACCGAGATCCAGAAGCGGCCCGACAGTAGATACTGGAAGCCGTTGGAAATCAGCGCGCCCAGAGAGGGCTCGGTGAGCGGCAGCCCAAGGCCGAGGAACGACAATGTCGCTTCCAGCGCAATGGCGCTTGCGACCTGCACGGTCGCCACCACGATGAGCGGGGGCAGCGAATTGGGCAACAGGTGCCGCAGGAGGATGATGTGCGCCGGCAAGGGCGTGGCAATGGCCGCCTCGATATAGTCCTTGTCGCGTTCGGCGCTCGCCGAGCCGTGGATGGTGCGCGCAAAATAGGCGTATTGCGCCACGACCAGAGCCGTCACCAGCTGCCACAGCCCCTGCCCCAGCATGGCTGTCAGCACCAGCGCCAGCAGGATGGCCGGCATCGAGAGCTGCAGATCGACCACGCGCATGATCAGCGCCTCGACCCGGCCGCCCTTGAAGGCGGCGACGAGTCCGATGGTCATGCCAACGAGCAATGCCAGGGCACCCGACATCAGCCCGATCAGCAGCGATATCCGCAAGCCGTAAAAGATCGCCGACAGCAGATCGCGACCCGCCGCATCGGTGCCCAGCACATGCACATAGCCGCCCGAGCCAACGCTGCCTGGCGGCAGGCGTGAGTCGAAGAGGTCGAGCTTGGCCAGGTCATAGGGGTTCTGCGGCGACAGCCAGGGGGCAAAGATGGCGATCAGCACGATGGCGACGATGACCACCAGCGAAACCAGCGCCACCTTGCTTTCGGAGAACTCGCTCCAGAAGTCGCGCAGCCGCGTGCGCCAGGTTTCAACCTGAAGATCTTCAACCATGCTCATGCCGACCGCCTCGCGCGAATACGCGGATCGAGAATGCCGTACAGCAGATCGACCACCAGATTGATGAGAACAAAAAGAAGCACCACCAGTATGAGGTAAGCCACCATGACGGGGCGATCGAGCACCATGATGGAGTCGATGATCAGCTTGCCGACGCCGGGCCAGTTGAAGATTGTCTCGGTCACGACCGCAAAGGCTAGGGTCGAACCGAATTCAAGGCCGAACACGGTCACGATCGGGATCGAGATGTTCTTGAGCACATGCAGGCCCACGACCTTGCTTTCCTTGAGGCCCTGAGCGCGCGCAAAGCGCACATAGTCTGAGCTCATCGCCTCAAGCGTGCCCGCGCGGGCGAGCCGGATCAGCAGGCCCATATTGAACAGCGCGAGGTTAAAGGCTGGCAGGATGATGTAGCTCCAGCCCTCGGGCGTGAAGAACGAGAAGGGCACGCCGAGAAGGTCGCTGGTCGGTCCGCGCCCGCCTGAAGGCAGCCAATGCAGCTGCACGGCGAAGGTCAGCACCAGCAACAAGCCCACCCAGAAGGTCGGCAGCGAAAAGCCGAGGATCGACAGCGCCATGATGGCCTTGGACGAAAACGCCCGTGGCCGGTAGCCGGCCCAGATCCCGAGGGGTACACCGACTACGGCGGCCATCAAAATGGCGCCCAGCGCCAACTCAAAAGTCGCTGGCAAGCGCGAAAAGATCAGATCAAGTACGGGTACGCGGTACACGAATGACTGGCCGAACTCGCCCTGCAGCACATTGCCTACGAACACGAAATACTGCTCGTACAGCGGCCGGTCGAAGCCGTACTGCCGGATGAGGTTTTCTCGAATTTCCTGGGTTGAGGCCGGATCGATCATCACATCGATAGGATTGCCGATGGCGTAAACGCCAATAAACACCAGGATCGACATGACCACCACGACGATGGCTGCCTGAAAAATGCGTTGGATGAAGAATCCCAAGAACAGGAAATCCGCTAGCGTGAAGCCCCACCGGGCTCAACAGGTTGATGGGAACCGCCCGGCTGTCAGCTGAACAGCCGGGCGTCGAGAGCTTTACTGAGCGACAGGCTGGATCAGGTGGGCGAGTGTTTCCTGGTCAACACGCGGCTCGAAGGTCAGCGTGTCGGCCTTGGCAGCCCAAACAGTCTGGATGATCACGGTCGGGATCAGCACACGGTCGTTCATCGAGAGCTCGGTAGCCTGCTTGTAGAGCCCACGGCGCTTTTCATCATCCAGCGTGCGCGAGCCTTCCTCGAGCAGAGCATCGATCTCTGGGTTGGAATAGCCCGACTTGTTGAACGCGCCGAGACCATTTTCCGGATCAGCGGTGTGCACCAGCGAACCATAGGTGTAGGAGGCTTCGCCCGTCAGCGTACCCCAGCCCGAAAGCCAGAGGCTGAACTCGCCAGCCTGCTGGGCCGGGAAGAACACTGTGCCGTTGAGCGCATTGGCGTTGATCTTGAGACCAGCACGCGCCCACATCTGCGACAGGGCCTCGCACACAGCAGCATCGCCGGGGAGACGGTTGTTGGTGCAGGCAAAGTCGAGCTCGAAGCCGTTGGGGTAGCCAGCTTCCGCCAGCAGCGCCTTGGCACGTTCGAGGTCGTACTCACGAACCGGCAGATCGGTGGAGCCGCCAAAGAAGGTGGCTGGCATCAGCTGGTTGGCGGGCTTGCCCAGGCCTTCCAGCACGACTTCCGAGAGGATGTCGCGGTTGATGGCGAGGTCCATGGCCTCACGAACGCGCAGGTCCTTGAGCGGGTTTTCAGCGATCTCGGCGCCGTTCACCTTGGCCTTGACCGGCAACTCGTCCTTCACGTTCGGCGTGATGTTGAGGATGTAGACGCTGTCAGCAATGAAGGTGTCGAGACGCGAGTCATTCTGCATGGCAGCATAATCGGTCGCCGGCACGTAGTTGATCAGGTCAACTTCACCGGACTGGAGAGCCGCAACGCGCGATGCGTCATTGGGGATTTCCTTGCGGACGACATTTTCCCAATGGGCTGGCTCGCCCCAGTATTCCTCATTGCGCACGAGGACGAGGTCGCCCTTGGGCTGCCAGGACACGAACTTGTAGGGGCCGGTGCCGATAGCGGCCTTGCCCGAGTTGAACTCTTCATTGCCCACTTCCCCGATCTCGGAGGACACAACGAACAGGCGAATGAAGTCGTTGGGGAGCGTGGCGGCCGTGCCCTTGGTGTGGACATGCACGGTGTAGTCGTCGATGACCTCAACCGAATCCACCGACTTGGTGTAGATGGTCATGCTCATCGGGCCAGTAACCTGGGGAATGCGGTCGATCGAGAACTTGACGTCCTCGGCGGTCAGGTCGGAGCCGTCATGAAACTTGACGCCTTCCCGGATCTTGAATTCCCAGGTGTCGTCATCGACTGGCGTCCACGAAGTGGCGATCGCCGGCTGCAGCTGCAGGTCCTTGTCGACGCCGATCAGCGTATCGAAGATGTGGCGCAGCGACTCTGCCTGGCTACCCAGGGTCGACCAATGCGGATCGATGGAGTCAGGACCGGCGCGCACGCCGATCGTCAGGTCGTCAGCCATGACCTGGGCGGACAGAGTTGTGGAGCCGATCAGGGCTAAGGTGAGGGCGAGGACGGCATTCTTCCGGAAAAGCATTTGAACCCCTTGATTACGTGGCGCCACTGTTCAATCCTGTACTGACTGACTAGAACGCTTGCGCCCAAACGGAACCAGATCGGCCCTTGATGTCAAGCTCTCCTCGCACTAATCTGCCGGAAAAACGATCAAATCGTTCTGACCGCCTAGGACATGCGCAGGCTGAGCTAATCCTGGCCACATTTGCTGCGAAACTCGACCGCTCCCTGCCCGTCCCACTCGGCGTGCAGCTCCAGGGCCTTATCCAATATGGCGTTGCGCTCGGCGACCTGCCGTCCGGAATGCGGCTACCCTCTGTACGCGAGCTGGCGGAAAGCGCCGGCGTAGCCCCCATGACCATTGTAGGCGTCTACAACGAACTCAAGCAGCAAAAACTGATCGAAACGCGCGGCAGTTCGGGCACATTCGTAGCCAAGACCGAGAGCTTGCCCGACCCCACGGTGTTCCAGCGGCTTAACCCCGCCATCGACGCCCTGCTGCAACTGGGGCAAAGCCTGGGCGTGGACGCTGGCAGGATCACCGCCATGATTGCCGGTCGCGCTGGCCATCTGCGGTTCCAGCAAGCAAACGGGCTCAATCTCGTGCTGGTGGGCTTGTTTGCCGATGCGACCCAGGCCTATGCCGACCACATTCGCCCGAACTTGCCCGCAACTGACACTCTTGTGGCAGTAACCGTCGATGCCTTGCGCAATGGATCGCCCCTGCCCCCTGCCGACCTGATCCTAACCTTCGCCAACCGGCGGGCTGAAGTCGAGCAGATCGTTGGCACCAATATCCCGGTGCTCGGCCTTCAGTTTATTGCCTCGGAGGCCACCCGAACCCGCCTCGCCGGCCTCGATCCAAGCATGCGGGTCGGCATCGTCTCCATCTTCCCCCAGTTCATGGCGATGATGAAGTCCGGCGTCATGCGCTTTTGCCCTCATGTGACCAGCACGGCGATCACCATGGCCGACGATCCCGAGCTCGAACGCTTTATCGAGCAGGTCGACGTCGTGGTTTATGCCACCGGCCTCGACTGGATGGCCGGCAAGGTCGCCCCCCATCAGCAGGCATTCGAATACCGGCACGCGCCGGACCGCACCTTCGTGCAGCAACACGTCCTGCCGCTGCTTGATACCCTGAGAAACAATACCACTGCCAAGGAGACAGCATGAAAATCGCCGACATGAATTGGTTTCAGGTTGAAACTTACCTGAAATCGGATGACCGGGCGATCGTGCCTCTCGGCTCTACCGAACAGCACGCCTATCTGAGCAATGCGGTGGACTCGATTCTTGCCGAGAAGATCTCGGTGGAAGCTGCTGAACCTTATGGCATTCCGGTGTTCCCGGCCCTGGCTTTTGGCATCACCCCCTATTTCGCCACCTATCCCGGCAGCATCACGCTGCGCATGGATACCTATGGGCGCATCATCACCGATATTCTCGATAGCCTCGCGAGCACTGGCTTCAAGCGGGTGCTGTTCGTGAACGGGCATGGCGGCAACACGCCCGGCCAGACGGCCGCGCTCGAATGGCTCAACAGCAACCCCGATTGCCGCATTCGCTGGCACAACTGGTGGAACGCGCCCAAGACGCTTGCCAAGGTGCACGCCATCGATCCCGTGGCTTCGCACGCTTCCTGGATGGAGAACTTCCCCTGGACGCGCCTGCCCAATATCGGCATGCCCGACGAGCAAAAGCCGATGGCCGACCTCGACAAGCTCAAGACCATGGACGCCGGCAAGGTCAAGGAATACCTGGGCGACGGCAATTTCGGCGGCCGCTACCAGCGCTCGGACGAAGACATGCAGGCGATCTGGGACGTTGCCGTTGCGGAAACCCGCGCGCTGATCGAGGATGGCTGGGCATGACCGACACCATCTTGATCTGGGGCGGCGGCGCCATTGGCGGCACGCTCGGCGCCTTCATGGCCCGCGCCGGCGAGGATGTGCTGCTGGTGGACATCGTCCCCGAGCACGTCGCTGCCATCAACGAAAATGGCCTGCTCATCGAAGGGCCGGTGGAAACCTTCACTCAGCCCATGAAGGCGGCGCTGCCCGCTGAGGTCACCGGAAAGTTCAAAACCGTGATCCTGGCGGTCAAGGCGCAGCACACTGAAGCGGCCATCGAGGCTCTTCGTCCGCTCCTGGCTGAAGACGGCTATGTCGTATCGGCCCAGAATGGCCTTAACGAACTCACCATCGGCAAGCTGATCGGCCCCGAGCGCACCATTGGCTGCTTTGTCAATTTCGGCGCCGATTGGCTCGAAGCGGGCAAAATCCTCCTCGGCAATCGCGGCAAGGTGGCGATCGGCGAGCTCGACGGCTCGGTCACCGACCGGATGCGCGAAGTGCACCGCCTGTTCTCGCTCTACGAGCCCGACGCCGAGCTCACCACCAATATCTGGGGCTATCTCTGGGGCAAGATGGGCTATGGCGGCATGCTGTTCGCCACCGCCCTCACCCCAGCCTCGATGTCGGACAACTTCGCCAGCGCCAAGCACGCCGCCGTCTTTGAAGGCCTTGGCCGTGAAGTGATGGCAGTTGCCCGCGCCCGTGGCGTGACGCCCTTGGGCTTCAACGGCTTTGATCCCGCCGCCTTCATGCCGGGCTCCTCAACCGAGGACGCCAAGCGCTCCATTGCCGCCATGGAAGAACACAACCGCCACACCGCCAAGACCCATTCGGGCGTATGGCGCGACATCGCCGTGCGCAAGCGCAAGACCGAGGTGGACGCGCAATTCGCCATTATCATCGATCTGGCCAAGGAAGCGGGCGTCGAGGCCCCGATCACCAAGCGCTTGGTTGAGCTGGTGCACGAAGTGGAAAATGGCCGCCCCCAGTCCTGGGACGTTCTGGACGAGTTGTTGGCAGCATGCAGCTAGATTTCACCGGTAAACGCGCGGTCGTCACGGGCGCCGCCCAAGGCATTGGCCGCTACATCGTTGCGGCTCTCGCTGACGCCGGCGCCCGCGTCGTGGCTCTTGACCTGGACCCACAAGGCCTCGTCGAAGCCAAGGCCGCAGGTGCTGAACACACCATGACCCTTGATCTGTCCGACCGCAGTCAGGTGCAGGCAAGGTTCAGCGAAATCAATGCCCTGCTCGGGGGCATTGACGTTCTGGCTCTGGCGGCCGGGGGCGTGCGGGGCCAGGTGGCCCAACCGCTCGAGGACGTGTCCGAGCAGGCTTGGCATCAGCTTTTCGCCGCCAATGTCGATGCTGCCTTCTGGTGCGCCCAGGCCGCAGCGCCCGGCATGAAAGCACAAAAAGGCGGACGCATTGTCACCATCGCGTCGGGCGCTGGCTTGCGCCCGAGCCTGACCGGCATCCAGGCCTATAGCTCAGCCAAGCACGCCCTTGTGGGCCTGACCAAGCAGCTCGCGTTGGAACTTGGGCCCCACGGCATCACGGTCAACAGTGTCGCCCCTGGCTTTGTGCTGTCCAATCCCGCCACCCAGCGGCAATGGGAAAGCTATGGCGAAGCCGGGCAAAAGGCGCTGGTGGACTCCATCCATCTGCGGCGACTGGGCGATCCTGCCGATATCGCCAAGGCCGTGCTGTTCCTCGCGTCCGAGCACGCCAGCTGGATCACCGGCCAGATCCTGAGCGTCGACGGCGGCCGCGCCTGACCAAGGAAGCCGCCCCAGGGCGGCTCCACCTCCATCGGATCAACGCTGATCCGGTAGACTCGGCTACTGGGAGGCTTCGGCGCCGCCTTCCAGAGACTCTGGTGCCGTGACGTCACGCTGCGGACCTGCGGCATTGAACGAGCTGACCACGACGGCCCCGATGCCGAGAACCAGAAAAATTGCGAGAGCGATAAGAACGTTTCTCATAGGGCCTCCTGTCCCTGAGCTAACGGTCAGATCTCGCCTGCGGTTCAATTCTGCCCGTGTAATCCCGCAGCGGATCGCCCGAGGCACTCCGTGGCATGCCTACTCACCTATGCCGCCTGGGAAAGCCCGTCCTTTGGCAAGCGTGGCGTTGTCATTGAAATTCGCCCGTAGCGGCAATGACTTGCACCGTCACACAGGTGTTGCACTTCCGTAATAAAACCGTCGCCACGGCTTCATAGGTTGGCCGGGTCACAGCGCGGGCCCGGACTTGCCGGATCGGCTAACACGATAAAGACGAACTCCGAAAAGGGAACCACATGAAAACTGCACTTCTTGCCAGTGCTGCAGCCGTTGCGCTTGTTGCCGGCTCCACTGCTGCGTTCGCCCAGACCCGCGATACCATCCAGATCGCCGGCTCCTCCACCGTTCTACCTTTCGCGTCGATCGTCGCTGAAGAATTCGGCGCAGCTTTCCCTGAATTCAATACGCCAGTGGTTGGCTCGGGCGGCACGGGCGGTGGCTTGTCCCAGTTCTGCGCTGGCGTTGGCGACAACACCATCGACATTGCCAATGCATCCCGCCAGATCCGCGACGGCGAGCGCGAAGCCTGCACCGCCGCCGGCGTGACTGACATCCGCGAAATCCAGTTCGGCTTTGATGGCATCGTCTTTGCCTCTGCCGCATCGGGCCCCGACTTTGCCCTCACCCCTGTTCATGTCTACAAGGCAATCGCAGACAAGGTAGTTGTGGACGGCGAACTCGTGGACAATCCCTACACCAACTGGTCCGAAATCGATCCCTCGCTGCCCGACCAGCCGATCATGTTGGCGGTTCCCGCTTCGAACCACGGCACGCGTGAAGTGTTCCAGGAACGCGTTGTGGACGCCGGTTGCGAGGAAGCCGGTCTGCCTGAAGGGCTGAGCGAGGACGAAGCGGAAGCCGCTTGCACCACTTACCGTCAGGACGTGGTCACCGAGATCTCGGGTGACTACACCGAAACTCTGGCGCGTCTTAATTCTGACCCCAACACCGTCGGCGTTTTCGGCCTCTCCTTTTACGAGCAGAACACAGATACCCTGAAGGTCGCCACCGTTGACGGTGTAACGCCCTCCAAGGAAACCGTAGCAGCAGGTGAATACCCTGTCAGCCGTCCGCTGTTCTTTTACGTCAAGGGCCAGCATATCGGCGTCATCCCGGGCCTTGAAGATTATGTCGCCTTCTTCCTGTCAGAGGCCGTTTCCGGCGAAGGCGGCGTGCTTGAAGCTGCCGGCCTGATCCCCCAGCCCGCCGAAAAAACCGAAGAAGTTATGGCCGCTTTCGAAGCTGGCCCGACCCAGTAATCGATCCAGCGGGCCACCCTCCAAGGTGGCCCGCTCCCTTATGTGCGGGAGCATCGCATGAATTCCCTTGCTGTTGCCGGCCTCTTGCTGGTGTTGCTCGGCTTGTCCTACCAGACGGGTTGGTCGCGCAGCCGCGCTCTTGCAACAACCAGTGGCCAGAAGGTCCATTCGCGCCCACAATACCACGGTGCCTATACCGCCATCTGGACCATGATCCCCGCCCTGCTGGTTCTGCTGCTCTGGGCCTGGTTCGGTGGCCAGATCACCCACAACTACATCGTCGGGCAGATTCCCCTCGAAACCCTCCAGTCGCTCGACCAGACCGGCCTGAACGCCACCATCGGCCGCATCCAGGCTATCGCCTCGGGCTTTGGCGTTGCTGGCGAAGTCGCCCCCTATGAGCAAGCCGCCGGGGAACACCTGCGCTGGTTCCAAATGCTCACCAGTGCCGGCGTGCTGCTGGTCGCCGCCCTATGTGGTGGTGCCGCGCTTCTTTACGCCCGCAAGCGCATCACTGCCCGTCTTCGCGCCCGCAACGCAGTGGAGCGGGTCATCAACATCGGTTTGCTGCTCTGCTCGGCGGTCGCAATCCTCACCACCCTTGGGATTGTTGCGTCGCTGCTGACCGAAGCCATCCGCTTCTTCACCTTCATCCATCCGCTCGATTTCTTCTTCGGTACAGTTTGGGCCCCCAATAATGCCCCCGCTGCCGGCAATTACGGGCGTTACGGGCTGCTCCCGCTCCTCGCCGGCACGCTGATGATCACCGCCATCGCGATGCTGGTGGCCGTACCTTTAGGTCTGATGGCCGCCATTTATCTCAGCCAATATGCGCCGCGCCGGCTGCGGGCCGTCGCCAAGCCCTTGATCGAGGTGCTGGCCGGCATTCCGACCATCGTCTTCGGGTTTTTCGCACTCGTGACCGTCGGGCCATTCCTGCGCGACTTCGGCCGTCTGGTCGGGCTCAACATCAATGCCACCAGCGCCCTCACCGCCGGCATTGTCATGGGCATCATGATCATCCCCTTCGTCTCCTCGCTCAGCGACGACATTCTCAACCAAGTGCCACGCACTCTGCGCGATGGTTCATACGGGCTTGGGGCCACCCAGAGCGAAACCATCCGAAAAGTGCTGCTGCCCGCCGCGCTGCCGGGCATCGTTGGCGCCTTTTTGCTGGCCGTCAGCCGCGCCATTGGCGAAACCATGATCGTGGTGCTTGCCGCGGGCAATGCACCCGTGCTGCGCGGCAACCCCTTCGAGCCCGTTGCGACAATCACCGTGTCCATCGTCAACCAGCTCACCGGCGATACCGATTTCTCCGGCCCTCAGTCCCTCGTCGGCTTTGCCCTGGGGCTCACCCTCTTCGTGATTACCCTCTGCCTCAACATCTTCGCGCTTTATATCGTCCGCCGCTTCCGGGAGCAGTACGAGTAACATGGCCACCACCCTCACCACTGCCCCCCGCGAAATCTCCCAGCAGCGCACGCGCCTGGTCCGGTCGGGCTTGCGCCGCCGGCACCGGAACGAAGCTATCTTTCGAGGGCTGGGCATCGGCGCCATTGTTCTGGCGCTGGGCTTTGTCGCCCTCCTGTTCGTGGATGTGACCCGCAAGGGGATCCCGGCTTTCGTCCAGTCCAACCTGCATCTGGAGGTGTTCTTCGATCCCGCCATCATCGATGTCGGCCCTGCGCCCTTGGCGACCGCATTCGCCTCGCCCGCGGAATATCAGGCGGCGGATTTGCGCTGGCGGCGTGAACTGGCTTTGTTGAACTGGAACCGCATCCTTGAGGCCGCGCTCCTCGCCAAGCTGCCGCCGGGGACCGAGATCACCTCGCGCGAACTCCTCTCGATTCCGGAAACCAATGCCCGCCATCAACTCCGGGAGATGTTCGTTGCCGATCCAGCGCTGCTTGGCCGCACTGTGCCGGTGGACGTTCTCGCCTCGGCCAACGCCGACAATTGGATCAAGGGCAACATCAACCGTTCGCTCGGCGACGCGCAGCAGCAGCTGTCACCGGCCGCCCGTAGCGTGATCGATGCCTTTGAGGCGAACGGCACCGTCACCAATGGCTTTGCCTGGTCACTGTTCACCAATGCCGATAGCCGCGCCGCGCCGGCCTCCGCGGGCCTGCTGGGTGCCTTTGTGGGCTCCCTTTACATGATGCTGATCGTGATCGTCCTGGCCGTTCCCATCGGTGTTGCCGCGGCGATCTATCTCGAGGAATTTGCCCCCAAGTCGCGGTTGACCGACTTCATCGAGGTCAACATCAACAATCTGGCCGCCGTGCCCTCCATCGTCTTCGGCCTGCTCGGCGCCGCGGTCTTCATCAACTACATGCACCTGCCCATCTCCGCGCCCCTCGTCGGTGGCCTCGTGCTCACGCTGATGACGCTTCCCACCATCATCATCGCGACCCGTGGCGCGCTGCTGGGCGTTTCCCCCGCCCTGCGCCAGGCTGCCTTGGGGATGGGGGCCAGCAAGACGCAAATGGTGTTCCACCATGTGCTGCCGGTCACCCTTCCCTCCATCCTGACCGCCACCATTTTGGGCGTCGCCCACGCCCTTGGCGAAACCGCCCCGCTCCTGCTGATCGGCATGAAGGCCTTTGTGGCCCAGGTGCCCGCTACCCCGCTCGATCAGGCCACCGCCCTGCCCGTCCAGATCTATCTCTGGCAGGGCAACGAGAACCGCAACTTCTTTGAACCGCGGACGGCAGCGGCCATCATGGTGCTGCTCGGCGTCATGATCGTGCTGAACGGCACGGCCATCTATCTGCGCTCGCGCCTCGAAAAGCGCGTCTGATCGACCTCACGCAACAAGGACATCGAAAATGGACATGCTTGCCGGTAAGGTGAAGTTGACCCAACAATCAGTGACTAGCGCCATGAACCCGTCTGCCGCCTTGGATCGTCCTATCCGGATCGAAGCCCGGGACGTAACCGTCCATTACGGCGCCAAGCAGGCTTTGTTCGGCATCTCCATCGACATCCCCGATCGCGCGGTGACCTCGTTTATCGGCCCCTCGGGATGCGGCAAGTCGACTTTCCTGCGCTGCATCAACCGCATGAACGACACCATCGAAGGCGCTCGAGTCGGCGGCACCATCAAGCTCGACGGCGAAGACATCTACGATCCCGCGCTCGACGTGGTGGAACTGCGCGCCCGGATCGGCATGGTGTTCCAAAAGCCCAACCCGTTCCCCAAATCCATCTACGAGAACGTCGCCTACGGACCGCGCATTCACGGCTTAGCGCGCAACAAGTCCGATCTCGACGAGATCGTTGTCTCCTCGCTCCGCAAGGCCGGTCTGTTCGAGGAGGTCAAGGATCGCCTCAACGAGCCCGGCACCGGTCTGTCGGGCGGCCAGCAGCAGCGTCTCTGCATTGCTCGCGCCATCGCGGTCGGCCCCGAGGTCATCCTGATGGACGAGCCCTGCTCGGCCCTTGATCCGATCGCCACCGCAATCATCGAAGAACTTATCGATGAGTTGCGCGAGAACTACACGATCGTGATCGTCACCCACTCCATGCAACAGGCAGCGCGTGTGTCCCAGAAAACCGCGTTCTTCCACCTGGGCAAGCTGATCGAGGAAGGGGTGACCGAAGACATCTTCACCAACCCGGTCCACAAGCAGACGCAAGACTATATCATGGGCCGCATCGGCTGATTTGCCCGGCACCAACGGAGGAAACGCCATGCCCGCCACTAAAGACCACATCGTAACGTCCTACAGCGACGAACTGGTCGCGCTTGCCCAGGCCATCGCGGAAATGGGCGGCATGGTGGAACTCGCCATCGAGAACGGCACCAAGTCGCTGCTCAAGCTTGACCGCGAACTGGCCGACCTCACCATCATCGCCGACCAGCGCATCGACGACATGCAGCGCCGCATCGACGACATGGCTGTGTCCATGATCGCCCGGCGCCAGCCCATGGCTTCGGACCTGCGCGCCATCATCACCGCGATCCACGTCGCTCAGGACCTGGAGCGCGTTGGCGACATGGCCAAGCAACTGGCCCGCCGCTCGCTCAAACTCGAAGGCATGAACCTGCAGCCCACCTTCTATAACGGCGTCAAGAACATGACGGCGCTGGTGCTGGGCCAGATCAAGAACGCACTCGATGCCTATTCGAACCGCGACGCTGCCGCTGCCATCGAGGTTTGCAATCGCGACGACGAGGTCGATGCCATGCACACATCGCTCTTCCGCGAACTTCTGACCTATATGATGGAAGATCCGCGCAACATTACCACCTGCACCCACCTCCTGTTCTGCGCCAAAAGCCTGGAGCGGATCGGCGATCACGCCACCAACATTGCCGAGCGGGCCTACTACCTGCAAACCGGCCGGCAGCTTACGGGCGACGTTCAGGAACTGCACCGCACGCAAATCAAAGCATAGCACGCACCAAGGTTTATTTTGGCGCCACCCTGCCCCTAGGGAAAGGGAGTGCGCAGTTGAACAATCGGGCCAATGAGCCCGACTGGAGGGTAACCCATGCCAGCCACAATTCTTGTTGTCGAAGACGAAGAAGACCTCTCGATCCTCCTGCGCTACAATCTCGAGGCAGAGGGCTTTGCGGTGCTCACGGCCGAAACCGGCAATGATGCGCTCGAGCATATCAAGGACAAGGTTCCCGATCTGATCCTGCTCGATTGGATGCTGCCTGAAATTTCCGGCATCGAGTTGTGCCGGCGCCTCCGTGCCCGCCAGGAAACCGCATTGATCCCCATCATCATGCTGACCGCCCGTGGCGAGGAAGAAGAGCGCATCCGGGGTTTGGCGACCGGCGCCGATGACTACATGGTCAAGCCCTTCTCGGTGCCTGAACTGGTTGCCAGGGTGCGGGCCCTGCTGCGCCGCGCCAGCCCAAATCTCGTCACCGCCTCGCTCAAGCTGGGTGACCTGGAACTCGATCGCACCACTCACCGGGTGCGCCGGGGCAGCCGCGACGTCCATCTTGGCCCTACTGAATACCGCCTGCTGGAATATTTGATGCGCCATCCCGGCCGGGTTTATTCGCGCGAGCAGTTGCTCGACGGCGTTTGGGGCAACGAGGTTTATGTCGATGAACGCACCGTTGATGTGCACATCGGCCGCCTGCGCCGCGCGATCAACCGGGGCCGCGATGCCGATCCGATCCGCACGGTGCGGGGCGCTGGTTATGCCTTTGACGAGCGTTTCGCCCAGCCCGCCTGAGCGATCCTGCTCTCGCCTGTTGATGATTTTGTAACGATCTGCTCAAGCGGTTTGTTAAAAGCCGGCTGCTAACGCTGTTTTCTTGAGGGAACGGCGGGGCAGTGCATGACCACCACGGATCAACGCCTGATCAACGAGCTTGCCAACCAGCCGGCTCCGGGTTCCACGACGTCCGGCGGCGGCATCACCCTGCAGCGCGGCCTCGCCGCTGCCGAGCCGGCGTGGCGCGCTCTTGAGCGCGAGGCGATCTTCACGCCCTACCAGCGCTTCGACTGGATTGCCGAGATTGCCCGCGCCCAGCAGCTCGAAGATGCGGACTTCGTCACCCTACAGATCGAATTCGATGGCAGCCCCGCCGCCCTGCTTCCCTTGCATCTTCATCGCAAGGCCGGCTGCACCTTTGCGGCCATTCCCGGCTCCTCCTTTGGCAACAGCGACTGGATGCCTGTTCGGCGCGATGCTGCGGCGCTTCTTACCCGACCCGTGCTGAACCGGGCCTTTGCCCAATTGCGAGACGAGGCCGGCGTCGATGTGCTCAGCTTCGAGCACCTGCCTCCCCAATGGCGAGGCATAGACAATCCCCTGCTCAGCTTTCCCCATCAGCCTTCGCCAGACCATTTCTATTATGCCGACATTGCGCCCACCATGCTCGAAACGCTCCCCAAAAAGAGGCGGGTCGATATCCTGCGCGGGCGTCGCCGGCTCGAGGAAACGCTGGGTCCCGTCACCTTGCGCCGCGCCACAACGCTCGAGCACATCGACCAAGTCCATGCTGCCTTCCTTGAGCATCGCTCCGTGCGATTCCGGCAAATGGGCGTGCCAAATGTCTTTGCCGAGCCTCACTTCCGCGCCTTGTTCCGGGATGGGGCCATTGCCGGCGCCAGCGAGGACAAGCCGGCCGTAGCGCTCCATGCGCTTTATGTCGGCGAAGAAATCGTGGCGACGGCGGTAGGCACCTATTCCCCCTGCCATTATTCGCAATACATCAACTCCAACACGGACGGGCCGGCCTCCAAATACAGCCTTGTGGGCCTCCTGATGTTCCTGCTGGTGGAAGATCTTATCGCCGCCGGGATCAGCAGCATCGATATGGGCGTGGGCGATTTCGCCTACAAAACCTCCTGGACCCAGAAGACGCCGATCAACGACGCGGCGATTGCGCTAAGCGCCAAGGGCACTGCCGCCGCCGCCCTCCTTAATGGCAAGCGCGCGCTTAAGCGGCACATCAAGCAGAACGACAAGCTTTGGAGCTTTGCCAAGCAGCTGCGCCAGTGGCGCCAGCCAAAACCCGACTGATCGACCCTATCCTGCAGCCGGACGACGGGCCACAAGGCTCGTGACGATCAGATAGGTCAACACCAGCGCTCCCGCCGTGATCATCACCGCCAGCAGTACCAGCCCGGTCTTGGGCGAAACCGGTGCACTCGACACCACCGGATGCGACACCAGGCGCATATCAGGGAATGCAGCGCCCCCGTCTACCTGAGCCCGCGCCGCTTCCGCCTGCTGCAGGTAACGCTCGAGGACGCTACGTTGCGCCGCCGCATCGCGCTGCAGCGCCGCGAGGGCCACGCTGTCGCGCTCTTCCCCGCCGACGGATTGTTGCAAGATCTGCTGGTCGGCCGCCAGTGCCGCAGCCAGAGCCGCTTCAGTCTCGGCCTGCCGATCCATCTGGTCAGCAATGTGCCGCGCCGCGGTAGCGAGTTGCGCATCGACGTCCGCAATCTGCGCCCGCGATCCCAGAACATTCGGATGGTTGAACGATAAACTGCTGGCTTGCTGCGCCAGCTGTCCCTGCAGACTGGCCCGGAGCTGAATGAGACTTCTGCCCCTTGCATCCGCCGCCAGTTCCGTGCTGCCCACCAGCGAACCTCCTAGCGCCAGGCGCTGCCGCAGCACCGCCGCACGCGCCCTGAAGCTCGAACTGCGCTCCTCAGCCGCAAGCCGTCGCCCCGCCATGTCGCTCAATTGGCTGCCAACCATGCTGCCCTCCGGCAGGTCCCCAATCGTCCCCCGCGCAATGCGGAACTTAGCCACAGCGTCCTCGGCTTGAAACACTCGCTGCCGCAACTCCGGTATCGTGCTCTCAAGCCACGCTAATGCCTGCCGGGCATCGTCGAGCCCCTGCTGCGCCCGCCGGGCGATCGCGGTTTCGGCGATGCTCAGCGCCAATTGGCGTGCCACTTCGGGCGCATGGGCCCGGGTCTTCAGCCAGATTATCGCGGTTCCCAGTTCGCTCGTTACCAGCGTACGCTCATCGAGCGCCAGCACCGCCGCGTCAAACGCCGCTTGCCCCGTTTCGCCGCCGTTGAACTCGGCTTGCTGCGCCAGCCCGAGCTGCGCCACCACATCCATCAAAGTGTCGCGTGAGCGCAGCAATTGCACATTGCTAGAAATGGTCGCGCGGTCCGGAACTGATACGGACGCTGGCTGACCCGCCCCGAAGTAGTTGGGTCGTGGCTCCACCAAGATCGTGGCCGAAGATTCATAAAGCCGGGGAACGCGTGACACGGCAATATATGCCAGCACGGGCACCACAAGGAGCACCAGCAGCGCGGCCCACCGGCGCGCCCAGATAATTCCGAGCAGCTGATAAAGGTCGATCTGGGAGTCAAACGCGCGCAAGCAACTGGCCTCTACCGGCAGGAACGGGGGCAGCCTAGTGCCTTTCCATGTTCACGCCGTTAACCGCGGGTGGAAATGCTTGGGAAAGCATAGAAACAGCAACACGACTGGCGCTCAGCCCCAATCATCTTCCCTCACAATTGTTGCTAATTGCAGCGAGATTTTCTTCATTCTTTGCTGGCTAGGTTTTTGCCCAATAATTGGGGGCAGAAGTGAACAGCAAGCGTCTTGTTATCTCAGTGGTGCTGGGCGGGCTCGTCCTCGCCTTCCTCGCCGTCATGGCAGTTTCGATTTTGCGCGAAGTGCCCGGCACCAACAGCTACGCGCTGCTCGCCCAATCCTGGCTCGAAGGGCGGCTCGATACCACGGGGCCCTGCTTTGACGGCGACTGCGCGCTTTATAACGGCCGCACCTATGTGGTGTTTCCGCCCGCGCCCGGGCTGGTCATCCTGCCCTTCGTAGCCCTGTTCGGCAGCAGCTTTCACTTCTTCTTGCCGCTGACGATCCTTGCTTTTGGCCTCACCGGCTGGCTTTGGTGGCGCATCGCCAACGCGTCGATACAGCTCAACCGCGATCTGGCCGTCCTGCTCGTTTTTCTGGTGCTGTTCGCGACGCCGCTCGCCTTTGTCACCATTCGGGGCGACCGGGTCTGGTTTTTCGCCCAGAGCTGGGGGACCTTGTTCAGTACGGCAGCGATCTACTTCGCGCTGGTGCGCCGCAACGGTTTGCTCGCGGGGCTTTTCATCACGCTCGCCTTCCTGTCGCGGCAGATGACGATCCTTTACCTGCCCTTCCTCTACATCCTCCTGCTCGAAGATGGCGTGCCCCTGTTCCGCATCGATCGGGCCGCATGGCGGCGAGCCTTTACCCTTGCTGCCTTCCCCGTTCTCGGGGTGCTGATCTACCTCGCCTACAACTATGTCCGCTTCGATTCCTTCGCCGAAACGGGCTACAACTATATCTTCCCACCCCAGTTCGACACGGGGGAGACAGCGGGCAACTTCCTTGTCTCGCGGGTACGCGAAATCGGGATCTTTGCCCCCGCTTACTTCATCTTCAACTTCATCTACATGTTCATCGCCGGCCCGCATGTGGATTTCACCGGCCCTTATCTGACCGAGATGGGCGGCTTTGACACCAATGGCGCGTCCCTATTCCTCGTCACGCCAGTGCTGTTGTGGGTGTTTCTGGGTAACTGGAACCGCAGCTTCTGGTGGGGTCTGGGCACCTGCGCCGCCATTCTTGGCTTGACGCTGCTCTACCATTCCAACGGCTTCTCGCAATATGCCGCCCAGCGCTTCACCCTAGATTGGCTGCCCATCCTGCTGCTGCTGCTGGCGCGGGCCCTTAAGCCCGAACACGCACCGCCGCTCGCCATTCTGCTGGCCTATTCCATGCTCGTTACGCTGGCGATGATCGTGCTGGGGGGCCTGCTCGCAATGGGCTGACGCTTCCCGTCCGCCTGAGGGTCATAGCCCTCGGGCGGCCTGCTTGCGCAAAGCGGGCAGCCGCAGGTCTGGATCGGCCCGGACAGTCACGCCCCAGATCAACCCTACGACCAGGAAATAATGCCGCCAGTGATCGGTATCGATCACGCCCGATTGCAGCGCCAACGGGATAAACACGGCCAGCGCCGGGATCAGCAGCTTGCGGCGGCTCCGGTCGGCCAGGCCGCGGAAACCGCGCCACAACGTCGCCAGCACCAGCAGGTAATAACAGGCGCCACCACCCCAACCATAGGCCTGAATCACAGTGACATAGGTGTTGTGCGGCTGCTCGATGATGCGCAGATTGTGGAACTCGGTCGGTCCAAGTCCCAGCGGATGCGACAGCGCAAGGTCGAACGCATAGCCCTGCCGCCCGAACCGCCCGGTATCGCCGGTATCATAATCCTGCGTGACGCTGGCCCGCTCCTCAAAGAGGCTCCCCACTGCCGGGATACTCAGCAGTCCGGCGAACGCGATCATGATCACGAACAAGCCCGCCAGCGCTAGGAGCAACATCCGCACCTTGTCGCGGGCATAAGCCTCAAGAAAAAAGCACAAGCCGAACACCAGCAGCGACGACAGGGCAAAATGCCCCCATGCCGCCCGCGAAAAGCTCATGAACACGCCGATCATCACCAGCATGAACAAGATGGCGGGGATCAAGAGCTTGCCGCCGCGCAGGAAAAACACGTCGCGCAGCACATACATGGCCGGCAAGATCAGGAAGGGCCCATACACATTGGGGTCCTTGAACAGCCCCTTGGCGCGACCATACAGCACAAAGGCATCAGCGCCGGGCATGAGGCCGAGATACGCCAAGACGCCGAGCACCGCCGACAACACGGCGATAGCCATATACGCGCGCACGATCAGCCGGACCCGCCGTTCCGGAGCTTCACCCACGAAGTTCGCGACGAAATAGCTGGTGATGAACAGGAATATCGTCACCGCGACGAAGGTGAATGCCTCCGTCAGCGGCGTGTAGCGCACCTGGAATGCCGCGATAAGCCCGAACGGGATAAAGGCCGTCGTCAGCAGCAGCAACGGGATAGTCGAACTAAAAAGGCTCATCCCCGCAGCCAGTGCCATGGCAAGCACCAGCACGAAGCTGAACTCGTAAGGCGATGGCTCGAACAGAACGACGCCACCCGAGAACACCCATATCGCCACCGTTGCGTGTAACAGCCAGAGCGCGCGGTCGCGCAGGAAGCTGCGCCCTAGCCGAGTGCCGGTACCTGTGTGAGGCGCAAAGGCGCCCGCCAATTCAGCCATGAGCCGGCCCTGCAGCGCTGCGGCGCCGCCTGACGCCTATCGCGGCAACACTACGGAGTTGCGCGTGAAGGAAGTGCTAAGCACACGGAGGGATTTTGGTCCCGCCCCGCCGCGCTTTAACCCCGCTCTCGCCGCAACTCGCTAGCCTTGAACAAAGGAGTATCGGCAATGATCCAGCGACGCAGCATCTTGGCCTTGGGTGTGATGGCGAGCGCCGCAGCACTAGCTTCCCCCCTGCGCGCCGAACCAGCCGTTGACGCATCAGCCTTTGGCCTCGATGGCACGTCGAGCGCCAACCAGTCCGGCGCCCTGCAGGCCGCCATCGACGCCGCCACCGGCCTGGGGCAGCCGCTCGCCCTCCCCTCCGGTACCTACACGGTCACCGATATCCGCATCACGGCTCCCCTCCGCCTGCAGGGCTCCGGCCAGACCATCCTGGCGCTCGCCGCCGGAGGCGACAGCATCCTTTCCATCGAGAACACCGCCGACGTCATCCTCGATGGCCTCACCTTCGCCGGCAACGGCAATGGCACCGGCCGCAGCGATACCGGCCTCGTCCAACTGGTGGACGCCACTGACACCACGCTGCGCGATTGCCGCTTCACCGATGCCCCGGCCCAGGGCCTCCTCCTTGCGCGCAGTGCCGCTTCCATCACCGGCTGCAGCTTTTCGCGCAGCGCCGACGCCGCCATCTATTCCATCGACAGCTTGGGCCTGCTCATCTCTGGCAACCGCATCACCGGTTGCGGCAATGGCGGCATTCTGATCTGGCGCAGCGAACCGGGCTGGGATCGCTCCATCATCACCAACAATGCGGTCAGCAGCATCGACTGGCGCGACGGCGGCAATGGCCAGAACGGCAATGGCATCAACATTTTCCGCGCTGACGGCGTGATCGTTTCCGACAACCAGATCAGCGACTGCGCCTTTTCGGCGATCCGCCTCAACACGGCCAACGACACCCAGATCACCGGCAATACCTGCACCAATGGCGGCGAGATCGCGATCTATTCCGAGTTTGCCTTTGCCGGCTCGATCATCGCCAACAATCTGGTGGATGGCGCCGCCGGCGGTATTTCCATGACCAATTGGGATAATGGCGGGCGCCTCGCCATGTGCTCGGGCAATATTGTGCGCAACATCACCGCGACCTCGCGCACCAATCCCGACGTCAACCCCTATGGCATCGCCGCCGAAGCCGACGCCGTCATCTCAGGCAACATCATCGATACCGTGCCCGGCATCGGCATCGGCGTGGGCTGGGGGCCGTTCCTGCGGGATGTGCTCGTGAGTGACAATTTGATCCGCGGCACCGAGCGCGGCATCGTCGTCAGCGTCGCCGAGGGGGCCGGAGCCGCCCGGATCACCGGCAACTTGATCTCCGAAACCCTGCATCCACTCGTGGGCGCGCGCTGGAGCGAGATCGCCTCGACGCGCCTCCAGGACGATGCGGAGCAGTTCCCGACCCTCACCGTGTCCGGCAATACGCTGCGCTAAGCCGCCTCAGTACGGCGTGCCGTCCTTGTGGGTAAAACGCCAGCCCTCGGGCGTGTGGTTGGCGACGAGGTCGTCATCGGGATAGCTGCCGACATCGCCTGGGCTGCGATCGCCGATCTCGAGATAGATCGCGGGCTCCCAGGAGCGGTTTTCCAGATGGTGGCTGATGCCGCCGGCGGCAAAGCCGGCGCACATCCCCGCCTCGAGCCGCATCTCGGTCTCGCCCGAAACTAGCCACAGCTCGCCTTCGAGCACGTAAACGAACTCGTCCTGGCGGCTGTGCCGGTGCTGGAGGGCGCTGACCGCGCCCGGATGGAGCGTCGTGCGATTGACGCCGAAATTGCGCAACCCGAACAGATCGCCCAGCGGTTGCTTGACCCGCCCTTCCATCCGCGCCGCGAACACCGGGGGATAGTTGGAGGGCTTGGTGCGAACCGGGGCCTCGGCGGCAATGATGGCCAATGGGGTCGCCGCTCGCGGGTCTGCCTTGTCCATCATTGCCCTCCTGGGTAGGCCTAGCCGGCCGCGGTATAGGCGGTCTTGACCACGGTGAAGAACTCGGCCGCATACTTGCCCTGCTCGCGCGGGCCGTAGCTCGAGCCCTTGCGGCCACCAAACGGCACGTGGAAGTCGACGCCCGCCGTCGGCACATTGACCATCACCATGCCCGCTTCGGCATTGCGCTTGAAGTGGGTGGCATATTTCAGCGAGGTCGTGACGATACCCGCCGACAGGCCAAACGGGGTGTCGTTGGAAACGGCGAGCGCTTCCTCATAATCCTTGACCCGGATCACCGAAGCGACCGGCCCGAAGATTTCCTCGCGCGAAATGCGCATCTGGTTGGTGGTTTCGGTAAAGAGCGTCGGCTGGAGAAAGTAGCCCTCGGTGTCCTTCTGGACGCGCTCGCCGCCGGCCACCAGCTTGGCGCCTTCCTGCTTGCCGATCGCGATATAGTCGGTGTCCTGCTTGAGCTGGTTGGGATCAACCACCGGTCCGATTTCGGTGTTCTTGTCCAGCGCATGGCCGACGCGCAGATTGCGGGCGCGCTCCGCCAGACCCTCGACGAACGCATCATGGATGCCTTCGGTCACGATCACGCGCGAAGAGGCCGTGCAGCGCTGGCCGGTCGAGAAGAACGCCGACTGCGCCACGCTTTCGATCGCGACCTTGAGGTCGGCATCGTCCAGCACCACGACCGGGTTCTTGCCGCCCATTTCGAGCTGGAACTTGCGGTTGTGCTCGATGGAAGCCGCAGCCACACGCTTGCCGGTGCCGACCGAGCCGGTGAAGCTGATGGCAGTCACATCGGGGCTGTCGAGCAGAGTCTGGCCCACGACCGAACCCTTGCCCATGACGAGGTTGAGCACGCCCTTGGGCAGCCCCGCGCGCTGCAGGATATCGACAATGGCCCAGGTCGAACCGGGCACGAGGTCTGCCGGCTTGATCACGACGGTATTGCCATAGCAAAGCGCCGGCGCGATCTTCCAGCTCGGGATGGCAATGGGGAAGTTCCAGGGCGTGATGATGCCGATCACCCCGATGGGCTCGCGGGTGATCTCGACACCGACGCCGGGGCGCACGCTCTGGACCACTTCGCCCGTCAGGCGCAGCACTTCGCCGGCAAAAAAGTCAAAGATCTGCCCCGCGCGGGTCACTTCGCCGATGGCTTCGGGCAGGGTCTTGCCTTCTTCCCGGCTCAGCAATTCGCCCAGTTCGGCCTTGCGGGCAAGGATCTCGTCGGCGGCCTTGCGCAAGATGGCATGGCGCTCGAGAATGCCCGAGCGCGACCAGGCGGGAAATGCCGCCTTGGCCGCAGCAATGGCCTGCTTGGTGTCTTCGGCCGAGGCGCGTGCATAAACACCCACAACTTCGGCCGTGTTGGATGGATTGATGTTCTCGGCGCCATCCGAGCCGACCCATTCGCCGTCGATCAGGTTCTGGTAGAGGTCAGTCATGGTTTCGTGCCTTTCCGAAAAGCCTTAAAGCAGGTTCGCGTTGGCCAGATCGCGCAGCAGGTGGCTGGCGCCATAGGTCCAGGGCGGACATTGGGTGGACAATTGCACCCGGTTGGTGAGCTTCCCCAGCGAAGGGGTCGAGATCGACACCACATCGCCCAGCTTGTGGGTAAAACCCTTGCCGGCGCCGCCGCGATCCTTAACCGGGGCGAACATGGTGCCGAGATAGAGCACCAGGCCGTCGGGATATTGATGGTGATCCCCGATCGTGGCTGCAACCAGCGATTCCGGCGTACGCGAGATCTGGCTCATGGACGAATGGCCATCGAGTTCGAAGCCATCCTCACCTTCCACCCGCAGCGTAATCTCGGCATTGCTGACCGTTTCGAGCGTGAAGTCGCCGCTGAAGAGGCGGATGAACGGGCCGAGCGAAGCCGAGGCATTGTTGTCCTTGGCCTTGCCCAGCAGCAGCGCCGAACGGCCTTCCACGTCGCGCAGATTGACGTCATTGCCCAGCGTCGCGCCGATGATCGCGCCCTTGCTGGTGACCACCAGCGCCACCTCGGGCTCGGGATTATTCCAGCTCGATACGGGGTGCAGACCCACATCGGCGCCATACCCCACCGAGCTCATCGGCTGGCCCTTGGTGAAGATCTCGGCGTCAGGTCCAATGCCGACTTCCAGGTACTGGCTCCACACGCCCCGCTCGATCAGCGCTGCCTTGACGCGTGCGGCCGTTTCCGAGCCCGGCACCAGTTCGGACAAGTCCGTGCCGATGAGGTCGAGAATTTCTGTGCGAAGGGAATCGGCGCGGCTTTTGTCGCCGCGTGCCTGCTCCTCGATCACGCGCTCGAGCAGGGACACCACGAAAGTGACGCCCGAAGCCTTGATCGCCTGCAGATCGATGGGTGACAACAGGCTTGCCTGGCTGGCATCGAGTTGGGGGGCATGGCTGTTGCGCAGCACCGGCTCCACGGGACCGATCGGCGTGCCACGCGCTGAACTGACATATCCCGCCGCATCTTCGCTTTCGGCAATGTCGCGCACTGTGGCAAAACCGGGCGCCGTGATGTCCAGCAGCACGTCGTCCCGCACCGTCACCACGCGTGGATGGTTGTGTCCCGGCACTCGTGCCCGCCCCAGCAACACGCCCTCGGGATAATCCTGCCCGCTCATATAATGCTCCCTCCGCTTATGGGGTTTGACTACTCTCGAGCGCCCGCTCGCGCAAGACCTCGCGGCGCCCGAAGCGTTCGGCTGCGCTAAACGATTACCCACAGCCTTGTTCAACTTCGGTTCAGCTGTGCCGCAATACTGACGCATTGACTGGGGAAGTCTCCCCGCCCCTGATGGAGTGTTCAGATGCGTCACCTTGCTGCTCTTTTGCCCCTCGCCCTCGTGGCCGGTTTTGCCCTGCCGGCCTATGCCGGAACCATCTCCATCGAAGGCCGTGGCGAAGTCACCGCCGCCCCCGATACCGCCTTCATTACCTCGGGTGTGACCACGCAGGGCGCCACCGCCCGCGAAGCGCTCGACCTAAACACCAAGGCCATGGCCGAGCTGATCACCGAGCTCAAGGCTTCGGGCATCGAGGCCCGCGACATCCAGACCTCGGGTTTCTCAGTCAGCCCCAATTATGTTTATTCCGACGAGCGCGACACCAACGGCTATACCCTGCCGCCTCGCATCGCCGGCTACCAGGTGGCCAATGTCGTGACTGTCAAGGTTCGCGCGCTCGACCAGCTCGGCGCCATTCTCGACAAGTCGGTGACCATCGGCGCCAACACCATCAATGGCGTGTCCTTCAGCGTCGAGGATCCAAGCGAATTGTTGGACGAGGCCCGTAAGGCAGCCTTTGCCGATGCCCGCACCAAGGCCGAGCTTTATGCTACTGCCGCCGGCGGTTCACTCGAGGAGATTGTCTCCATCAACGAAAGCCAGAACTTCACTGGGCCGCAGCCATTCGAGGCGCGCAGCATGGCCGCCGCAGCCCCGCAAAAGGATGTTCCTGTCGAGGCTGGCGAGCTCAGCTTCGCCATCAATGTCTCGGTGCAATGGGAACTCGACACCGACAAATAAGAATCCCACTCTCCTCTCGCGAGGGGTATGGGCGATGGGGGCGGACCACCGTAGTCAAACCGCCCCCATCAACCTATCCAGCCAACACCTTCCAGAGCATGTTGAGCCCGACCAGCACCAGGAACGCCGCGAACAGATAGCGCAGCGTTTTTTGGTCCAGCCGATGCGCCAGCGCCGCCCCATAGGGCGCGAACACTGCTGCAAGCGTTCCCACCAGCACCAGCGCGACCAGGTTGATGTAGCCCAGGCTGAGTGGGGGCAGGCCCGGCACGCCCCAGCCCGAAATGATAAAGCCCAGCGTTCCCGAGACGGCGATGGCCACCCCGATCGCCGCTGAGGTCCCGACCGCGGCATGCATGGTGGCACCAAAGGCGACCAGCGTTGGCACGGTGAGCGAGCCGCCCCCGATCCCCATTAGCGCGGAATTATAGCCAACAATGCTGGCCGCGATCCGGTGCACCAAGCGCGAGCCGTTCAGGTGCCCCATCAAGCGGGTCTGCCAGCTGGACACAATATTGGCGGCGATCAGAAAGGCCATCACCGCAAAAACGATCCGCAAGGCATCGCCGGAAAATAACCCCGCCATCAAACCACCCAGGAATGTCCCCGCGACAATGAATGGCACCCAAAGCTTGAGCGTCGGCACATCCAGCGCCCCACGCGCCAGATGCGCCCGTGCGCTCATCAGGCCGGTGGGAATAATGATGGCGAGCGAGGTACCCACCGCGGCGTGCTGCACCACATCGGCATCGAACCCTAGCAGGAGCAGCGCATTGCTCAATGCCGGCACGATGATGGCACCACCCCCGATCCCCAGCAGACCCGCGGCAAGGCCGGAGAACACCCCGGTCACCATGAGGCCCAGTACGAAGGGCCAGTACCCGACCAGTTCAGTCCAGGCCATCAGCGCTCTCCTGACAGGTGCAGCACGACCTCCCGCCAATGCGGGCGGCGGCGGTGCTCGAACAAAAACAAGCCCTGCCAGGTCCCGAATACCGGGGCGCCGCCCATCACCGGAATACCGATCGAGGTCTGGGTAAGGGCAGTGCGCAGATGCGCCGGCATATCGTCGGGACCCTCGGCGGTATGCACCAGCCAATCCATGCCCTCGGGCACCAGCCGCTCAAAATAGCCCTGCATGTCGGTTTGCACATCCGGATCGGCATTTTCCCCGATCAGCAGCGAGCATGAAGTATGCCGGCAAAACACGGTCAGCAGCCCCGTGCCGACCTCAGCGCGCGTGACCACGTCCCGAGCCTTGGCGGTGAACTCGTAAAGCCCCTGCCCCTGGGTCGGGATCGTCAGCGTTTCAATGATCTGGTGCATGCAAGGTCCACGAGCCTGTTCCCGCCCTAGCATGGCGCCCGTCGCGCCGCCACTGGCCTACGCCGCAATCGCGCCATCTTTGGCTTCAAGACAGTAAGCCGCAGCGCTCTGGTGGAACCACCCCTAAGCCCCGGCGTTGCGGGCCTTGCGGGGATAAGAGCATCATCCAGCCAGCTGTCGTTTCGTTCAGAAGCCGTTCATCTGAGATGCTGATGCTTGATGCCAACATTAAAAATTAAAGGAAAAACAGCAATGCGCATCCGAAACTGGCTCCTGACCAGCACGAGCCTGGGCCTTCTGGCCGTTGCCCCATTGAGCGTCTCGGCGCAGGAAAGCGTCGCACCAGCCGAGCTGCCCCAGGCTTGCGTTGACGCCGGGTTCAGCACGCTAGAATCTTGCATCGCCGCGCAGCCCGCCGGCGCCGATGCCGAAGCCGCCCCGGACGAAGAGGAAGCCACCGAGGAAGCTCCGGCCGAAGAACCCGCCGTAGACGACGCCCCCGCTGACGACGAGGAAACCGAAGAAGCCCCCGCCGAAGAACCTGCAGCTAATGAGGAAACCACGGCCGCCGAGCCTGAAGCCACCACGGCCGAAGAGCCTGAAGCCACCACGGACGAAGAGCCGATCCGCGAAGAAGAAGTGACCTCCGACGAAGAAACGGCGCCCGCCGAAGACGCAGAAGCTATCGAGGAGAGCGAGGCTCTTCGGACTCCCGCCCCTGCAGAAGAAGCCGCACCGACCGAGGATCCCGATAGCTTCACCACCCTCGAAGCCCCCGCTGCTGACGAGGATGTAGATCAAACCGAGCAGGACGATGTTCCCGCTGACGAGCCGACCACGGATGAGTCGACCGAAACGGTTGATGAACCCGCAACCGAGCTGACCGACGAGCCGGTCCCCGAGACCACGATCGAACAAACTGACTCGGATGCAATCACCGCCGATCAGCCTGCCGAAGCCCAATCGATCGAGACCCTGTCGGCGGAAGAACCTGCCGAAGTCATCGAAGATCTGCCCGAAGGCGTCACCCAGGAACAGGTCGCCCCGGTTCTGGACAGCGCCAAGGACGCCGAAACGGCTCCCGTGGAAGGCCAGGCTGCCCCCGAAACTGCAGCACAGCCCGCAGTTGCTGAAGAGCCTGCCGCGCCCCCGCCAACCAGCGATGCGGACGCCCAGGCTCGCCTGGCGGTTCCTGAAGAAGCTGCCGTCCTTGCCGTTCGCGAGGAGCAGGGTCAGGTTATCGAGGCTCAGGCTTTGCCTGCCCAGCAGGTGCCGCAGAACGTCACCGTTGTTAACCAAACCAATGTGGTCAACAACGTCACGAACAACACCACCAACAATACGGCCATCGACAACTCGACCAATATCGGTCAGCAGAACAACGTTCAGCAAAACAACGTTCAGCAGAACAATGTCCAGCAGACCAATTATGGCGATACCTTGACCCAGGTCGTCGTGGAGCTTGGCAACCAGCTTTATGTCAACACTCCCGGCCAGGACACTTCGCGCTTCTACAATGCCAATGAGGACGAGGTCTTCTACGAAGAGCTCCGCAACGGCCGCATCCGCGAAACCGTGACGCGTCCCGACGGCACCCAGATCGTAACCGTGCGCAACCGCAATGGTGACGTGCTACAGCGCACCCGCATCCGGCCAGACGGGCAGGAAGTCGTGCTCGCTTATTTCGACGAGCAGTATGATGACGAACTCCTGGAATGGCGCGACCCGGGTCAGGACCTCCCACCGCTGCGTCTCAACATTCCGGTGCAGGAATATGTGCTGGATGCCGCCGATGCTGACGAGGAACAGGTTGAAGTGTTCTTCCGCCAGCCACCAGTGGAACAGGTTGCGCGCCTTTACTCCATCGACGAGGTCAAGCGTTCGGCCCGCGTTCGCGACAGCGTGCGCAAGCTCGAAGTGGGCGGTCTGACCTTCGACACCGGTGCTGCCACGATCAGCCAGGACCAGGTTGGCTCGCTGTCCAAGGTCGCGGCCGCGATGCTCGACCTGCTGGAAAGCAACCCGGCTGAAACCTTCCTGATCGAAGGCCACACCGACGCGGTTGGCTCGGACATCTCGAACCTGCAGCTCTCCGATCTTCGCGCCGCCACGGTCGCTCGTATCCTGACCGACTTCTACGACGTGCCTCCTGAGAACCTTGCGACGCAGGGCTATGGCGAACGCTATCTCAAGATCCGCACCGAAGCTCCCGAGCGGGAAAACCGTCGCGTGACGATCCGCCGGATCACGCCGCTCATCACGGTCGCCAACAAGTAATCGGCGTCAGAACCACTGACTTTGGAAAGGCCGGGCAATGTGCCCGGCCTTTTTCTTTGTCCCGAAGACTCCCGGAACGGCATGATCCTTGTGATCACTTAATCGGGAACGAAAGTAAAAACCTCGCGTTTCTGGACTACGGAACAGCATAGAGGAGTGAGTACTATGGCAAATCCAGAACGCGACACCGTGTATGATACAGACACAACTCGGACCACCTATGTGCGCGAAAGTAGCGGCACTGGCTGGTTCGTAGGCATTATCGTAGCTCTCGCCCTGCTGGCGATTGGCTACCTGGTATTTTCTGCAAACTCCGGCACGTCAACTGCAGTTGATGGCGCAGCGGCGCCCGCAGCTGTCACCGAGCCCGCGGCTGAACCCGCAATGACGGCTCCAGCTCCGGCCATCGAATCGGCTCCCCCCGTTGAAGCTACCCCCGCCCCAGCCGCCCCGGCGACTGATGCTGCCCCTGCTGCTGGCGCTCCAGTGGCTCCATAATAAACTTCAGATACGGTGCCCTTGCACTCCCAAGGCAGGCATCTTCAGGGCCCTGGCATTCGCCGGGGCCCTTCTGTTTGGGCAACAGGAATGCCCCTATAGGGCAGTTACAACCATGTGCGTTCTTGATTGCGCCAGGCAGCAGGGTCATCTCCGGGCGGACGGAAAGGACATCGCATGGAACTTGGACTTTATTCCTTCGCCGAGAACACCCCGGATCTGTTGAACAATGGTCATCTGCAAAGCCCGGCAGAACGGCTGCGTGACCTCCTGGAAGAGATCGAGCTGGCTGATCAGTTGGGCCTCGGCTTTTTCGGCTTGGGCGAACATCACCGGCCTGACTATGTGGCTTCCGCACCCGTAACGATCCTGGCCGCAGCGGCCGCGCGCACCAAATCCATTCGCCTCTCCAGCGCCGTTACCGTGCTGAGTTCGGATGATCCGATCCGCGTCTACCAGCAGTTTGCGACCCTGGATTTGCTCTCGAACGGCCGTGCCGAGATCATGGCCGGGCGAGGCTCGTTCATCGAGAGCTTTCCGCTCTTCGGCTATGATCTCAACAATTACGACGAACTATTTGAGGAAAAGCTTGAACTGCTGCTCAAGCTGCGCGAGGGCGGCAAGGTCGTTTGGCCCGGCAGCAAGCACACGCACGCCATCCCCGGCATAACCGTCTACCCGCAACCTGTGCAGCAGCCGCTGCCGCTCTGGATCGCGGTGGGTGGCACTCCAAACTCGGTCGCTCGCGCCGCCTATTACGGCCTGCCCTTGATGATCGCCATCATTGGCGGACAGCCCAGGCAGTTCGCGCCTCTGGTGCAGTTTTATCGCGACACTCTGGCGCAAGTTGGCCGAGAGACCACCCTACCCGTTGGCATCAGCTCGCATGGCTTCATCGCGCAAGACAGCCAGGACGCCCGTGACATCGCCTTTCCCGCCCATAGCGATGCCATGAGCCGGATCGGCAAGGAGCGGGGCTGGTCACCAACCACCCGCGCACAGTTCGAGGCTGGAGCGAGCCCACAGGGAGCCTATGTGATGGGTTCGCCGCAGGAGGTCATCGACAAGATCCTGCAGCAGCATGAATGGTTCAAGCACGACCGTTTCGGGCTGCAGATGAGCGTCGGCACCCTCCCCCATGACAAGGTCATGAAGGCCATCGAGCTTTATGGAACGGTGGTTAAGCCTGCGGTGGACAAAGCCTTGGGCGCGCCTGCCGCGCCTTAAAACGCAAGCGCCTACTTGCCGCTGCGGCGGATCGACTTGATCTGCAGCGGCGGCAGGCCCGACTTCTCGGAAATGGCGCGATCTTGCTCCATGATGGCGGCACGCGCCGGCTCATCGCCGTCAAGGCCACCCAACAAGGCGGCGTCGACCTTGCGGTTAGAGCGCTGGCTTCCATCTTCATAGATGACGTCAAACATCACGAATTCACTGCGGGCGGTTGGCTTCCTGGCCATGATAGGTTCTCCTAAACAGCAGCAACCGCCAGGCGCACGACTGCGCGCCCGGTCCGGTTGCAAAGATTGAAAAAAGGGCTAGCTGAAAATATTCTCGCCCTGTTCGTCGATGATCTGCCGGCCCTTGTTCAAGGCCATCGCAATCAGATCATCCTTGGAGCTCATGCGGTCTGCCCGAACGAACCGATAGGTCTTGAGCGCGCCGCCGATATCCTTGTCGATGGTCCCGGCCAGCTGGTATTCGCTTCCCGCCCGCATCTCGATGGCCCGGATGGTGAAGTCCTTGTAGCTTTCTTCGCCCAAGACCTTGTCCCCCGCCGGCTCAGCCGATGTCTTGGCCCCGCCACCGAAAAGCTTGCTCAAAAACGACATCGCCATCCTCCTTATGGGCGCTGCCGCGCCGGGCGCGGCACAATTAACTCACCGCGCCGCTCCATTTCTTCGCGGAGCCAGCTAGGCGACAGGTCGAAATAGTTCGGCCAGGTCGGCACGCCATTAGCCAGGGCTACGCTGCCGAAATAACGCCGATCGCGCAGGGGCTCCACCCCCTCGCCGCGCTCGCTCAGCATCTGAGCAGCATCGAAGGTCCCGCTCGAGCCATCCGAGAACGTGACCACCAGCTTGAATGGCACTATGGCGCGGATCGCCGTAACCTTCAGGCGCTGCACAGCGGACATGGGAAAGCTTGCCTTGCCGACATCAGCATCCCCGCCACCGGCGAGGATGCCCTGTTACACTTAGTTATCAAGGAAGCTGCGCAGCTTGCGGCTGCGGCTGGGATGCTTGAGCTTGCGCAAGGCCTTGGCCTCGATCTGACGGATACGTTCGCGCGTAACCGAGAACTGCTGGCCCACTTCCTCGAGCGTGTGGTCGGTGTTCATGCCAATACCAAAGCGCATGCGCAGCACGCGCTCTTCACGTGGCGTCAGTGACGCCAGCACGCGCGTCGTCGTCTCTCGCAGATTGCTCTGGATAGCCGCGTCGATCGGCTGGATCGCATTCACGTCCTGGATGAAATCGCCCAGGTTTGAGTCTTCCTCGTCCCCGATCGGGGTTTCAAGCGAGATCGGCTCCTTGGCAATCTTGAGCACCTTGCGCACCTTGTCCAAAGGCATCTGCAGCTTCTCGCTGAGCTCCTCCGGCGTCGGTTCGCGCCCGATCTCGTGCAGCATCTGGCGCGAGGTGCGCACGATCTTGTTGATCGTTTCGATCATGTGCACCGGGATTCGGATGGTGCGCGCCTGGTCGGCGATCGAGCGGGTAATGGCCTGCCGGATCCACCAGGTCGCATAGGTCGAGAACTTGTAGCCGCGCCGATATTCGAACTTATCGACGGCCTTCATCAGCCCGATATTGCCCTCCTGGATCAGATCCAGGAACTGCAACCCGCGATTGGTGTACTTCTTGGCAATCGAGATCACGAGGCGAAGATTGGCTTCCACCATCTCCTTCTTGGCGATGGCAGCTTCGCGCTCGCCCTTTTGCACCTTGTGCACGATGCGGCGATATTCGCCTATATTGAGGCCAGCTTCGGTTGCGAGCGTCGCCACGTCACCCCGGATCTCGCGGATCGTGTCGGCTTCGCGCTTGGCGAACTCAGCCCACCCCTTGCCATCGAAACTCGCGAGGTTTTCTTCCCAGGCCGGGTTCACTTCCTGGCCGTAATAGCTTTCAAGGAACTTCTCGCGCTTGACGCCATAGCTTTCCGCCAGGCGTAGCAAACGACCCTCGAGCTTCACCAACCGCTTGTTGATGTCATAAAGCTGCTCGACCAGGTTCTCGATGCGGCCGGCATTGAGCGACAGCGACTTAACGTCGGCGATCACCTCGCCACGCAACTCATCGAGCTGCTTGCGATCGGCATCGCTGATATCGGCGCTGCGATCCTCGGCATGCCGGTCCTGCATCTCGCGCATCTTGCCATAGGCTTCGGCGATGCGGTCAAAGGTCTCCACGACCTGCGGCTTGAGCTCGGCTTCCATCGCCGAGAGCGACAGCGCGTTCTCGAACTCGTCGTCGTCATCGTCGACCGGGTCCTGCGGGGCCTGCGGCTCCTCGGGCACATAGTCGTCATCCTCGCCCGAACCGGCGCGACGCGAGGCCGGCGCAGCCTTGGGCTTTTCAGCGACGCTCTCCATGCGCGGGGCAGCGTTGAGGTTGACGAGGTCGGGCGCGGGAGCGGCCTGCTTGGCATCGGGGCCTGCATAGGTTGCTTCCAGGTCGATGATGTCGCGCAGCAGGATTTCACCGTCGGCGAGCTGATCGCGCCAGATGATGATGGCCTGGAAAGTGAGCGGCGATTCGCACAAGCCTTCGATCATGGTCTCGCGACCAGCCTCGATGCGCTTGGCGATGGCGATTTCGCCCTCGCGGCTCAGCAGCTCGACCGAACCCATTTCGCGCAGATACATGCGCACGGGATCGTCGGTCCGGTCTGAACCGGCCTTGGCATTGGATGTGGTCGCAACCGCGCTGCCGGTGCTGCTGGCAGGCGCGATTTCACCGCCGCCGCCCTCGTCCTCGTCCTTTTCGACTTCGGTTTCTTCGACCTCGTCCTCATCAACGACATTAATGCCCATGTCCGAGAACATCGACATAATGTCCTCGATCTGCTCGGAGGAAACTTCCTCCGAAGGCATCACCGCATTGAGTTCTTCGTAAGTCACATAGCCGCGCTTCTTGGCGACCTTGATGAGCTTTTTGACGGCGGCATCGGATAGGTCGAGTAGCGGGCTGTCATTCGTCGCCTCGGGGGCGCCGGCTTCCGGCTTCTCGGTTTCCTTGGTGGTCTTGGTAGCTGCCTTAGTGGCCATCTGGTACTCCTCGGGACCCGCTGCAGGCGAGTGCCGGTAAGGTCTTTAAGTGGTGACACCTCAAAGCGCGGTAAAGGTGCGGTAGCTCAAGCGTTAACGCCGCGGCGCGCTACCGGGTTCGCTTCGGGTTCTTCACATATGCAAAATCGCGCGTACCCGCGGCATTTAGGGAGAAACCCTAAAAACTGCGTGTCGCGCGTCCCGATAGCGAACCAAATCCTTCTATCAGTGCCTCTGTGCCATCGACAGTGGTTATCTGGTTCTTGATGTCGCGCAGCCTTTCAAAGGTCTCTTCGCTCGGGTCATCGCCCAGCGCCGCTTCGGCTGCCTTGAGTTCCTTATTTAGCTGAACTTTCTTGTTATGCAAGGCCAGCGCGTGACTCAATCCAGTTTCCGCGTCAATAAGGGCAATCTCCAGCCCGATCTGCCAGACGCCCTGCCCCTGCAGGACTTGCTCCATTCGCTCCAAGGCTGGCCCAAATCCGCGAATGCTCAGTGCCGATTTAAGATCGGCCGCCGAAATATCGTGGTGCCGTACCACCAGCCGTAAGATTTCGCTCAGCGCATTGCGAGCCGAAGGAGTCTCAAAGTCGAGCGCCGCCAGCGCTTCGAACTTGTCTTCCACCAATGCGGGATGATTGACCAGACTAAGGATGATCGCTGCCTCGCGCGGCGTTGCCTCGGCGGCAAGACCTGGCTTCAGCAACCGCGAGTTGCGCAACGTATCGGACACGACCACCCGCGGTGAGCCGCGACCCGACCGAGCATACCCGCCAGCACCGTAGGGCGACCGCTTCTCGCCTCCGCCACCCCGCCGTTCATAGCCTCCCGAGCGCACAGGCGAGAAGAACGCCTTCAAACGCTCATCAAACGCCTGCGCGTAATGAAAGCGCACCGAGCTGTCGCCGATGGAATTGGCGCGCTCGCGCAGTCGCGCCTGCAAGGCTGCCCGCTCCTCGGGCGCTTCGGGCACCAACCCACCCGTTTCCAGGCTCCAGATCACATCCGATAAGCTGCGCGCTCGCTCGATCACATCGGCAAAGGCCGCCCTGCCCTGCGCCTTGATCAGGTCATCGGGATCCTGCCCTTCCGGGAGCGTCGCGATCTTCACGGTTTGACCGGGCTTGAGATGCGGCAGCACCATTTCGGCCGCGCGCTGCGCTGCTTTCTGGCCCGCCGCATCGCCGTCAAAACACAGCACCGGCGTATCGCTCAGGCGCCAAAGCAGCTGCAGATGCTCCTCGGTCAGAGCCGTCCCTAAGGGCGCCACCGTCCCTTCAAAGCCGGCGCTGACCGCGGCAATCACATCGAGATAACCCTCGACCACGATCACCGTCGCTCCGTCATGGGCGGCCTGTCGGGCCGTGTGGCCGTTGTAAAGCGTCTGGCGCTTCTTGAAGAGCTCCGTTTCGGGCGAATTGAGGTACTTTGCCGGCACATCCGCCGACAGCGCCCGCCCGCCAAAGGCGATGATCCGCCCGCGAGAATCGGTGATCGGGAACATCAGCCGATTGCGGAAGCGATCATAGGGCATGGGATCATTGTCGCGCGTCGCCACGAGCCCCGTTTCGAGCATCTGCTGGGCCGAAACGCCATTGGCCGCCAGATGCTCCTTGAGCCCGTTGCGGCTATCGGGGGCAAAGCCGAGGCGGAACCGCGTCTGGCTGGCGGCAGAAACACCCCGCTCGTGCAGATAGCCCCGCGCCCGCGCTCCGATATTGTGATGCAGCGCCGCCTCGAAATACTTGGCGGCCAGCTCCATCACATCCATCAGCGTGCGCTGCTGCGCGGCCCGCTTCTCCTGGCGCTCGTCGCGCGCCGGCATCGGCACGCCAGCCATCCCAGCCAGCCGCTCCACCGCTTCGGGAAAGCTCAACCCGGCTTTTTCCACGAGGAAGCGAAAATGGTCCCCGCTCACCCCGCAGCCAAAGCAATGATAGATGCCGCGCCGGTCATCAGCGTGAAAGCTGGGCGATTTTTCGCCATGAAACGGGCAACAGGCCCACATGTCGCCCTTGCCCGGCTGCGACTTGCGCTTATCCCAGATGACGTGCTCGCCCACCACCTGCGTTATCGGCAGGCGCTGACGGATTTCATCCAGGAACTGATCGGAAAAGCGCATAGCCGCTAGGTAAGCACTGGCTTGACCGATGTCACGTCCTCAGCGGTTTTCCACAGCCTCAGGCGCGCTTGCTGCGCTGATACAGCCGCCAGGCCCAGCCAAACAGGCCACAGGCGAATAGCACCAGCATGATGCCGCCCAACACCACCATCACGCTTGAACTGACGAGGGGAAAAACCAGAAACACCAGACCAAGCACCACATAGGCGATGCCCGACAGCAGCACCGGCCAGATGCGCGCGTAGATTTCACGCTCGCGAATGATGACGACGATTTGCATGATCCCCACCAGCAGCGCCGCCAGCCCGACAAGGCTCGCGAGGAACGTCGCCGTTAAAATCGTGGCGACCAGCGGGCTGAGCAGAATCAACACACCAAGAAGCAGCGACAAGGCATTGGAAATAACGTCGAACCAGTAATTGCCGCTCTTGCCGCCACCAAACGTGAGGCTCCACAAACCCAGGGCTCCGTCGACGATCAGAATAATGCCGCCGGCCAGCACCAGCACCGTCAGCGCATCGCCCGGCGCCAGGATCGCATAAAGCCCCGCCAGCAACATGATGAGGCCGCGCAAGGCGGTAATCGCCGCAAAGCGCCGCTTGATTTCTCCATTAATCGCCATCAAAAGATCTCCCGGCCGGCGCCGCTGCCAGCACCCCACTCTAGCGCGGCGCAAGCCATCGGTCACCCTTGCCCCGGTTGCCGCCGAGCCACTGCGACCCTGATGTGGATTGCCCTGCCGCTTAGGGCATGGTTTGTCGCCCCGCCCCATCCATGCCGAGGTTTGCTTTGATGTCGTTGCCGCTGCTCGCCCTGTTCCTTGCGGCATTTGCCTTCGGCACCGCCGAATTCGTCATCGCCGGCATTCTGCCTGATGTCGCCACCGATCTCGGCGTTTCGGTTCCGGTCGCCGGCTACCTCATCTCGGGCTACGCCATCGGCATCGCCATAGGTGGCCCCCTCCTTGCGCTCCTGACCAATCGCATGTCGCGCAAGACCCTGATCCTTCTTCTAGGCGCCGTGTTCACCCTGGGACAGGCGCTCTGCGCCATCGCGCCCAACTTCGAGCTCTTGATGGCGGCGCGGGTGATCGTCTCGGTCGTGCATGGCGCCTATTTCGGCATCGCCGCCGTGGTCGCAGTGACCTTGGTCGCGCCCGAACGGCGCGGCTTTGCCGTCGCCCTGATCCTGTCGGGCCTCACCGTCTCCAATATTCTTGGCGTGCCCGGCGGGACCGCGATCGGCAATGCCCTGGGCTGGCGCGCCACCTTCTGGACCGTGGGCGCTATCGGCTTTGTCGCCACGTTGGCGACCGCCTTTTTCCTGCCCGCCGCCCCCGGCGTTCAGGCCGCTGCGGGCAGTTTCAAGCGCGAGTTCCGGGCCCTCGGTCGGCAAGCCATTATCTGCTCGCTGCTGATCGTCGTTCTGGTGATGATCGGCCAATACAGCCTCTTCACCTTCATCGCCCCGCTCCTGCTCGAAGTTACCCAACTCGAACCTGGCGTCGTGCCGTGGGTGCTGCTGCTCTTCGGCATCGGCTCCACCATTGGCGTTTTCATCGGCGGCCGCCTCGCCGACTGGAAACTCATGCCATCGCTGATCGGCATCATGGTGCTGCAGGCCAGCGTTTATGCAGCCCTCTATCTCGCCAGCCCCGTCCCCTGGTTGATGGCCATCACGGTAATCGCTTGGGGCGGCGTCAACTTCGCCTTCGGCTCACCCGTGCAGTCCCGTATTCTCGCCTGGGCCGGCGATGCGCCCAATCTGGCCTCGGCGCTGGTGCCCACCGGCTTCAATATCGGCATTGCGATCGGCGCGGTGCTGGGCGGCACCTTGCTCGAGCACGACTTTGGCTACCGCAACCTCCCCCTGATCGGAGTCGCGGCGCTGCTGCTGGCGCTCGCCATTGCAGTTCTCTCCTATGCGTGGGAGCGCCACAGCGGTGACGTGCCACCCGGCGCGCCTGCCGCCGCCTAGGGAGTGCCGGGCGGACCTTTTTGAAGGGCTGCGGAACGCTGACGATGCTCTTTATTAGTCCGAAGCGGGCGGGCCGGACTGCGTCTAAGACCCCGCTGCCCGACACCGGCTGGTGGCCTAGGCCGACAGCGCAGCCTTGACCTTGCCGCTGGCTTTGCCGAAATCGATCCGGCCGGGATAGTCAGCCTTCAGCTGGGCGATGACCTTGCCCATGTCCTTGGGTCCCTCGGCGCCCGTAGCCGCAATCGCCGCCTTGATGGCGCTGTCCACCTCATCCTCCGTGAGTCCTTTGGGCAGGAACTCATTGAGAATATCGATTTCTTCCTTCTCCACCGTGGCCAAGTCCGCGCGTCCCGCCTGCGCATAGATGGCAAAGCTTTCTTCGCGCTGCTTGACCATCTTCTGAATGATGGCGAGCACTTCCTCATTGGTGGCCGGTCCGCGATTGTCCTGGCGGATCGCGATATCCTTGTCCTTGATCGCCGCACTGATCGCCCGGAGCGTGGCCGTACGGCGCTGGTCCCGGGCCTTGAGCGCAGTTTTCAGGGCTTCGCTGATGGTCTCGCGCACACTCGATCTCCTCTTGCCATGCAATTCTGCCGGCCCATATAGGCGTAAACAAAGCCGTGCGCCACTTGCGCGGTCCCGTGGCTCCTTCTAGAAGGAGACCTCAATCGACATTGCCAAGAACCCTGGAGGCCCACCGTGACCGGCTGGCAGCAATCCCCCGCGACCGCCCTTTTGATCCTTGCGGATGGTACCCGTCTTGAGGGGCGCGGAATCGGAGCCACGGGCCAGGCCGCCGGCGAAGTGTGCTTCAACACCGCCATGACCGGCTACCAGGAAGTGCTGACCGATCCCTCTTATGCCGGGCAGATCATCACCTTCACCTTCCCCCATATCGGCAATGTCGGCACCAACGACGAAGATATCGAGATGGTCAACCAGGCCGCCCTGTCGGGCGTGCGGGGCGTCGTGCTCAAGGCCGATATCACCAATCCTTCCAACTACCGGGCCGCTGAAAAGCTCGACGCCTGGCTCAAGAAGCGCAACATCATCGGCATTGCCGGTATCGACACGCGCGCCCTGACCGCCAAGATCCGCGAAGGCGGCATGCCCAATGGCGTGATCGCCCACCAGCCCGACGGCGCCTTTGACGATGCGGCCATTACCGCCGAACTCAATGCCTTCCCCGGCCTTGAAGGGCTCGACCTTGCCAAGGAAGTCACCACCGCCCAGACCTATCATTGGTCCGAGACCGGCTGGAAATGGGGCGAAGGCTATGCCGAAGTCACCGATCCATCCTTCCACATCGTCGCCATCGACTACGGCGCCAAGCGCAACATTCTGCGTTGCCTGGCCGATCAGGGTGCGCGCGTCACTGTCCTGCCTGCGACTGCAACGGCCGAGGATGTGATGGCTTACCAGCCGGACGGCATCTTCCTGTCCAACGGCCCCGGCGATCCCGCGGCGACCGGCGAATATGCCGTGCCCACCATCCAGAAGCTGATGGATACCGGCAAGCCGGTCTTTGGCATCTGCCTCGGCCACCAACTGCTTGGCCTGGCGCTTGGCGGCAAGACCTCCAAGATGCACCAGGGTCATCACGGCGCCAATCACCCGGTCAAGGACCTGACCACCGGCAAGGTCGAGATCACCTCGATGAACCACGGCTTTGCCGTGGATTCCGCGAGCCTGCCCGCCGGCGTGACCCAGACCCATATTTCCCTGTTCGATGGCTCCAATGCCGGCCTGGCGGTCGAGGGCAAGCCGATCTTTTCGGTACAATACCACCCCGAAGCCAGCCCCGGCCCGCGCGACAGCCATTACCTGTTCACGCGCTTTCTCAACCATGTGCGCGAGCAAAAAGGTGTGGCCCCCGAGCCCGAACACAAGCAGCCCGGCGTCTAAGGGTACCTAAGTCTCACGCGAGGAAGCGTTTCGCCTCATGAACCGTAGCGATTTCCTCGCGGGCCTGCGCAGTGGCTTTGTGGTGGCCGTCTCCTCGGCGCCGTTCGCGGTGCTGTTTGGCGCGGTAGCGGTCGACAATGGCCTGAGCGTTCTCGATGTCGGCTTGATGAGCGCCCTCGTTTTTGCGGGCGCCAGCCAGCTCGTTGGCATCGAGCTCTTCGGCAGCCACGTTCCAGCCTGGCTGATCGTCCTCTCCATCCTCGCGGTGAACTTTCGGCACGTGCTCTATTCGGCGGCGCTGGCGCCGATGTTCAGCCGCTACAGCCCCATGCAGCGGCTACTCGCTTTCTTTCTCCTCACCGATCCGCAATATGCCGACGCCATCCGGCGCTCCGAGACAAACCAGTCGCTCAGCTTCACCTGGTATCTCACCTTCGGCCTTGTGGTCTGGCTGCAATGGGTGGTGTTCTCCGTCCTTGGCGCCTGGTTCGGCGGCCTGCTCGGCGACCCCCGCACCTTCGCCATCGACGTGCTGCTGCCCATCTATTTCCTTGGTCTCGTGGTCACTTTTCGCCGGCGGACCGGCTTTTATCCGGTTGTGCTCGCCAGCATGACTGGTGCCGTGCTCGCCTATCACTTCGTCGGCTCCCCCTGGCATGTCAGCATCGGCGCAGTCCTCGGCATCCTAGTTGCCGTGCTGCTGCCCGCTCCGCTGGCGCAGGCCAGGTCTTCCGTAGCGCCGGAGGCTCACTGATGGGGGTCGATGCTGGAATGCTGGCGCTGATTGCAGCGGCGGCAGTGGCCACTTACCTGACCCGGATTGGCGGCTATGTGCTGATCACCCGGCTCCACACCATCCCGCCCCGCCTTCAGGCAGCGCTGGATGCCGTTCCGGCGGCCGTGCTGACAACCCTGTTCGCTCCGGCCTTCTTCAATGGCGGCTGGGACGTCAAACTCGCCCTGCTGGTCGCGGGCCTCGTGTCGCTGCGCTATCCCGGCCTCATCATGCTGTTTGCCGGCTGGGCTACCGCCATGGTCGCCCGGCACCTGCTCGGCCTTTAAGCACGCCCGGCGACTAGCGCCACCGGTCTACCAGTGCTCCAGTCTTGCCGGTCACCGGATCGCTTTCCGGCAGCGGCAGCTTGGCGATGGTTTCATCGGCCTTGGGTCGATCATCGGGCCGCCCGCGCAGCGTATCCCATTGCTCTTCGCCTGGTGGATAGGCGCCCACCACCATGAAGTCAGTGCTCGCCAGCATCCGCTGGTGCGCCACCCCCGCGGGGATCACCACCACGTCGCCCGCCTCCACCTTCACTTCGGCCCCGCTCGGTCCCCCCAGGCGCAGGGTTGCGTTGCCTTCAGCCACGCCAAGGCATTCATGCGCGTTGGAATGATAATGGTGGAACGTGAACACCGTGTCGCGCCATTTGGGCGGCCAGCCATTACGCTCGAACAGGCGCTCCAGCGCCGGCGCGCCGTCTTCGGGCTTGACCGCGCCACGATACACCAGCACCGGCAGCCGGCTATTGGGAAACACGCCATCGTCGGCCAGCAACAACTCTTCCAGTTCGCGCATCAGATGCGCGCCGAGAAAGTGTCGCAATCGGCCGGATCCCCCGAACGGTAACCGCGGTCAAACCAGTTGCGGCGCTGCTCGGATGTGCCGTGATTGAAGGTCTTGGGCACGACGAACCCCTGCGAGCGCATCTGCAGCGTATCATCCCCGATCTGCTCGGCCGCATTGAGCGCTTCTTCAAAGTCGCCCGTTTCCAGCAGGTTTTGCTGCCCCGCATAGTTTGCCCACACCCCGGCATAGCAATCGGCCTGCAATTCGATGCGCACCGAATAAGCATTGGCATCTTCCTGGCTCATGCTCTGCCGGCGCTGGTTGAATTCGGGGAGGATGCCGGTCAGGTTCTGCACATGGTGGCCAACTTCATGGGCCAGCACATAGGCCTGCGCAAAGTCGCCGGGCGCGCCAAACTGCCGGTGCAGCTGATCATAAAAGCTCAGATCGATATACACCCGTTGGTCGCCGGGACAATAAAACGGACCCGTGCTCGAATCGGCTGTGCCACAGGCGGTGTTGACCACATCGGTGAACAGGACGACGCGTGGCTCCACATATTCCGCGCCTTGGGCGGTGAACACCTCGGTCCAGAGATCCTCGGTTTCCTTGACCACCACGCCGACGAAATCGGCGAGTTCATCCTCGCCCTGCGTGGGCAGACTGCGCGACGAGCTTTGCGCCGGAACCCCGCCGGTGCTCGACCCGCCCGTGAGCATATCGAGCGGATTCTGCCCAGTCGCAAACCAGAGGATGCCCAGCACGACGATGGTGCCAAACAGCCCCAGGCCACCGCCCGTGCGGCCGCCCATGGGAATGCGAATACCACCGCCCCGTCCAAGCCCGCCCAGCCCGCCGCCACGACGGCCGCCAAAACCGCCGCCCTGCCCGCGCCGGTCCTCGATATTGGAGCTACGATTTCTTCCTTGCCACTTCATGCTGGATCCTTGCGCGAGGCGTAACAATGCCTGCCACCATAAGCCTTGGAGGAGGATGTGAGTTCCCCCGCGGCCCTGATGCGCCAAATTGACCCGCCCCGAGAGAAGGCCTAGCCTGCTCCTGCCGCTGTCATCGCAGCGTCACGGCGACACGGCAGACCACCCGAGTTCGACACCGCCCCCACGGGGGCACTCACTCCCAGAGCCGCAGTTCGGAGAACGCGATGAAGTTCAATCCCAGCATGTCCCGGCGTCATTTTCTCGCCGGCTCGGTTAGCATCGGCGCCCTCGCCGCCATGCACCCCTTTTCCAGCTTCGCCCAGGCCAATCAGGCCCATCTGCGCATTCTCCAGACCACGGACCTGCACGTAGCGGTGTTCCCCTACGACTATTATGCCGATGCGCCCAACGACACGATGGGCCTGGCCCGCACCGCGGCGATCATCGAGCAGATCCGTGCCGAGGCGGGTAACTCCATGCTGGTCGACAACGGCGACATTATCCAGGGCACGCCTATGGGCGATTACATCGCCTATGAAAAAGGCCTTGAGGGCAATGTGCACCCGATGATCGCGGCCATGAACACGCTGGGTTACGAAGCCGCCACCCTCGGCAACCACGAATTCAACTACGGCCTCGACTATCTCGACGCCGCCCTTTCGGGCGCCAACTTCCCCTTTGTATCAGCCAATCTGGTGCGCGGCACCACGCTGGGCGACGACCCCACAGCCGACGACACCTATATCGCGCCCTACCGCATCATCGAAAAACAGCTGACCGATGGCTCGGGCGCGGGCAAGACCATCCGCGTCGGCATCATCGGCTTCCTGCCGCCTCAGATCATGACCTGGGACTCGAGCCACCTCACCGGCAAGGTCGCCACGCGCGACATCGTGGAAACCGCCAAGGCCTATGTGCCGCGCATGCGCGCCGAAGGCGCCGACCTCATTGTGGCCCTCTCCCACTCCGGCATCGCCGAGGACAAGGGTCCGGGCTCGGAAAACGCTTCCCTGCAGTTGGCTGGTGTCGAGGGCATCGACGTGGTCCTCACCGGCCACCAGCACCTGGTGTTCCCCGGCCCCGACTTTGCCGACCTCCAAGGCGCCGACATCGAGGCCGGCACCCTCAACGGCAAGCCCGCCGTGATGCCGGGCTTCTGGGGCTCGCATATGGGTCTGATCGACCTGCTCCTCGAGCAGGACGCCGAGGGCAAATGGTCCGTCGTTTCCCACACCGCCGAAGCTCGACCGATCTTCGAACGCGTCGATGGCAAGGTCACCCCTCTGGTCGAGGACGAAGCGGAAGTCACCGCCGCTGCCCAGCAAGAGCATGAGGAAACCCTCGATTATATCCGCCGCCCTGTGGGCGAAACCTCAGCGCCCCTCCACTCCTATTTCGCCCTCGTGGCCGATGATCCATCCGTGCAGATCGTCTCCCAGCCCAGACCTGGTACATCGCCCAGATGATGAAGGGCACCGAATGGGAGGATTTGCCGATCCTCTCTGCCGCCGCCCCCTTCAAGTCTGGCGGTCGCGGCGGCCCCGACTACTATACCGACGTGCCGGTTGGCCCCGTCGCCATCAAGAACGTCGCCGATCTCTACCTTTATCCCAACACCATCCAGGCGCTCGTCATCACCGGCGCCGACGTCAAGAACTGGCTGGAGCGCTCCGCCGGCATCTTCAACCATGTGGAAAAGGGCGCGCAGGACGCCGAACTCATCAATCTCGATTTCCCCGCCTATAATTTCGACGTCATCGATGGCGTGACTTACAAGATCGACATCACCCAGCCCTCGCGCTTTTCCGCCGATGGCAAGCAGGAGCTCAATCCCGACGCCAACCGCATTGTCGACCTGCAGTTCAATGGCGCGCCCATCGATCCCGCGGCGCGCTTCGTGGTCGCCTCCAACAATTACCGCGCCGGCGGCGGCGGTACCTTCCCCGGCATTGGCGCCGACAAGATCGTCTTCAAGGGCCCCGACACCAATCGCGACCTCATCGTGCGCTACATCGTCGAAAACGGCACGATTGACCCTAAGGCGGACAGCAACTGGTCGCTCGCCCCGATCGGCGACACCACCGTCCTGTTTGCCACCGGCCCCAAGGCCGCCGAGCACGTCGCCGATGTCACCGCCGTCAAGGTCGAGCCCACCGGCGACAACAACGAAGACGGCTTCGGGCTGTACCGCATCACGCTCTGAACAAAACAAAGCGGGCGCCCCTGAAGGCGCCCGCTGCTGCATCTGGTGGTAACGGGGCTTACTGCCCGTCGGGAACCACATCGACGCTGACTGCTGGAACGTCCACATCGACTGTCCCGCCGCCACCGCCATTATTGTTGAAGAACACGAGGTAACCGATGGCGAGCAGCGCGAGCGCCACGATGATGCCGATCAACAAGCCGCTGCCACCGCCGCGGCTCCCGCGATCGACCACAACGGTTTCACGTTCGCGAATATCCATTTGTAACTCCTGCACTATGTTGTCGCCACAATGCGCGCGGCGCCAACTTGGTTCCGGAAGCTAGCTCTGCCGCTCGTTCGGTGAGGCCAGGGGCGCACGGCCCTTGTAACTCTCATCACGGCTATGCGCCTTACCCTCGACAACGGTGGTGCCGACCACGAAGTCACCCTCACCGGCGTTTTCTTCAGCGGCAACCGGCTCCTGATCCACCAGCGCATCTTCGATCTCGGTTTGCGGCCGGTCTTCGCCCGTGGCGAGTTCCTCGTGCCATTCGCCCTTGGCGTCCTGGTAAAGAATGGCCGCGGTGTCGCCGGCCAGTTGCTGCCGGTCGGCCGCAGCCACGGCCGCATCGAGCGCCAGCTCGTGGGTAGGATAAGCCTCGGAGAACACGTCCCCTACCTTGTAGGCGAACCCGCCATCATGCTCCACAACTTCATACTTCACTTCAGCCATTATAGAACCTCCTGGGTTGGGGTTTGAACACCCCTAGGGCCGGGTTGGTTGCCCGGCTCCAGCAAATGCCGCTTTGCCGAACATTAACTGCCCCCCTTCACGCCACCGCAACGCTCCCGGCGTTAAACCTGGCTTTGTCAGCCGGAGTTCGCCATGACCGCCGCCCCTGCCCTCGCCATTTCCGATCTGTCCAAATCCTTTGATCGTCCTGTGATCCAGCAGCTCGATCTCACCGTGCGGCCCGGCGAGTTCTACGCCCTGCTCGGTCCCAATGGCGCGGGCAAGACCACGATCCTGCGCATGGTGGCGGGACTGCTGCAGCCCGATAGCGGCGCCATTTCCATCTTCGGCATCGATGCGCGGCGAGACCCGGTGGCAGCCAAGCGCATCCTAGCCTGGGTCTCGGACGAGCCCATGGTTTATGACCGCCTCACCCCGCTGGAATATCTCGAATTCGTGGCCGGCCTTTGGCAGATCAACGCCTCCACCGCCCGTCGCAAGGCCCATGACCTGATCGACTGGCTCGGCCTCGCGCCCCACGCCAATCAGCTCTGCGGCAGCTTCTCCAAAGGCATGCTGCAAAAAGTCGCCCTTGCCGGCGCCCTCGTCCACGACCCGCGCCTCATCATCCTCGACGAACCGCTCACCGGACTCGACGCCGGCTCGGCACGCCAGGTCAAGGACGTGCTGCTGGGCAAGGTGCGCGAAGGCGTCACCGTCATCATGACTACCCACATTCTCGACGTCGCCGAACGCATGGCCGAGCGCATCGGGGTGATCAGCGGTGGCCGGCTCATTGCCGAAGGCACGCTTGCCGAGCTGCGCAGCCGGATCGGCGGAGCCAACCAAAGCCTCGAGGATATTTTCCTCGATCTGGTCGCGCGCAACGAACCGGATACCGCCGCTGCATGACCACAGCGCCCACATCCCTTTTCTGGTTTGCCCGCCACGAGCTCAAGCTCGCCTGGCGCGACTGGCTGGTCATGATGACCGGGGGCCAGACGGGTCGCCGGGTAGCGATTGTACTGTTCGGTATTTTTGCCGCCGTCCTCTTCCACCTCCTTGCTTATGGGCTGGTGCGCCCCTGGGTCGCGGCGGGCATCGTCCCCGACAAGCCAACGCTGGTGTTGCTGACCGGCACCGGCCTGCTGTTCTGGTCCGTCACGCTTTCCCAGGCCCTTGAGTCGATCACCCGCGTTTATTACGCGCGCTCCGACCTCGATCTGATCCTGTCCTCCCCCGCCTCCTCACGCCGCCTCTTTGCCGTTCGCACCGGCGCCGTTGCCATCACCACCGTGGCCCTCTCCGCCTTGCTCGCCAGCCCGCTCATCAACATGCTGGCCATGCTAGATGGCCCCCGCTGGCTCGCTGCCTATGGCCTTCTTCTCGCCGCGGGCGCGCTTTCCACCGCCATTGCCGTCGCCATCACCATGGCCTTGTTCCGCCTTGTGGGCGCTAAGCGAACCCGGCTGATCGCCCAGATCGTCGCCGCCATTATCGGCGCCGGCTTCATCATTGGCATCCAGGCGGTCGCGATCATTCACTACGGCAGTTTCTCGCGCTTCACCCTGTTCCAGTCTGCCGATCTGGTGAACGCCGCTCCGGCTCTCAACAGCCCCGTTTGGCTTCCCGCCCGCGCAGCCCTGGGGGACTGGGCGGCCGTGGCGCTGGCCGCAGCGATCAGCTTTGGTGCCCTCGCTGGCATGATCGCGCTTTCCGCCTCGAGCTTTGGGCGCCACGCCATTGCCGCGGCAGGTCTGGCCCATGTCCGCGCCGGCAGTGAGCCATCCCCGCCGCGTTTTCGCCCGATGACGCAAGCCCAGGCGCTGCGCCGCAAGGAATGGCGCCTTCTCAAGCGCGACCCCTGGCTCTTGTCGCAAACGCTGATGCAGATCCTTTACCTGCTGCCGCCAGCTCTTTTGCTCTGGATCAACTATGGCGACAGCGCCGGCGCCTATGTCGTGGCCGTGCCCGTTCTCGTGATGGCCGCGGGCCAGCTTGCCGGCGGGCTTGCCTGGCTCGCCATCTCGGGTGAGGACGCCCCTGACCTTGTGGCCACCGCGCCCATCGCGGCGCGCACGGTGCTGATCAGCAAGATCGAGGCCGTGCTCGCCGTCATTGCGATCATCCTCCTGCCACTGCTCGCCTTGCTGGCTTTGTCCTCGCCAGCCATGGCGGCCGTCACGGCGCTTTGCGCGGCCCTGTCCGCCGGCTCCGCCACGGCCATCCAGCTCTGGTTCCGCGTCACCGCCAAGCGCTCCATGTTCCGCCGCCGCCAGGTCGCCTCCCGCGCCGCCACCCTGTCGGAAGCCTTTGCTTCCATCATGTGGGCCGGCACGGGCGCGCTCATGGCGGCGGGCTCGCTCCTCGCAATTGGTCCCGCGCTCGTCGCCGTTTTTGTGCTGGGGCTGGCCAAGCTGCTCAGCCCCAGGCACGGCTAGTTCCTACCAGATCGCGTTATTGGTCGCCGGGTGGCCACCCGTCTTGCCATCTGGCCGGTCGAGCCCCGCAATCCGCTGCAGGTCTTCCCCGTCCAATTCGAAATCGAACACGTCGATATTGGCCCGGATGCGCTCCGGATGGGTAGACTTGGGAATGACGATAAAACCTTCCTGGATGTGCCAGCGTAAAATGGCCTGGGCTGGGCTCTTGCCGTGCTTCTCGGCAATCTCGGCGATTGTGGGGTTCTTGAGCGCCGCCCCGCTGCCCAGCGGGCTATAGCTCTCGATCGCAATGCGGTTCTTCACATGGAAATCCAGTACGTCGCGCTGCTGGTACTCGGGATGCACCTCGATCTGGTTGACCGCCGGGGTCACGCCCGTTTCCCCGATGATCCGCTCCAGATGCTCGGGCAGGAAGTTGGAAACCCCGATGCTCTTGATCAGGCCTTCTTTTTGCAGCTGCACAAAGGCCTTCCAGGCTTCGGGATACTTGTCCTGCCCCGGTACCGGCCAGTGGATCAAAAACAGATCGAGATAATCGAGCCCGAGCTTTTCGAGAGACCCATGGAAGCTCTTGATCGCTTTATCATAAGCCTGGTCCCGGGTGCGCAGCTTGGAAGTGATAAACAGCTCTTCGCGTCCGATGCCACTGTCCTTGATGGCGCGTCCCACGCCTTCCTCATTATTATAGCCCTGGGCCGTATCGATGGAGCGATACCCCGCCTGCAAGGCTTCGCTGACCGCTGCCTGCACTTCATTATTGGGCACCTGCCAGACCCCGAAGCCAAGCTGGGGAATGGAATTGCCATCATTGAGGGGAACATTGGGGACGCCGGCCATGCGAAAGCTCCTTGCGCAGGTTCAAACTCCCTGCCCAACGGCTCTCCGCTCCAAGAGTTCAGCGCCTGGGGATGATCTATCACCCAGGAGGCACCAGCTAGCCCTTAGCCTGCGTCGGCACGAGCTTGAGTTGCGGCCGGCGGGATGCATGGAACAACGTGATTTCGGCTTCGGCTTGCTCGTCGCTTTCGCCGCCAACCAGGCGGTACCCGAACCGCTCGGCCAGGGGGCGCAGTTGCTCGACGCACTCAGCCCGCACCCGCCGCTCGATCACCGGCTCGCCAAGAGCCATCAACACAACCGCCGCACCGATCTCTACACCCAGGTCGAACTCATCGTCCCGGCCCGGAAACCGTACCCGCACTCCATCTAGCACCTCGATCTGGCGCATCCACGAACTCCTACTAACACTCGATCATCACTCTGACGTGGTGAAAGCCATGTTAACAAAACCGTGCCCGCCCGGCACTTCACAATTGGGAACCAAGCCTGAATCCGCCCGTTCCCTTGGCCTCGACACAGCGGCGGAACAGCAATGACAGACGCCCAAGATACCCTGCAGGTCGTTGACGAGTTTTCGACCATTCGTAAGCAGGACGTGGTCACCGGCAAGGTCCGGGTTAGCACCAAGACTGAGCTCGTGGAGGACGTGGTTTCGGCCATGCTCGACCGCCAGGATGTTGAAGTGACCCGCGTCCCGCGTGGGATCGAGATCGCCGAGGCCCCCCCAATCCGAACCGAAGGGGATACCACCATCATCCCCGTCGTTGAGGAGGTTCTCGTGGTCGAAAAGCGCCTGGTGCTCAAGGAGGAGCTTCATCTGCGCCGTTCTGTATCGCGTGAGCACGTCGAATTACCGATCACCCTGCGCAAGCAGCACGCGGTGGTTGAAAGAAGTGAAACGGACCAACCCAACATCGAAGAGGAACAATAAATGAGCCAGTTTTCCGCAACCGGCGCCGAGCGCACGCTTTCGGCATTTTTCGACTCCCGCAGCGAAGCTGATCGCGCTGTCGAGCGGCTGATTGACGCGGGCATCTCGCGCGACAATGTTCGCCTTGTGCCTGGCTACGAGAATGACGAACCTGTGCAGAATCGCGAAGAAACCCACCGCGGCTTCTTTGCCTCGTTGGCTGATTTCTTCATGCCCGACGAGGACCGCTACACCTATGCCGAGGGCCTGAGCCGCGGCGGTTATCTGGTGACCGTCAGCGATCTGGATTCAACGAACCACGATACCGCTCTCGACATCCTGGATGACGAAGGGGCCATCGATCTGGACGAGCGCGAGGAAAGCTGGCGCACGGAAGGCTGGACCGGTTACACGACCGATTATTCCGGCACTGCCCGCCGCGCCGCCGACTCCACCAATAGCTCCGGCGGCACTCTGGGTGCAGGCACCACCAGCGGCAGCACGCTGGGCGCGAGCGGCGTAGGCGCCACCACCACCTCGGACATTGCCGGCTCGACTGGCAGCGCGGGCTACGCCTCGACTAGCCAGGGCCAGACAACCTCCACCTCGGGTGCCGGTTATACCGATCGCACGACCTCCGAGTTCGGTACTGATGAAGTGATCCCGGTGGTTGAGGAAGAACTGCGCGTTGGCAAGCGTGACGTCAATCTGGGTCGGGTCCGCGTCCGCTCCTATGTTCGCGAGGAACCCGTCAGCGCCAATGTGAACCTCTATGAGGAGCGCGTGACCATCGAGCGTCGCCCCGTGGATCGTGCTTTGGGCGCCGGCGACGCCGCCTTCCAGGATCGCACCATCGAGGCCGAGGAGCACGCCGAAGAAGCTGTGGTCGACAAGCAGGCTCGCGTTACCGAGGAAATCTCCCTGCGCAAGGAGGGAGCCAGCCGCGAGGAAACCATCAGCGACACCGTGCGCAAGACCGAAGTGGAAGTCGAGGACGACCGCAATACCGGCCTTGGCGACCGCAAGACCAGCATCTAGCCCAAGGCTTGATGCCATACCGGCCCCGCTCTTTGGAGCGGGGCTTTTTCATGCCTGCGCTCTCCGGGCCGCTCCGCCACCGGCGGCAGCCCGGTCGTCGGTTAGCCCTGCGCGCGCGCCAGTGGATAACCTTCCGCATAATACAGATCACGAATATCGCTGCCTTCGAAGCGCTGCTCGTCGACTTCGAGCAACGAGCCACGCAGCAATTCCGCTGGCATCTCTTCGATGGCGTAGCGGAGCGCCTCGGCGGCCGAAGTGAAGCGCTGGTAACGCACCTGGCGAGATTTGTAGAAGCTCTTGCTAGGGTAAAGTTCGGCCGCGGCATTGTAGTTGAAACTGGACATGGGCACCTGCCTGGGGATCAAGATGGACGGGCAGCACGGGCTCAAAAGCGCGGCGCTGCGGGGAGTCGCAAGTCTCGGGGATCGCCAAGCAACCGGCAGGACCGGGAGGATCAGGTAGCCAATTGGCCGAAAACATACCGCTCATATATGCTCTTCCGCAGGGCTAATTACAAGGCGCCGCCCTGGCCGCGCCTTCGCCTTAGCTCTGCAGCCCTTGCCCAGCGCCCCTCCTGCTCCGCCAGCAGATGTGCTAGAATTTGGCGGCGCTCCAGGCACCATCACCACCAGGGAGGCTTGCTCATGGCTGGAACCAACACCGACTCAAAGCCTCGCGTCGAGACGCGCCAGAAAACTGCCCGCCCGCCCTTGCACAAGGTCATCCTCGTCAATGACGATTTCACGCCGCGCGAATTCGTCGTGCGGCTGCTCAAGGCCGAATTCCGCGTGCCCGAAGCCCAGGCCCTTGGCATCATGCTGACGGCCCACACCAAGGGGTCGTGCGTGGTTGCCGTGTTCACCAAGGAGATCGCGGAGGAAAAGGCCAACCGGGCCACCGAAACGGCCCGCAGCAAGGGCTACCCGCTGCTGTTCACCACCGAGCCGGAGGAATAAACATGTGCCGCAACATCAAGCCGCTGTTCAATTTCGAGCCGCCCGCGAGCGGCAACGAGATCCACGACGCCGCGCTCCAGTTCGTGCGCAAGGTTTCGGGCTTTACGGCGCCATCAAAGGCTAACGAGGCCGCTTTCCATGAGGCCGTCGAAGCCATCGAGCGCAATCTGCGCCACCTGCTGCAGTCGCTCGAGACCGCAGCCCCGCCCAAGGATCGGGAGATCGAAGCCGCCAAGGCGCGGGCTCGCAATCGCGAGCGCTACGGCAGCGCTTCAGCCAACTAGAAGCTTAAGCCGGCCGGCACCGGCGGGGCTTGGTTGAGCACGACGATTTTGATCCGCTCATTGGCCGCCTGATAGGGGTCGTTGGGAAAGAACGGATCGGCACTCGCCCTGCCGCTCACAGCGCTCACCCGGTCATCGGAGAGCCCGAACTCGCCCAACAGCCCCCGCACCACATTGGCCCGATCGCTCGAAAGCTCCCAGGAGCCATAGCGCGGATTGACATATGTGCCACCCGCCGCCGTGTGGCCCGAGATCGTGATCTGGCTCGAAAGCTTCTGCAAAATCGGCCCTAGCGCAGCAATCGCCTGGCGCGCCGGCTCGGTGGGGTATTTCGATCCTTCGGGGAACATGGGCGTCCCTTCCTGGTCGATGATCTGGATGTCGAGGCCGTCCTCGGTCGCTTCCACCAGCAGATTATCGGCGATCTCCGTGATATCGGGCAGCGCCTGCCAGGCCTGGCGGATGCTGGCCGCAGCGCTGTGAAAGGCCTGGACTGTGTTCAAGTCCTTGGGCGCAACGCCAGTGGTAGTTTCGGTTGCGCCGGTCTCGCCCTTGATCCCCTCGGTTCCCGCTTCCTGGCTGCCCGCGCGCGTGCTTGCGGGGGAAGTAGCCGCCTCCTGCTGGTCCTTGAGCGAAGTGCCGGCCATCTTGGCGCCAGCGGCGTCAAGCGCCGTGCCCCCCAGTAAGCCCCCCGCCCCGCTCGTCGTCGGCGCAATGCTCGGCGGGGCGAAATAATCCGCCAGGCCTTCCTTCTGCTCCGGCGTCGTCATGCTGATCAGCCAGAGCAGCAAGAAGAACGCCATCATTGCCGTCACGAAATCGGCATAGGCGATCTTCCAAGCCCCGCCATGATGGGCGTGGGCCGCCTTCTTGACCTTCTTGATGATGATGGGCTGATTATACTGGGCCATGGCGTTCTACTCTTATGCCGCGGCCAGGTTTGCCGTTGCCGCATCGACCTCTTCAAAACTCGGGCGGTCTTCCGACAGCAGCGCCTTGCGCGCAAATTCGATCGCCATCACCGGCACCTGCCCCGATATATGGGCGAGCAGGCCGACCTTGAGCGACAGGAAGTATTTCGATTCCGCCTGGTAGATATTGTTGAGCGACTGGGCGAAGGGCGCAAAGAACCCATAGGCGACGAACACGCCAAAGAACGTGCCCACCAGCGCGCCGCCGATCATGTGGCCCAAAACTTCGGGCGGCTCGCTGATCGCGCCCATCGTGTGGATCACGCCCAGCACCGCCGCCACGATCCCGAGCGCCGGCGTACCATCGGCCAGCGCCTGCATGGCGCCCACGATCCGATATTGCTCCTGATGGTGGGTCTCCAGCTCCTCATCCATCAGGGCTTCCATCTCATGGACATTATTGGACCCGAGCGTCACCATGCGCAGATAGTCGCACACGAACTCCACCGCATGGTGGTTGTTGGCAAAGGTCGGGAAACGCTTGAACAGCTCCGATTCATGCGGGTTTTCGATATGCGGCTCGAGCGCCAGGATGCCCTTGGCCTGCACCAGCTTGAACAGCGTGAACTGCATGCCCAGCAGCTCGACATAAGCGGCCTTGTTGTATTTTGGGCCTTTGAACAGCGTCGCAAAAGCCCCCAGCGTGCCCTTGATCACCGGCCCGGTATTGCCGATCACGAAGGCCCCGATCGCGGCCCCCAGGATGATGATGAATTCAAAGGGCTGCCACAGCACCGCAAAATGCCCGCCCACGCCGGCATAGCCGCCCATGACGCAGCCGACCACGATCAGAATACCGACAAGAAGGCGCATGCAGCATACACTCGCTTTGAAGGCCGCCCTCGCGCCGCGAACTTTGCCGCTGCTGCCGGATCTGCCCACTTGAACTCACGGGCGCCGCGATCCTGGCTCCCCAGCCGCACTATTGGCCAAGTCCACTTAACATGCCGTGTATTTGCCGCATTTGCGCAACACCGCAGCCAAACCCCAGCGGCAGCGCGGTTTTTACCCCGCCCGGGCAAGGCGCCCCGCGTCAGTTCCCCGCGTTATGCAGAGCTGCCACCCCCTTCCCTTTCCCCACCATCTCGGCTAGACAGCCCACCTAACCACCATGTCTGGAATCTGACCCCGCGCGCGCAGCGCTGCCGCCGCGCGAGTTTGCCACGACAGGTGCTGTCCGGGCGATTCCCTCCTTCTCGCCGGGCTCTCGGAGCGTTGCCGGAAAAGTGGTTCTCACTTTTGCTCGGCAGCGCGCCACTACGACGTGAACAGTTGAGCGAGCACCATGCCAAAACGTACCGATATCAAATCGATCCTCATCATCGGTGCCGGCCCGATCATCATCGGCCAGGCCTGCGAGTTCGACTATTCAGGCACCCAGGCCTGCAAGGCGCTGAAGGAAGAGGGCTACCGGATCATTCTGGTCAATTCCAATCCGGCCACGATCATGACCGACCCGGACCTGGCCGACGCGACCTATATGGAGCCGATCACCCCCGAAGTGGTCGCCAAGATCATCGAAAAAGAGCGCCCCGATGCGCTCCTGCCCACCATGGGCGGCCAGACCGCCCTCAATTGCGCGCTTTCGCTGCGCAAGATGGGCGTGCTCGAAAAGTTCGGCGTCGAGATGATCGGCGCCACCGCCGAGGCCATCGACAAGGCCGAGGACCGTGAACTCTTCCGCGACGCCATGAAGAAGATCGGGCTGGAAACCCCACGCTCCATGCTGGCGCACAACACCATCGAAGCGCTCCAGGCGCTTGAAGTGATTGGCCTGCCCGCCATCATCCGCCCGTCCTTCACCCTGGGCGGCACCGGCGGCGGCATCGCCTATAACCGCGAAGAATATCTTGCCATCGTCGAGTCCGGCGTCGACGCCTCGCCCACCAACGAAGTGCTGGTCGAAGAATCGGTGCTGGGCTGGAAAGAATACGAGATGGAGGTTGTCCGCGACAAAAAGGACAACTGCATCATCATCTGCTCGATCGAGAACATTGATCCCATGGGCGTGCATACCGGCGACTCCATCACTGTCGCCCCGGCCCTGACCCTGACCGACAAGGAATACCAGATCATGCGCGACGCCTCGCTGGCGGTGCTGCGCGAGATCGGCGTCGAAACCGGCGGCTCCAACGTTCAGTTCGGCATCAACCCGGCTGACGGCCGCATGGTTGTCATCGAGATGAACCCGCGCGTGTCGCGCTCCTCCGCCCTCGCCTCCAAGGCGACCGGCTTCCCCATCGCCAAGGTCGCGGCGCGCCTCGCCGTCGGCTACACGCTCGATGAGCTCGACAACGACATCACCGGCGGCGCGACCCCGGCGTCCTTTGAGCCCACCATCGACTATGTCGTCACCAAGATCCCGCGCTTTGCCTTTGAGAAATTCCCCGGCGCCGACAACCGCCTGACCACCTCGATGAAGTCGGTTGGCGAGGCCATGGCCATCGGCCGCACCTTCCAGGAATCGCTGCAAAAGGCGCTGCGCTCGCTCGAAACCGGCCTCACGGGCCTCAACGAGATCGGCATTCCCGGTCTTGGCGAAGGCGAAGACAAGAACGCCATCAAGGCCGCTCTCGGCACGCCAACGCCCAACCGGCTCCTCCATGTCGCCGAAGCCATGCGGCTGGGCACCAGCCTTGAGGACATTCACGCCGCCTGCAAGATCGATCCCTGGTTCCTCGAGCAGATGCAGGGGATCGTGGATACCGAAGCCAAGGTCAAGCAGTTCGGCCTACCCCAGGACGCCGCGACCCTGCGCTCGCTCAAGGCGATGGGCTTTTCCGATGCGCGGCTGGCTCAACTCGCCGGCGTAAAAACCACGGATGTGCGCAAGCTGCGCCAGTCACTTGCCGTGCGCCCGGTCTACAAGCGCATCGACACTTCGGCCGCCGAGTTCGCGTCCCCAACCGCCTATATGTACTCGACCTATGAGGCACCTTTTGCCGGTGAGCCCGCCGACGAAGCCCGTCCCACCGATCGCAAGAAGGTCGTCATCCTCGGCGGCGGCCCCAACCGCATCGGCCAAGGCATCGAGTTCGATTATTGCTGCTGCCATGCCGCCTTCGCGCTCGGTGAGGCCGGCTACGAGACCATCATGGTCAACTGCAATCCCGAAACCGTCTCGACCGACTACGACACCTCCGACCGCCTCTATTTCGAGCCGCTGACCGAAGAAGACGTCATCGAGATCCTGCTCACCGAAAAGCAGAACGGCACGCTCCATGGCGTGATCGTGCAGTTCGGCGGCCAGACCCCGCTCAACCTCGCTGAAGCCGTGCTCAAGGCTGGTGTGCCCATCCTCGGCACTCAGCCCGACGCCATCGATCTGGCCGAAGACCGTGACCTCTTCTCCAAGCTCCTCAACAAGCTCGAATTGACTCAACCCAAGAACGGCATCGCCTATAGCCTTGAACAGGCTCGCCTTGTTGCCGAGCGCCTGGGCTATCCGCTGGTGATCCGCCCTTCCTATGTGCTGGGTGGCCGCGCCATGGCGATCGTTCACTCTGCCAGCGAATTCGAGCGCTATGTGCAGGATACCCTGACCGGTCTCGTGCCGCCCGATATCCTGCAGCGCTACCCCAATGACCGCACCGGCCAGATCAATTCTGTCCTGTCCGACAACCCGCTGCTGTTTGATGCCTACCTGTCCGGCGCCACCGAAATCGACGTCGACGCCCTTTGCGATGGCAAGGACGTCTTCGTCGCCGGCATCATGGAGCATATCGAGGAAGCGGGCATCCACTCGGGCGACTCTGCCTGCTCGCTGCCGCCGCAAAATCTCTCCCCCGAGATCATGGACGAGCTCAAGCGGCAGACCCGCGAACTCGCCTTTGCCCTCAAGGTGGGTGGCCTGATGAACGTGCAATATGCCCTCAAGGACGGTGTCATCTACCTCCTCGAAGTCAATCCGCGCGCTTCGCGCACCGTGCCCTTCGTGGCCAAGGTGATTGGCCAGCCCATCGCCAAGATCGCCTCGCGCATCATGGCCGGTGAAAGCCTGGCGAGCTTCAATCTCAAGGAAAAGACCTTCAAGCACATCGCCGTCAAGGAAGCCGTGTTCCCCTTCAGCCGCTTCCCGGGCGTCGATACCGTGCTCGGGCCGGAGATGAAGTCGACCGGCGAAGTGATTGGCCTCGACTACGATTTCGCCATGGCTTTCGCCAAGTCGCAGATGGGTGCGGGCTCCAAGGTCCCCACCAGTGGCGCCGCCTTCATCTCGGTGCGCGATGACGACAAGGAGTTGATCATCGACACCGCCCGCCATCTCGAGCAGGCTGGTTTCACCATCCTCGCCACCGGCGGCACCCAGCGTTATCTGGTGGAAAACGGCATTGCCGCCACCAAGATCAACAAGGTGCTCGAAGGGCGCCCGCATATTGTGGATCTGATGAAGAATGGCGGCGTGCAGCTGGTGATCAACACCACCGACGGCATGAAGTCGATCTCCGACAGCCGCGACATCCGCCGCACCGCGCTCTACGCCAAGATCCCCTATTACACCACGATCGATGGGGCGATGGCGGCTGTGCAGGGTATCCTCGCTTATCGCGACGGCAACCTTCAGGTCCGCCCGCTGCAGGACTACTTCGCCCACTAGATTGGTCAGGAGCCAAAGTTTCGCCATCTGGCGAAGCTTTCCTGCCCATCCAACCAAAGCTCAAGGGAGGCGGTCTTGGCCCGTCAAAGCCGGCAAACCCGCCTCCCCGCTCCCTTCCTCAAGCGCCTCTGGCGCCTCCCCGATTGGGGTACCCGCTCCGGCTATCCCTTCAACCTCCCCTGGTTGCAGGATCCCGACTGGAGCCTTGAGTTCACCACCCCCATCACCATCATCGTGGGCGAAAACGGCACCGGCAAATCCACCCTGGTGGAGGCCATCGCGGCGATGAGCGGCTATGACGAAGCCGGCGGCGGCAAGGGCTATATGCCGGTCGATCACTCCGCCGCGCTCGACCGCAGCGGCGCCCTACTCACCGACGTGCTCCGCGCCTCCTGGCTGCCCAAGGTCACCAATGGCTGGTTCTTTCGCGCCGAGTCGTTTTATTCCGTCGCCCGCTATCTCGATGCCGCAGCCATCGACGCCGGTGGCGCGGCCCCGGACTACCTGTCGCAAAGCCATGGCGAGGGCTTTGTTGATTTCTTTGAAAGCCGCATGACCCGCCAGGGCATCTATTTCCTCGACGAGCCCGAAAGCGCCCTCTCGCCCCAGCGCCAGCGCGAATTGCTGCGGCTACTCCATCGCCTGGGCCAGAACGCCACGGCCCAGATCATCATGGCCACCCACTCGCCCCTGCTGATGGCGCTCCCCGGCGCCACCCTTCTCGAAATCACTCGCGATGGCCTTGCCCCGGTGCGGCTCAGGGATACGCGCCACTTCCGGCTTTACCGTGATTTCACCGCCGACCCCAAGGGTTGGATCGCCGAAGTGCTGGAAGACCTCTAGCCTGGCGCCCGCTTGCACTCGGCGCCGCTTTTGCTATCCTTCGCCCATCATGATGATGATCCGGTCCAACAAGTTCGCCGTGTTCCTCCGCGCCTGATCGGCGCCTCCTGAGGCACACACTGGCGGCCCAGCCGCCTCCAGGCCGCCGTGCGGCCACGCGAACTCATGGACATCTCAATGCCCGAAACTTCCAACGCGCTCACACCAGCGCAGATCACGGCTTTCATCACCGACGGCTTTGTGCGGATCGATAATGCCTTTCCCGCCGACCTCGCCGCCGGGGCCCGAGCCATCCTCTGGGCCGCCACCGGCTGCAATCCCGATGATCCCGCTACCTGGACCAAACCGGTAATCCGGCTCGGCGAGTTCTCCCAGCCGCCGTTCCGCGAAGCCGTCAACACGCCAACACTGAGGGCCGCCTATAACCAGCTCGTCGGCCCCGGTCGCTGGTTGCCACGGGGCGGCCTCGGCACCTTCCCGGTCCGCTTCCCCAATCCCCAGGATGAGGGCGACACCGGCTGGCACATCGATGCGAGCTTTGGCGACGACAACCCGGACTTCCTCGAATGGCGCGCCAACATCAACTCGCGCGGCCGTGCGCTCTTGATGTTGTTCCTGTTCTCCGATGTCGGGGCGGACGATGCCCCCACCCGCATTCGCCCGGGCTCGCATCTCGAAGTCGCCCGTTATCTGGCTCCGGCTGGGGAAGACGGACGCAGCTTGCGCGACATGCTGACGGACCGGCCTGACTGGTTCGACACCGGTCGCGAGGCCCTCGCCACAGGTCCCGCGGGCACGGTTTATCTGTGCCACCCGTTCCTCGTCCACGCCGCCCAGATCCACCGCGGCAAAACGGTCAAGTTCATGGCCCAGCCGCCACTCCTGCCCGCCGAACCCCTCCAGCTCGAGCGGGCAGACAACAACTACTCCCCGGTGGAAAGGGCCATCCGCCTGGCCTTGGGGTGAAAATCAAAGGGGCGGCGGCTCGTGCTCCCGCCCCTACGTCTCAGCCCCCGAAAAACTCGCGCACCCCCGCCAAAGCGCCGTCCACGGCTTCGTCGTCGACATCCAAATGCGTCACCCAGCGTTGCTGCCCATATTGCCCACCGACCGCAATGCCGCGCTCCCCCAGGAACTGCGTCATCGCCTTTTCGAGCTCGGCATCAGCCTTCACGAAGACGATATTGGTGTCCGGCATCGGAACACTGAGATCGGCAAAACTCGCAAGCCCCTCTGACAGCTGCTTGGCCCGGCGATGATCCTCGGCCAATCGCTCCACATTGTGCTCCAGCGCATAAAGCCCCGCCGCCGCCAGAATGCCCGCCTGCCGCATCCCGCCACCCAGCATCTTGCGATCGCGCCGCGCTTTTTCGATCAGCGTGCCGGCTCCCACCAGCACTGACCCAACCGGCGTGCCCAACCCTTTGGATAGGCAAATCGACACCGTATCGAACGGTGCGGCAAACTCCGAGATCTCGATCCCCAGCGCCACGCAGGCATTGAACGCCCGCGCGCCATCAAGATGCAACCCGAGCTCACGCTCGCGCGCCAGCTCGGCCACCTCATCGATATAAGCGAGCGGCAGCACCCGGCCGCCAAAGGTGTTTTCGAGCGCAATCACCCGGGTGCGGGCAAAATGCATGTCGTCAGCCTTGATGGCTGCCGCGATGTCATGGAGCGCCATCGTCCCATCAGGCTGGTGGGCAATGGGCTGGGGCTGGATTGAGCCCAGCACGGCCGCCCCGCCCGCTTCGAACATGTAGCAATGCGCGTTTTGCCCCGCGATGAACTCGTCGCCGCGCCCGCAATGGCTCATCAGGGCAAGCAGGTTAGACATTGTCCCCGACGGCACGAACAGCGCCGCTTCCTTGCCCAGCAGCATCGCCATGCGCTGCTCAAGCTGGCGCACCGTCGGATCATCGCCATAAACATCGTCCCCCACCTCCGCCGCCGCCATCGCCGCCCTCATGCCGGGGGAAGGACGGGTCACCGTGTCGGAGCGGAAATCATAACGCAGCGTATTCATGCTTCATCCTCAAGCTGGGCAGGATCGGGCTTTTGCGCCACTACCAGCATACCGGCAATTGGCGCGCCGCGGTCTTGGCGCAGAGTCGCGGTTTCGAACTGACACACATGCAGGCCCGCATCGGCGAGCGCCACCCGCGTCGCCGCAACCCCATGCGCATAGCGGAGCGACGGGCGCAAGAACATCGGCTCCTCGCCCTCATGCGCCTCGAGCGAAAAGGCCAGCAGCCCACCCGGCTTGAGTGCTCCCAACATGGCGTTGAGCACCGGGGGCAGCGCGCCGCAATAAATCAGCACATCGGCCGCGGTGATCAGATCGGCTTCGATTGGTCGGCGCTGGAGGAACCGGACAAGCTCGTCCTTTTCCAGCTGATCATAAATGTTCTTGCGCCGGGCTGTCGCGACCATCGCGGCGGAAAGATCGACCCCGTCGAGCCGCTCGACCTTGCCTCGCAGCCGCTCGCCCATCAGGCCCGTGCCACAGCCAAGGTCCAGCGCCAGGGCCCAGCGCCCGATCCCCTGCCGCGCCATTTCACGTTCGATCATTGCGTCGAGCAGTTCGGGCACCTGGTAGCCGAGTTTGCCCACCAGCGACGCCTCGAACCGCGGCGCATATTGATCAAACAGCGCTTCCACATAGCTCACTGCAGTCCCCGCGGCCGCGACCGCGGCACCATGGGCCGAAAGCTTGAGGGCGGTGCCGAACACCCCCTCGTCGTCCAGCGCTTCGAGGTGCCGCCAGGCCGAAATGGCCCCGCTCACATCGCCCGCCTTCTCACAGTAGGTGCCCAGCAGGTCCCAGCCCCCGGCCCAATCGGGCGCCAGTTCCAGGGTTTGCGCCATCACCTCGGCTGCTGCGTGGTGATCGCCTTCTTCGGATAGGAGTCGTGCGAAACCGGCACGTCGGTCGGCGATCATGTCGCCCGAACTCTGGAACGCCTTGGTCAAGCGTATACGATCTCTGAATGGAGGTGATGGAGGGCGGATGTGACGGATTTCTTGACGAAAAGCAAGAACACGCTTTGCGCAAAAGGGTTACATTGGGATGCATTTAAGCTAACATCTTTTCATCGCCTGCAGCTTTTTGCTGCTGTCGAGCATTGGGTCCCTTACGGAGCCGTCTTCAGTTCCCACCTTGGCAGCGCGCAAGTCTATGCCAAGCACTAGAGCCATGTTGCTCTTGCCCTAGCCAAAACGAATGTTTGGCCGGGTGCTTTGGCACGATCATTCGCTGTATTGAACCCCCCATTGTTTAGAGCTAAGCTCCCCGCATCGAATAAAGCGGCCGACTGATCTGATCATGCGAATACCATTCGCTCCTGCTGACGTCATTATCCGACAATTCGATTCAACCAAGTCTTGGTCGCTGTGACCAAGGCCGCCTACAGCAGCGACTGCACGAGGGAACGCGCATCATGGCAACTGGCACCGTAAAGTGGTTCAACGGTCAAAAGGGCTACGGCTTCATCCAGCCCGACGAAGGCGGGACCGATGTCTTCGTCCATATCTCGGCGGTTCAGCGCTCCGGCCTGAACGGTCTGGATGAGGGCCAGAAGATTACCTACGAGATCGTCAAGGACAAACGCACCGGCAAATCCGCCGCCGACAATCTCGTCGCCTCCTGACCTCAACAATCCCCCAACCGATAGGAAGCGCATCCCACCGGATGCGCTTTTTTGTTGCGGCTTTGCGCTGAGACCCAAACCCAACAGCCGCCATCCCTGGGCGCTGGGCTTTTTGCCGACGGGCGCAAGCCGGGGCTTATCCGCCCCTTCCACGAGCGGCGCGCGCGAATGCTAGCCGGCAGCGCGACGCCCAAGTGCAAACAGCCCAATAATGACGGAAGAACATCGTGTTGCGAAAAGACGGCGCATTGGCAAACCTCCTCTTGACACTAGGGCGGAGCTTGAACGCACGTGTGGACACCCCATGTTCTTGAGCGTCACCCGCTTGACCGCAACGCGTCTGGCGGGCAATTTGAACCATCTTCCCCGAAAACTAGTCGTGAAGCGGATGCCGAACGGGTTTTGGCTGGAAGACACCTGCATTTGCCCTGGAGGCGATACGAATGGACAAGATCCCGATGACGGTGGCTGGTCACAAGGCCCTCACCGTTGAATATGAGCACCGCACTGCCAATGAGCGCCGTCGCATCATCGACGCCATCTCCGAAGCGCGCGCCCATGGCGATCTCTCCGAAAACGCCGAATATTCGGCTGCCAAGGAACAGCAGAGCCTGAACGAAGGGCGCATCCAGGAACTTGAATCGATCCTGGCGCTGGCCGACATCATCGATGTCTCCAAGCTCTCGGGCTCCACCGTCAAGTTTGGTGCCACCGTCACCTATGTCGACGAGGACACCGAAGAGGAAAAGACCTATCAGATCGTTGGCGATCCAGAGGCCGATGCCTCGGGTGGCCGCATCTCCATTTCCTCGCCCATCGCCAAGGCGATGATCGGCAAATCCGTCGGCGATTCGTTTGAAGTGGCGGCCCCTGGTGGCTCGCGCTCCTATGAAATCCTGAAAATCCGCTACAGCTAAGCCTGTTTAGCGAGCAAAGGCTGGTGCAGGCTGTGCTTTTTCGGTGCACAGCCCCAGCTGAATTGCCCCCGCCGTGTTGGCGGCCTTGAAACCGCCCGCACTTCGGCCTTTAACTGAGGCCAAGGGAGGCCTCGTACTCTGGGGAGAGCGTTGCGATGCACGCCAAAGTCATCATCATCGGTTCGGGTCCGGCCGGCTACACCGCTGCAATCTACGCGGCGCGCGCCATGCTGGAGCCCGTGATGATCCAGGGCATCCAGCCCGGTGGCCAGCTCACCATCACCACTGATGTTGAAAACTATCCCGGCTTTGCCGACGTCATCCAGGGCCCCTGGCTCATGGACCAGATGCGCTCGCAGGCCGAACATGTCGGCACCCGCATCGTCAACGACGTGATCACCTCCGTCGATTTCGACCGCCGACCCTTTGTGCTCCACAGCGACAGCGGCACCACCTACACCGCCGACAGCATCATCATCTGCACCGGTGCCCAGGCCAAGTGGCTGGGCCTGCCCTCCGAGCAGAAGTTCCAGGGCTTTGGCGTTTCCGCCTGCGCCACCTGCGATGGCTTTTTCTATCGCAACAAGGAAGTGGTCGTGGTCGGGGGCGGCAACACCGCAGTCGAGGAAGCGCTCTTCCTCACCAACTTCGCCTCCAAGGTCATTCTCGTGCATCGCCGCAGCGAGTTCCGGGCCGAGCGGATCCTGCAGGATCGCCTGTTCAAGAACCCCAAGATCGAAGTGCGCTGGAACACCGAGATCGACGAAGTCCATGGCAGCGCCATGCCCCCTTCGGTCAACGCAGTGACCCTGCGCGACCTCAAGACCGGCCGCACCTATTCCCAGCCGATCGACGGCGTATTCGTCGCCATCGGTCACTCGCCCGCGACCTCGATCTTTGCCGGCAAGCTCGACATGAAGCCGGGCGGCTATCTGCAGGTCCAGCCCGGCACGACCCAGACCAACATCCCGGGCGTGTTTGCCGCCGGTGATGTCACCGACGACGTTTATCGCCAGGCCATCACTGCAGCGGGGATGGGCTGCATGGCCGCGCTCGATGCCGAACGGTTCCTGGCCGAACACGAACTCGCCGAAGCGGCGGAGTAGACCACCCACTAAGAAGAAAGCACTGTGTAATGCTCGACTGGGACAAGCTCCGGATTTTTCACACCGCCGCAGAGTCGGGCAGTTTCACCCACGCCGCCGAAAAACTGGGAATGAGCCAATCGGCCGTCAGCCGCCAGATTTCGGCGCTTGAAGACGATCTTGGGCTTAAACTCTTTATCCGCCATGCCCGGGGCCTCGTCCTGACTGAGGTCGGCGAGCAGCTGTTCCGCACCGCCCACCGCATGCACTGGGAACTCCAGCAGGTGGAAACCCAGATGTCCGAATCCCAGGACGAGCCCACCGGCCCGCTGATCGTCACCACTACCGTGGGCATCGGCTCCACCTGGCTGTCCTCGCGCATCAACGAGTTCATCCGCCTGTATCCGCTGATCCAGCTCGAGATTCGTCTAAATGACGCCGAACTCGATCTGGCCATGCGCGAAGCCGACGTCGCCATTCGCCTGCATCGTCCCAACCAGTCCGAGATGATCCAGCGCAAGCTGTTTACCGTGCATAACCACTTCTATGCCACGCCGGAATATCTCAGCGAGTTCGGCTCTCCCAACAGCCCCGAGCAACTCGACGATCATCGCATCATCAGCTTTGGCGAGCCGGTGCCTTCCTACCTGCCCGAGCTCAATTTCCTCGAGCGCATGGGCCGCAGCGATTCCAGCCCGCGCCGCGCTGTGCTCAAGGTCAATTCGATCTACGGCATGCTCCAGGCTTGCCAGGCCAGCATCGGCATCGCCATGCTGCCTGACTATGTCACCGAGCAGGAAGACGGCGGCCTCGTCCAGGTTCTGCCCGAAATCGAGCTGCCGGCCTATGAAGCATACTTTGTTTACCCTCCCGCGCTGAAGAATTCCAAGCGCGTTGGCGTCTTCCGCGACTTCATCGTCGGCAAGGCGCGCGAGTGGAGCTTTTAGCGGGCGAACGCGTTCGTTGTTGGATGCGCCTTCCAAATACCCATCGCTGGGCGGACCTGCCCCGCCAGCGACACCGTCGGGGCCCCTACCCAGCTAACGCCCTGTCAGTCCCAAATATTTACGCGGAATGACGCTGCGCGCCCAGCGCAAGAATCGCGAATCTTTCTGCAGCACGCCGAGGGCCGCCGGCTCCAAGACCCACATTTGTGATCGCGTAGCGCCTGCATGTGGCGCATGGCTGGCATGACCGATCGCGCATTGCTGGCGGGACAGGTCTCCCTCATATTGAACCCGTCGCTGAGGCGCGCTCCGAATCCTCCTCCCTCGGACCCCGCATCGCGACGCCGGATTTGGATCGATTCTCCTCCCTCGATCCCGGTCCATCGGTGAAGCGCTTTCCTCCTCCCTTGCGCTTCGCCATCACTATCGATTTGGCTTCGGCCCTATCATCAGCCCCATCTTCGGATGGGGCTTTTTTTTCGCCTGTTGCGGCGGGTTGCAACGCGGAGCAATGCGCCTGCTTATTTAGTGGACACATTGTCGCTGTGCCTAACGCATAGCTCCTATTCGCTCTTCCGCGTTGCACTAACTGATCGGGCTATCTATATACGTCCTTGTCGCTGCGACGCCGTCCGTTTCCTCCTCCCTCGGACCTGCGTTGCCCGACACCGGGTTCAAGCCGTATCCTCCTCCCTCGGCTTGGGTCCACCCGGTCCGGCGCATCTCCTCCTCCCTTGCGCGGGACCATTACTAGCGATTTGGCTTCGGCCCTATCCATGGCCCCATCTTCGGATGGGGCCCTTTTTTTTGCCCCACCCGCTTCGTTGATCGCTAGGGCGCCAGCACTAGCCGGCACCCCCACAACTCTTTTGGTCTAGCGTACTGCGGCGCAGAACTGCTGCACGCGCGCCACCGCTTCGCGCAGTTGCGCATCCGCCGCCGCATAGCTCAGCCGGAAATGCCCGGGCAGCCCGAACGCGGCCCCATGCACCAGCGCCACCCCCGTTTCGGCCAGGAGCGCCAAGACGAAGTCCTCGTCCGTTTCGAGCTTGGTGCCGCCGCCGCTGGTGCGCCCCAGCAATTCAGCGCAGGAGGGGAAGACGTAAAACGCGCCTTCGGGCACCAGGCACTCGACCCCCGCGGCCGCGTTCAGCCCCTCGACCACAAGGTCGCGCCGCGCCTGGAACGCCGCCCGCCAGTCCTTGAGGAACTCCTGCGGCCCGTTCAGCGCCGCCACCGCCGCCCATTGCGAAATCGAGCAGGCATTGGTGGTGGATTGGCTTTGCAGCTTGGTCATCGCCGCCAGCAGCGGCTTGGGCCCGGTGCAATAGCCGATGCGCCAGCCCGTCATCGCATGCGATTTGCTGACGCCATTCATGGTCAGCGTGCGCTCCCGTAGTGCCGGCTCCACCTGGGCAATGGTCGCGAACTGGCGCCCGTCATAAACCAGCGGCTCATAGATGTCGTCGGTCAGGATCATCACCTGGGGATGGCGCAGCAGCACCTGCGCGAGCGCCCGCAATTCTTCGGCCGAATAGGCTGCGCCCGTCGGGTTGGACGGGGTATTGAGGATCAACCATTTCGTGCGCGGCGAAATCGCCTGTTCCAGCACTTCGGGCTTGAGCTTGAACCCGGTCGAGGCGTCCGCCCGCGCCAGCACGGGCTCGGCGCCGCAAAGCCGGGTGATTTCGGGATAGCTCACCCAGAACGGCACCGGCACCACCACTTCGTCGCCGGGGTTCAGCGTCGCCATCAGCGCATTGAAAATGATCTGCTTGCCGCCTGAGCCCACAAAGCACTCATCGGCCCGAACATCGAGCCCGTTGTCGCGCCGGAATTTTGCCGCCACTGCTTCCTTGAGCTCGGCGATCCCATCCACATTGGTGTAGCGCGTCTTGCCCTCATTGATGGCGCGGATCCCGGCTTCGCGCACGTGCAGCGGGGTGTCGAAATCAGGCTCCCCCGCCGAAAGGGCAATCACGTCCTTGCCCGCGGCCACCATGTCGCGCGCTTTTTGCGTGATGGCCACCGTGGCCGAAGGCGCCACTCGGTCCAATGCATCCGACAACAGTTTCATCGATCATCTCCACATCTGTGGGATGTGATACTGGCCCGTTCGGGCACCGGCAAGCGCTATGGCGGCGGCGCTCCCGTGGAGCCGCGGACCACCAGCGACAGCGGAACCACCTGGCGCTCCACCGGCCCGTCGAGGATCGCCGCCACGGCCCGATGGGCAATATCCGCCAGCGGTTGCTGCACCGTGGTCAGCGGCGGCTGCGCCGCGGCGCTTTCAGGCACGCCATCAAAACCCACCACCGAAACATCCTCAGGCACGCGCAGCCCGCGCTCGCGCAGCCAGTCCAAAGCGAGAATGGCAATCCGGTCCGACATGCACAGCAAGGCCGTTGGTTTGGTCGCCCCGGTGAACACCGCCACCAGCGCCGCCCTTACGCTGGCCGGCTCATTGCGGGTTTCATGCACCGGCACGTCAGCGCGGGCAATGCCGGCACCGTCCAGCACCTGCCAATAGCCCAGCATGCGGTCGCGCGAGGTGGAATAAATTGCCGCGGCGATCTCCGCCTCCCCTACCGGGCCCGCATGCCCCTCTTTAAGCTCGGTGCTCAGCACCGCAAAGCGCCGGTGACCCAGTTCCACCAGGTGCTGCGCCGCCCTCGCCGCGCCGGCAATATTGTCGATCCCGATCGCAGGGATGGAGTCGTCGCCTGTTCCCAGCGCCAGCGCCACGAAAGGCAGGTCCCGCTTGCGCGTCAGCGCCACCAGTTCGTGCCCGCCTTCCACGCACAGCAGCACAAACCCGTCCACTAAAGCTGTTTCGATGTTCCAGGCCAGCTTTTCCCGGTTCACCGCCGAGACCAGCGCCATGCCGGCGCCCCGCCGATCGCAGATTTCGGACATCTCCGCGAGCAGGCTGCGGGCCCACGGATCCTCAAAGAAATAGGACAGCGGCTCAACCGCAGCGACCCCGATGGCATTGACCTTGCCCGCCCGCAGCAGCCGCCCCTTCAGGCTCGGCCCGCCATAGCCCAACTCCTTGGCAACCGCTTGCACGCGCTCGCGCACCTCTTGCCGAACGAGTTCAGGTCGGCTGAACACATTGGATGCCGTGCCCTGCGACACACCGGCCGCCGCCGCTACATCCCTCAGTTTTATGGTGACCGGCGGTTTGACCACGAAGAACTCCTTCCCTCCACCACTAGCAAAAAAGATGTATCGGTTCAAATCGGGTTGACGCTGGCAATCGCAATGCTAGTTTGAACCGATTCAACCCGCACTCACATCCTCGGGTTGAACCGATTCAAGGAGTAGTGCGATAATGATCCCTCCAAGCTATCTCTTGAAATCAGTTTACTTCGATGAATGGGAACGCCCCGCCCCGGTCGCGGCGGCTACGCCGGCGCATTTGGGCGGTGGTAATGGCTGGCACCGGCGGGCAACAACCTGGCTCGCCAGTGCGGGTCGCCTTGCCCTGGGTTTCCGCCCTCCGCCGGTCACGCGGGGCCGCCCCTGCGTCGAAGGACCGGCCTTCGGTCACTAGCCACAGGCTTGGGGAGCGACGCGCCCCCCAAGCCCCATGCCTTGGTCCAGCGCGCCCGGCTTATGCCTGCGCCTGTGCCTCGCGCATATTCTTGAGCCCCACGGCCCATTTATGCAGCTCATTGAACATCAGGCCGGCGCCTTGCACCATGGGCTCATTGGGTCGGAACACGCCGTCCTCGCCCAGGAAATTGGCGGTAAACGGGATCGGCACGGACTGGCTGAGCGCCACGACATTGAGATTGCTCAACAGCTGGCGCAGCACCTGGCTGGCCCGCAGGCCGGCCGACACGCCGCCATAGCTGACAATGCCTGCGGGCTTTCCCGTCCATTCCTTTGACAGGTACTGGATGGCATTGACCACCGAAGCTGGGGGGAAATAATCATATTCCGGGGTCACGAACACAAAGGCGTCGCCCTCCCCGACGGTCTTGCTCCAGCGCTTGGTGTGCTCATGCTCGTATTGCTGCAGCATGGGGTGCTTGGGTTCATCAAACAGCGGCAGTCCCACCTCGGCCAGATCAACCAGTTCGATGTCGAACTTGCCCTGCTCCCTGGCAAAGTCCTCCACCCAGCGGGCAACGGTCGGGCCGACGCGGCCGGGCCGGGTGCTGGCAATTATGATCTTGAGTTGGAGAGCCATTCGGAGTTTCTTTCATGAAGCAAAAAGCAGGATCGGGCCCGCCATGCTGGCGTTCCGGCTCCGACCGCTGTTGTGGTCAATTGGATGTATCTTTTGGAAACCCAGGTTTCCTTGGGATACCAACCTGTCGTATATGAGAGTGAGCAGCCGACACAAGACGGCACCTGCAAGATACCGAGGTCACTTCCATGAGACCGTCCTACCTCAGTCACAGCCATCCCCACTGCGCCGCCACCCGCGACATCCTCACCATCATTGGCAGCAAATGGGCGGTACTCGTCGTGGCCCTGCTGCAGGAGCGGCCCAAGCGCTTTTCCGAACTCAAGCGCGAGATCGGCGACATCACCCAGAAGTCGCTCACCTCGGTGCTGCGCGAACTGGAAAAGAACGGCATCGTCGAGCGGGTCGTGACCCCCACCGTGCCCCCGCGGGTTGACTACAGCCTGACTCGATTGGGTCAGTCTTTGCTCGGTCCAATCGGCGCCTTGGGACTGTGGGCCGCCGAGCATCACGAAACCGTGTTGCACGCCCGCGCCCGCTACGAAGCGCCCACTGCCGCCTAAGCTCGCAGCCCTGCGGTCCCGCCAATCCGGCCTGTAGGGATCCCGTTGGCAGCGCTTCGTGACGCTGCCCGCCACAATCGAACCGCATTGGGGTGACACTTCTGCGCTGCTCGATAGCTTCAAGGAAGATGCGACCCCCATGCGTGAATCTACACCTGCCCCGCGCAAACGCTTCAGGCTCTACGCTTTCGCCTCCGGCATGTTTCTGGTTCTGGGAGGCGCAGCTGCGGTCCTTGCCGGCATCACCCCTGCCACTGCCGCCACTCTCGCCCAGGAACCCGACACCCAGATCGCCGTCTTCATGGTGCCGCTGACGCTCCTGGTTCTCGCCATTCTGGTTGAAGTTACCCGCGTTGCCCTGCGGGGCAATCTCCCCGCCGAAGCCCCGGCGCGGATCAAGCCCAGCCGCCTGCCTCCCGCGCCGCCCCGGCGCTGAACCACCTCAGATTTGCTGCCAAATTGCCGGCCCCCGTGGCCGGCTTTTTGTTGCCCAGGCTCCGCCTACCTTACCAACCTTGCCAAGCTTTCACCTTCCCGCAAGGTTCTGCCCACGGCACTTGCTCTATCATCTGGCCAGCCGAAACCTCCGGCCAGACACCAGGGAGCAATCCGATGAACAAGATTTCCGCCGCGGCTCTCGCGGTCCTTCTCACCGCGACCACGGGCCTTGCGGCCACCGGCCCCGCCTTGGCCCAGCCTGGCAAGCCTCCGATGGGTTACCAGTCCGGCGGCGATGACGACTGCAACTGGCAGCGGGGCGACCGCTACAGCCGCGGCGGCTGGCACGGCCAGCGCAACAGCGGCTGGGACGGTCAGCATGGCGGTCGCCGCGGCGGCGGCATGGGTGGCGACATGAACGGCCCTTCCGACCGCAACGACGGCCCCGGCATGCGCCAGAACGGCCGCCAGTTGGGCAACAGCATGACGGGCCTGTTCAACTTCCAAAGGGGCGCCGAAGCCATCGAACTGGCGCTTGTGCGGATTAGCCACCGGCTCAATCTCACCGCCGAACAGCGCCCATTGTTCGAGCAAATGCGCACCGCGGTCATGGACGCCGTCCGCAAATATGTCGATGACACTGCGCAGGTTCGCGCCGAGCGCTCCACCCCCACGGCTCCCCTCACCATCCCCGACCTGCTGCAGCGCCGGATCGTGCTCGACAATGCCCAGCTCGAGGCGCTCACCAGCGTTGTTCCTTCGGTCACTGCATTTTACGAAAGCCTCACCCCCGAGCAGCAGGCGCTGCTGACGCCGCCCCAACGCGGCCAGCGCGGCGGCGGCAATTGGGGTGGGCAAGGCAACAATCAGCCGGACCAATCGGACTCGCAGCCGCCCGCTGATCAACCAGCCCAGCCGCCCGTTGATCAGCCCGCCGCACCGCCTCCAGCCGATCAGCCGGGCGCCGCACCCGCCGCCCCGCCCAGCCAGCCGCCCGCCCCGCCGTCCAGCCCGGCTCCCGCCATCCGGGGCTAACCACACCCGCGGTGCCGCGCCTTTCTCCTCGGGGAGGCGCGGCGCCGCATTGGCCGCCCGGCCCCGAGTGGCCGGGGTTTAATTTCGACCGGCCTTGCTCTAGCTATAGCTGGCAGCTGACCGGAACCACCATGACCCGCGCCACCGCCACCCTCTGCCTTCTGCTCGCCACTGCTCTTTGGGGCTTTGGCTTCATCGCCCAAAAGCACGCCATGCTCTCCATGGGCCCGCTCAGCTTCACCGGCGTGCGTTTCATCATCGGCGGCGCCCTCCTCCTGCCGCTCGCCCTGCGCGAGCGCCGCACCAAATCCGCAACTCTTTCGCGCCGCGACTGGCTCTTTGTCGCCGCCATGACCCTCGTCTTTTTCATCGGCAGCTGGCTGCAACAGGTGGGCCTGGCCAGCACCACCGTCACCAATGGCGGCTTTCTCACCGGGCTTTACGTGCTCTTTGTGCCGCTGATCGCCTTCCTCGTCTTTCGCACTCAGCCCCATCCGCTGGTGCTGATCGGCGTCGCTCTCGCCCTTGTCGGCATCTACCTGCTCAACGGCGCCCGCCTCGACCGGCTCAATATCGGCGATGCGCTGATCGTGCTCTGCGCTGTGTTCTGGGCCATCCATGTGCTCATGCTCGGCGCCATCGCCAGCCGCACCGGCCTGCCCCTCGCCATCACCTGCGGCACCTTCATCCTTGCCGGCTTCGGCGCGATCCTGCTCGCCTTCGTCTTTGAAGCCCCCACCCTCGCCCAGATCAGCGAGCAGTGGCTCGCCGTTGCCTATGCCGGCATCGGCTCCACCGCCATCGGCTTCACCCTCCAGGCCGTCGCCCAGCAATATGTCCCCGCCACCAATGCCGCGCTGGTGCTGTCCTCCGAAGCCCTGTTCGCCGCCCTCGGCGCCGCGCTGCTCCTTGGCGAGCGCCTGCTGCCCATCGGCTATCTCGGCGCCCTCGTCATCTTCCTCGCCATTCTCCTCGGCGAAGTGTTGCCGCCCATCCTCCTGCGCCGCCGCACCCGCGCCGAGACCGTGACGACCTAGCCCGCCCCCCGCCCAACCTGCCCCGCGCAACCCCTCCCGCCCGCCAGCAGTTTGTTGTGGACCACCCGGTGTTTCCCCTCGCACCCCCGGGCCCGCTCCGGCACAACCAGCCCATGGCCAAGCTTTACTTCTCCTATTCCGCAATGAATGCGGGCAAATCCACGCTCCTGCTTCAGGCGGCCTATAACTATCGCGAGCGCGGCATGAATGCGCTGCTGTTCACCTCCGGGCTTTACGCCAGTGATGGCGTCGGCCGGATCAGTTCGCGCATCGGCATCTCCGAAGCTGCCGCGCTTTATACCGACGCCGACGATCTCTATCTCGCCATCCACGACGCCACCGAGATCGCCAAGGTCGATTGCGTCTTTGTCGATGAAGCCCAGTTCCTCTCCCCCGAACAGGTCTGGCAACTCGCCCGCGTCGCCGATCGCCTGCGCATTCCGGTGATGTGCTTTGGCCTGCGCACCGATTTCCAGGGCAAGCTCTTTCCCGGCTCGGCCGAACTGCTGGCGATCGCCGATATTCTGCGCGAAATCCGCACCATCTGCTCCTGCGGCCGCAAGGCCACCATGGTGGTGCGTCAGGACCCCTCCGGCCGGGTGCTCACCGCCGGCGACCAGGTCGCCATCGAAAAGTCCGTTTATCTCTCCCTCTGCCGCATGCACTGGGAAGAAGCCGTTGGCCGCTGGCCCGTGAAAGGACCCTCCTCATGATCCCTGTCCAACCCACCCCCGCCACCGAACCCTCGGGCGCCCTCACCATCCGCACCCTGGCCATGCCGGCCGATGCCAATCCCGCTGGCGACATTTTCGGCGGTTGGGTGATGAGCCAGATGGATATCGCCGGCGCCATCGCCGCAGTTGAGCGAGTTGGCGGCCGCGTTGTTACCGTGGCGGTTGAAGCCATGACCTTTATCGCCCCGGTCAAGGTCGGGGATATCCTGTGCGTCTACACCGCCGTTGACCGCGTCGGCACCACTTCGGTCGCCATCGCCATCGAAGCCTGGGCCCGGCGCGAGCGGCGCGATGATCGCGTCAAAGTCACCCAGGGCCACTTTGTTTACGTCGCCATGGGTGAAGACGGCCGCAAACGCACCATTACCTGACTTTTTTCGAACCGGATCGTTCAGCCAGCATTCAGTTGCCATCGGGTCTTATGGACCACGCCGGCCCCAAGCGCCGGCAAGCAAGGGGAGCCCTCGATGAAGTCTGTTCGCCTCGGATTGATCACCACCTTCGCCGCCGTGCTGGCCGGCACTATTGCAGCTGCCGCCGCCCCGGCCAGCGTTTCAACCAATGTCAATGTGCGCTCTGGCCCCAGCACGCAGCATCCCGTAGTCGGCTCGCTCTTTGCCAACAACACCGTTGATGTTGGCCAGTGCAGCGCTGGCTGGTGCCAGATCTCGGCCGGGCATGTTGCCGGCTGGGTCTCGAGCGACTTCGTCGTTATTGGCCGGCAGGCCCAGGCGCAGGTCGCGCCGCGTGGCAACGGCTTTGGCGAACCCGGCTTTGACCTCGAATTCAACTTCGGCGGTCCTGGCCGTCCCTTCCCGCCCCCACCGCCAGCGCCGCCGGCACCCCCGGTCTACGATGATGAGGAAGCCGGCGCCTGCTTTTATACCCGCCCCGATTTCCGCGGTGAGCAGTTCTGCGTCACCGAAGGCGAAACCTATGACTACCTGCCGGGCCTGTGGGACGACAGCTTCCGCTCGGTAGAAATTTATGGCGGCGCCCGGGTGGATGTGTGCCGTGACGAAGAGCTTTCAGGCGCTTGCGCCACCCTGCGGCGCGACACTGCCCGGCTGCCGCGCGAACTCGACCGCCGCATCTCCTCTCTGGACGTTTACTAGGGTCTAAAGAGCAACAGAGTCTTCGTGCTGGGCCGGAACCGTTTGTTTCCATCATCGTTTGATCAACAACAACAACAGCGTCACTGCCGATCGGCCTAATACGGTTGTCGGCCAAGAATATAACAGGAGTTCAAGGATGAACCGCTACAACCGCAAGCTGCTGAAAACCGCGGCTACGGGTATTGCCGTCGCAGCCACCGCCGTGATCGTGTTCCTGCCCGCAGCTGCCCAGGCAGCTCCCGGTACCGTGACGAGCAACATCAATGTGCGTTCCGGCCCTGGCGGCAATTATGGGGTAGTGGACACCGTGCGCGCCGGCACCAATGTGGATGTGCAGCAGTGCGAAGGCTCCTGGTGCTATATCGCCAAGCCCGGCCCGGATGGTTGGGTTTCGGCTCAGTATCTGAGCGCAGGTGGTCGTCCCGTCAATTCCGGCCAGCCCGGCCTGTCCTTCGGCTTCTCCACCGGCCCCGGTGGCCCGCAGATCAATATCGGCGTTGGCAATGAAGGGCGCAATCCTCCCGGCCGTCCGCGCCCACCTGCCCCGCCCGTTTATGATGAAGAGATCGCCGAGGTCTGCTTCTATGACCGCACCCGCTTCCGCGGCGAAAGCCAGTGCCTTGAGGAAGGCGAAAGCGTGCGCAATTTGGGCGGCTTTGCCGACCGCATCTCTTCGATCGACAATCCCGATGGCCTGCGGGTTCAGGTTTGCGCCGAAGTGAACTTCCGCAATTGCCGCACCTATACCACCAGCGCTTCTTCGCTCGGTGACTACGACGACTATATCGCCTCGATCCGCGTCCGCTGATCCCAGGCTGCAGCCATTCCCGGGCGCCATCCAACGATGGCGCCCTTTTTCACACCCAGGATTCCGATAAACCTTGGCCTTGGCCCAGTGCCGCGCTAGTGTCCCCCCGCCCAGCCTTGTTGTGGAACAGCGTCATGCCTTATCTTCTTCGCACTCTCGTTTTCCTCGCCATTGCTGGCGTCTCGCTGGTCACGGGCGCTCTGCCCACGCTCGCCACCTCCGAATCGGGCAGCCTTGCCTGGACCACCAAGCCCGCAACCCTCCACCAGGGTCCCGGCCGCGAATATCCCATTCTGGGGCAGATCCCGGCCGAACAGCGCATCAAGGTTCTGCGCTGCCAGAAGGTGTGGTGCATGATCGATGGCCCTGGCGGGCGCGGCTGGACCTCGATCCACGCTGTCGATTTCGGCAAGGATCCCCGCGGCATCGAGTGGAACGAATGGACCTTTGAGCGCCCCGCGCCCAAGCAGGTCTGCTTTTACGAGGGCGAGAATTATACCGGCGGCGCGCTTTGCCTCGACCCCGGCACCAAGATCGAAGACCTGCTGCTGATCGGCGCCGACAACCGCTATTCCTCCGTGCGCATCGAAGGCAAAGTCGCCGTCGCCGCCTGCCGCGACCGCTTCTTCCAGAGCTATTGCGAACGCATCACCCACAGCCAGCCCCGCCTTGACCAATATCTCAACAAGGCCCTCTCCTCGATCGAAGTCTACTAACCGCGCGGCTGCCTGCCTCCAGGCACAACACATCGGACTGTGCCCTCCCTCCCCCTTGAGGGGAGGGCTGGGGTGGGGGTCCTTCGGTCCTATCACCGACGTCCGACCCTCCACTAGAAGTCTCAGCGCACCGGCCCAACCGTGCCCCACCCGACGACCCCCTCCCTCAATCCCTCCCCTCAAGGGGGAGGGAAGCCCCAGCCGACGTCCTGCACAAGCTGACAAAAACCCCAAAACCCCTCACGCCTCCGCTTTCGCCTCCGCATCGGCAATCCGGTCCATCACCGCTTCGGGGGACACATCCCGCTCGAGTTCACCCAATTCCTCATCCGCTTCGGTGTGGATATCGAGCTTTCGGGCAATCGCACTCACCAGCTCGATTAGCCGGGTGGTTTCATGCTCGTTGAGCAGACTCACCTGCAGGTCGAGATCGGCCCGGATATTGTCCTCCGCCGCCATCCGGTTCTGGTTGATCAGCACAAAGGTGCTGAGGAAAATCGCTTCCACCGACGCTTCCATCGCCAGCACCACCAGCGATGGGTCCCAGGGCTCCATGATCGGCAGCCAGCCCAGATTGATGCTGATCCACAGCCCGAAGAACACGATGTGGATGTAAACAAACATCATCGAGCCAGCGAATTTGCTGATCGCCGCCGCGGCCCGTTCCTCGAGCGAGGCCGAGCGCGCGCTTTCGCGCCGCCGCTCCATGATGGCATCGATATTGCGCGTCAGCGCGGGGTTTAATCCCTCGGCGGCCTTTTTGGTCGGGCTATTCGCCTCGGGCTGGTTTTGGCTCATCTGCTCGAACTCCGTTGTCGCCCCCACAACGGCCAGCCCTGCCCTTTGTTCATCGGGGCAACCGGCATCAACACTGCGTGCTCCTGCCACCTGCTGTCAGCACCCCCGTTCCGTCTCCGTTCGCGACCTGCTAAGACGGGGAACGTTGCAATTTGCGGCACCGTTTCCCACATCAGGTGCCTTCCCGAGCATTGGTGTCTTATGGCCGACAAGTCCGCACGTCCCGGCAAAGCCGAATTTTCCATCGACGATTTCCTGGGCGAGATCGAAAAGGCCGAGGACCTCGCCGCGAGCAAACCCCTTTACGCCGAGCGCATGCGCAACAAGCGCGCGCTGGATCGTGCCGATCAGGCCGCCGCCGCTGCCGCTGAGGACGCCGCCAGGGAAGCGGCTAAGCCCAAGACGGCGCTCGAAAAGCGCCGCACGACCAAGTCCTCGCACGACACCGTCACCGGCATGTCGCCCAAGACGGGCAAGACCAAAATCAATTCCGTGGTCCGCCCCGATTTCTCCGGCATGGGCGAAGCCCCCCAGGCCGGCTTTGGCCACGTCCCCTCCGCCAAAGCGCTGAGCGCCCGCAAGCTCACCGGCGCCCCTCATCCTGAGGAGGCGCAAAGCGCCGTCTCGAAGGACGCCGATCCCGAGGCCACCGCCGAAATCCGCGCGGCCCTGACCGCCGCCACCAAGAAGGCCAAGGCCAAAAAGAACGAGGACGTCTCCAACGCCCAGACCGTGGGCGTCACCGCCACCGTCAAGGCGCTCGAACAGATCATCCTGCATGGCCGCAAGGAAGTGGAAGGCTCCTCCCCCTGGATGCCCCACAAGGCGCAGAACCGCCTCGAAAAACGCGCGCCCCGCCGCCCCTTCCGCATGGTCACCGACTACCAGCCCGCCGGCGACCAGCCCACCGCCATTGCCGAACTGGTGGAAGGCATCGAGAATGGCGAAACCGACCAGGTCCTCCTCGGCGTCACCGGCAGTGGGAAAACCTTCACCGCCGCCCAGGTGATCGCGCGCACCAATCGCCCCGCGCTGATCCTTGCGCCCAACAAGACCCTTGCCGCCCAGCTTTACGGCGAGTTCAAGAGCTTCTTCCCCGACAACGCCGTCGAATATTTCGTGTCCTATTACGACTACTACCAGCCCGAGGCCTATGTGCCGCGCACGGACACCTATATCGAAAAGGAATCCACCATCAACGAGCAGATCGACCGCATGCGCCACTCGGCGACCCGGGCGATCCTCGAGCGCGACGACGTCATCATCATCTCCTCAGTTTCGTGCATCTACGGCATCGGCTCGGTGGAAGACTACACCGCCATGACCATCGATGTGCAAAAGGGCGAAAAGATCGACCAGCGCGAGCTGCTCGCCAAGCTCGTCGCCCTGCAATACAAGCGCGGCGACACCGGCTTTGTGCGCGGCACCTTCCGGGTGCGCGGCGACACGGTCGAGCTGTTCCCCGCCCACTATGAAGCCGCCGCCTGGCGCATCACCCTCTTTGGCAACGAAATCGAGTCCATCACCGAATTCGATCCGCTGACCGGCAAGAAGTCCGCCGACCTCACCTTCATCCGCGTCTTCGCCAATTCCCACCACGTGACGCCGCGCACCACCATGAACCAGGCGATCAAGCTGATCCGCGCCGAGCTCAATGCGCGCCTCCAAGAACTCAACGGCGCCGGCCGGTTCCTCGAAGCCCAGCGCCTCGAGCAGCGCACGCTCTTTGACCTGGAAATGATGGAAGCCACCGGCTCCTGCGCCGGCATCGAGAACTATTCGCGCTATTTCTCGGGCCGCAAGCCCGGCGAGCCGCCTCCGACCCTCTTCGAATACCTGCCCGACAACGCCCTCGTCTTTGTCGACGAATCCCACGTCACCATCGGCCAGCTGGGCGCCATGTATCGCGGCGACCTCCGGCGCAAGGCGACGCTGGCCGAATACGGCTTCCGCCTGCCCTCCTGCATGGACAATCGCCCGCTCCGCTTCGAGGAGTGGAACGCCATGCGCCCGCAGTCGATCTATGTTTCGGCCACGCCCGGCTCCTGGGAAATGGACCAGACCGGGGGCGTTTTTGCCGAACAGGTGATCCGCCCCACCGGCCTCATCGATCCGCCCGTCGAAATCCGCCCGGCCAAAACGCAGGTCGATGACGTCATCGACGAAATCCGCCAGGTCAGCAAAACCGGCTACCGTACGCTCTGCACCGTCCTCACCAAGAAAATGGCCGAGGACCTCACCGAATACATGCACGAACAGGGCATCCGCGTGCGCTACATGCACTCGGACATCGACACCATCGAGCGCATCGAGATCATCCGCGACCTGCGCCTGGGCGCCTTCGACGTCCTTGTCGGCATCAACCTCCTCCGCGAAGGCCTCGACATTCCCGAATGCGGCCTTGTCACCATTCTCGATGCGGACAAGGAAGGCTTTCTGCGCTCGGAGACCTCCTTGATCCAGACCATCGGCCGCGCCGCGCGCAATGTCGACGGGCGGGTGATCCTGTATGCCGACAACATCACCGGCTCCATGGAACGCGCGCTCGCCGAAACCAATCGCCGCCGCGAAAAGCAGATCGCCTATAACGAGGAACACGGCATCACGCCGCAATCGGTGCGCTCCAACATCCACGACATCGTCGACAGCGTCTACGAGCGCGACCACGTCACCGTCTCGATCGGCAAGGGCCGCGACGGCAAGGAACAGCTCGCCGTGGGCGAAAACCTCGCCGCCGTGCTCAAGGACCTCGAACGCGCCATGCGCGAAGCCGCCACCAACCTCGAATTCGAAAAGGCCGCAAGGCTCAGGGACGAGATCAAGCGCCTCAAGGAAATGGAACTGGATACTTTATCCGGCGAGGTTTCTTAGTCACCTACCGCGCGGTCTAGCTCCAGCCCCTCGGCTCCTGCCCTCCCTCCCCCTTGAGGGGAGGGCCGGGGTGGGGGTCCGTCGGCGCCTTCACCAAACTCCGAGCAGCCACCGCCAAAGAGCCCACAGCCCCCGGCACCGCCAGTGCCCTCCTCCACGACCCCCTCCCTCAATCCCTCCCCTCAAGGGGGAGGAAGCCCCAACTCATCCGCTCCTGCCCGCAACGAGAGCCCCAAACCCGTCGGCCCTTGCCCTCCCTCCCCCTTGAGGGGCTTCGAGCCGTCCGCCAAAGCGGCGAGAAGGCCATGAGAGCTATGCTCGAATGGCCAAGGGGTGGGGGTCCGGCGCGCCTTCACCGAACTTAGAGCAGCCCCACTGCCAAGAGATCACAGTCCCCGGCACCACCGTGCCCTCCTCCACGACCCCCTCCCTCAATCCCTCCCCTCAAGGGGGAGGGAAGCCCCAACTCATCCGCTCGTGCCAACAAGGAGAGCCCCAGACCCTCGAATGGCGAAGGGTCGGGTCCCTCGCCTGCCCCGATCCCTCCCCCAAAAACCCACCCAAAAACTGTCGGCCCCCGACACCCCCGCGCGTCCTATGCTGCCGAACCCGGAGCCAGGTTTATGCCCCAACCCGTCCCCGCCAGCGTCGATCTCTACCTTGCCGCCCAGCCGCCCGAGGCGTGCGCCATCCTCGAGCGCCTGCGCGCGATCATCCACCGCGCCGCGCCTGATGTGGCGGAATCGATCAAATACGGCATGCCGCTGTTCCGGTGGAACGAGCGCTATCTCTATCTGGGCGCCTGGAAGCATCATATCGGCCTTTACCCGATCCCGCCCCTCCCCCCGGAGCTGGAAACCGCCCTCGCCCCCTTCCGCGCCCACAAGGACACGGTGCAGTTCAGATACACAGACCCGGTGCCGTATGAGCTGTTTGAGGGGTTGGTGCTCGGTGCAGACCACAGGAGGGGCCAGGCGTGATCTCTCCGCGATGCTTGAAGTCTACACTATAAGAGCTTCCCGCACGGGGTGGGTAACGTCATACCTGTCACGAATAACCTCGACCAGATGCGTCGAGTACCTGTGCCCACTTGCCTTAACGTCCTTGAAGAGAGGGGAATGGGTCGCCCTTAGCATCTCTACTTTCGAGAGATCCTCTCGGGAAGTCCTGTCGTCCAAGAGACCCAAGAACCTGTCATACTCGGACAGCGCCGGGAGTATTGTAGGTCCAAGGATGCTGAGCAAACGGTCAATAGGTGGTAGCCTGATCTTCTCCAGAAGATATGAACGCTTTTGCGACGCTGGAAGCCCGGCAAGCTCCGCGCACATCATAAGCCCAGAGAAATAAATCAACTTTCTGGAGAAGATCAACTTAGTATAGCGAATCCCCCACGGCTTAGTCTGCTCCACCGTCTTGAATTCAAAGTCGACGCACATCTGACGATAGAAACGAATGATGTCGTTCAGGAGAAAGCGACCAATTTGCTTGTCCGTTATGTCGTCGTTTATATACCTAGCGACTACCCCGGACAAAGTGTCTCGATAAACATCATCATTTCCGATGGGCGTGGATTCAAGGATCAGCAACATTCTGCGGGTAAAGCGCCGGTTGTCGTCGCCCTGCCCACCAATTTTCTTCTTCATAGTGGAAGCCGGAATGGCAAACCCAAAGGCGCCTTCAGCAGCGAACTCCTTTAAGTTCGCCACCTGCTTAATGTCCTCGAACAGCTTTTCTGCACGGGCTTTAGCCCCGGCGGTGTAGAGCGGATAGGCGTCGAAATCAGACTGGGAAGTCACCTCACCACGGGCAAGAGAACCATTGGCCACCACACTGACCCCCTGCACCCTAGGCATCTCAAGCCGAAGCCTCTGCAGTACTTGTTGTGACGTTTCCCTCGCTTTCACGATATTAGGATGCGTAGACCTTAGCTGCTCTAATCTCATGTCTAATCCGAATGTATCGCTTGTAGACCGTCTCTCGATCTACACTCCCTACTCGAGGATTTATTCGGAACTCTTGTGCGCCTGCAATCGCTTCCGGCCCGGTTTCGGCCCCAAACTCGTACATTATTTGTGGATAGCGGTGGACGAACTCCTGATCAGTCATCCGGAAGTGAGTTCTCTCAAGTCGCGGCAAGTGGTTCCGTACTATTCGTTGGAAGCGCCTCTCCGCCAGCGACAGCGGGTTTTCTGAAGATAAGACCTTGTAGAACAAGTTTTTCTGGTCCCAAAACTTGTCCATGTCCGCCAGCGACTTGTGATCTTCAACTTTTTGGCCATCGTAGAGGTCGGCCACGGCCTGAGTGAGCGAATGCACATCATAGGTTGAGAAGAAACCGAACGACCTCATACTTCGGCTGATGCCATCCAAGGTGTCGATGTTGATGGGAGACAGAAAGAAAAAGGATAGATCGTCCTCGCCGTCCACTATCCGGAAGACCCGCTCTGGTGAGATGCCGTGATCTAGTAGGATTCTGGCGACCTGCCGCTCTGCACCACGAGGTTGAAGCAATATCTCCCTTAGGACCTCGTGATGATTTATAGTTCTTTGGCCCTTCTTGAACGCATATTCCAAGCTATGTGAAAAAGGTGGATGTCCTAGGTCATGAACCATGCAGGCCGCCAACAAGTAGGCGGACTCCACTTCATCCATGTTTATGTGCTTCGCTGCGGCCAGACCAAGATCAAGTACACCAAACGAGTGTTCGGCTCTGCTGAAGGCTGGCCGGACCCCTTTCAACTGTTGGTTGATTTGATCCACGATACCAAGGAACGAGATGCGGCGAATCCGATTGAAGGCCCTGGTCTCGCTGAGTTCCTTCAATAACTCTGGGATGTTTGGCATCGTAGCGAACCGCAGTATTTTGAAATCTGGCAGGGCGCCGCAAGCTCGGCTTTCACACCCTTCATGCAACAGTACGCTGGTTCTGGCATGAAGAGTACGCAAAAGAAGTGGGACAACAAGTTTAAAAGCGGACGCACCTTGTAGCCCAGCCGCCTCAGAGAGTTAGGTTGTTGATAGCGAGGATACTCATACTTTTGTCACTCGCCCCCAAGGCTTGACCGCGGTCAGCTAACGATAAAGCTGCGAGAGGCACAGCGATCAAGTGGCGCCGCTACAAGCCGCCGAACCGAAGATCTTGCGGGGTGCTCTTATCCCCGCCCCCTGCCCCTCCGCCAAACTCGCGGCTCCATCACCCCCGGAGCCGCCCATGCCCATTTCAGACAAAACCATCCCCTTTGCCAATCTCGCCCGCTACGAGGCCGTGCGCCCGCGCCTGCACAACTTCGTCGCGCGGCTCAAAACCCTGGGTGAACCCGACCAGCCCGCCGCCCCGGTGGAAAAAGCCCTCGCGGCCGAGCTGATCCGGGAAACCAGGCGCACCACGTCGCGCGACGGCTTTGGCCGCGCCCTCCCCCTGCTGCAGCCCTGCGCGCCGCACACCCGGGCGGCGCTGCTCGAAAAACTGGCGGAAGCGGAGACGGCGCTCGAGGCGTTTGCGGCTCTCTATTGCCGGGGCGAAGGCGAGGACGCGCCGCGCTGGCGCCTCGACCCCTGATTTTTCGCATTTTAAGGGTCGTTCAGGGCGCGGCGAAAGCCGTTCACAACGCGTTCAGAACCCGTTCAGTTTGGGCCCCCGGCCGTTCACTTATCCCCGCCCCTGCCGCGCCATGCGATAGTGCCGCCATTCCCGCCGAAAACACGCGGCGCCGACGAAGCGCCGGGCGGGATGTGTGGACTGTGCGGGGTCGCCCGGACAGCCGTGGTTGTGCCGACTACCGGCCGGTTCCTGGCCCGTTTGCCCCCAAAAGATCGGGAGCGGCGGGCCGGCAAACCCCTCCCTCCGGGGAAGCCGCTCGAGGCGCTACGGTCCAAAAATCCACGCGTGCAGTGCGGTTTTGGCCTCACTCTTTTGACCACCCCGATGAGGCGAAAGCCGCACCGTGCCGTGCCTGCCCCGCTCCCAAAATCCCGCGCGGCGTCCGGCCGGGCGGCGTCCCCGCTTGCCTGCAACCCAAGCCCCCTCCGCCCCGTTCGGTTGGCAACGCAACAAGGGAGCCAAATATGGCCAACGACCAGCAGCACACCGACAAAACCCCGGACGAAGTTGAAGATCGCATCTGGGATCTGATGAAAAAGATCGATTTTTGCATGTTCACCACCTGGAACGGCACCGAACAGCGCTCGCGGCCCCTGTCGGCGCGCGTGTTCCGCGACGAGCATGCCGTGTATTTCCTCGTGGATGCCAATGGGCACAAGAATATCGAGATCGAGCAATATCCGCAGGTGTCCTGCGCCTTTGCCGATAACTCCGGCCACAAATATGTGGCGATGAATGGCCTTGCCTCGCTCAGCAATGATCGCGCCAAGATCAAGGACCTCTGGAGCGACATGGACAAGGCCTGGTGGGACGACGAGAACGATCCCGATATCCGCCTGCTGACCGTGCGCCCCGACGGCGCCGAGCTCTGGGACAGCCCCAACCAGCTGGTCGCCACCGCCAAAATGCTGACCGCCGCCGTCACCGGCGCCAAGCCCAGCTTTGGCGACAACGCCAAGGTGGATCTTTAATCGTAGGGGTCTGGTTCCAGGTTTAACTTGGCACTGGCCACCCAGTCGACACCCTCCCCCATGTGGGGCTTCGAAGCGTCCCGACGGGCTGATCGCGCCAGTGGCGCGATCAGAGCAGAGAAGGCCAGGAGAGCTATGCTCGACTGGCTGATCAAGGGAGGGGGACGAGAGCCCCCGCCCCCAGGCTCAGGCCCCTACAGCCATCCAGCCAGCTCCCGTCGCACCATGGCCTCGATCATGTCCATGCCACCCGGCGAGTCATTAAGGCACGGGATATAGGCAAATTCCTCGCCCCCCGCCTCCATGAAGGTTTCGCGCCCCTGCATGCTGATTTCTTCCAGCGTTTCGATGCAGTCCGCGGAAAACGCCGGCGCGAGGATGGCGATTTTTTTAATCCCCTTGCCCGGCAGCGCCGCTAAAGTCACATCCGTATAGGGCTCGAGCCACTTGGTCGGCCCGAACCGGCTTTGGAAGGTGACCATCAGCTTTTCTTTGGGCCAACCCAGATATTCGCGCACCAGCCGCGTCGTCTTGTAGCACTGGCAGTGATAGGGGTCGCCGCGCTCCAGGTACTCCACCGGCATGCCGTGGTAGGAGGTGATCACCAGGTCCGGCTCGAACGGCAAGGCGGCAACGCCGTCGCGGATCGAATTTCCCAATGTTTCAATATACTTAGCGTCTTCGAAATAGGCCGGAGCCGTGCGCACGGCCGGCTGCCAGCGCATCTCGCCCAGCGCATCGAACGCCTTGTCATTGGCGGTCGCCGTGGTGGTCGCCGAATATTGCGGATACAGCGGCACCAGCAAGATCTTGGTGCAGCCCTGCGCCTGCAGCTTTTCGAGCACGCTCTTGGTGGAAGGATTGCCATAGCGCATGGCATAATCCACCACCACGCCCTCGCCCGACATCCGGTCGGCCAGCGCCTCGGTCTGGTTGCGCGTGATCACCCGCAGCGGGCTTTCATTGGTGCGCTGGTCCCAGATCTGGGCATAGGCATGCCCGCTTTTCTGCGGCCGAAATGAGAGGATCACGAGGTTGAGGATCGGCCACCACAACCACTTCGGCGTCTCGATCACCCGCGGATCGCTCAAGAATTCCTTGAGATAGCGCCGTACGCTCCAGTAATCGGTCGCGTCGGGCGTGCCGAGATTGAGCAGCAGGACGCCGATCTTTTGCTCTGGCACAGGCGGATGGTTGGGCGGCAGGTGATCGGACATGTCAGCCAGTTTGGAAGGATTCTAGGCTGGCGCACCATAGTTCTTCCTGCCGCGCGCGCAAGGCGGCGATGGGTCGCGCTAAAGGCTCGCCAGCAACAAAACCACCCCAAATCCCAGCACCGCAAAGGCGCCGAGCAGCTCGGCCCACCACACAATACTCACAGTAACGGGATTCTCAGCACCCCCGAGGCGTCTGGCGAGGCCTTTTGCGCCTACCGCGACGCTGGCCAATGCCGCAACCGTGATCGCCGTACCCAGCCCCATCAGGAACACAGCCGCTATGCCGGCCGCCAGCACGCCTTGCGATAGGGCAAACACCATCACCACCAGCGCCCCCGAACAGGGCCGCAACCCTACCGCCAGCACCACGGCAAGCTGTTCACGCCAGCCACCGCTCGTTGCCTGCGGCGCTACGATATGCGCGTGCCTGTGAGCAACATTGCTAGGCGCGTGTGCATGCCCGCGCTCGTGCGCATGATCATGATGATGATCCTGATCGTGATCGTGATCGTGATCGTGATCGTGCCCCCAGCCCAGCAGCTTGCGCAACACCAACCACAAGCCCAGCAGGGCAATCAGCGCATAGGAGCCGATGCCGATCCAGTTGGCGGCATTGCCCATGGCGAGGCTCGTCATCCCCAGCGCACCGGCAGCCACGAGCACCAATGCGACGGCGACAACGGATTGCAGCATTGCCGAAACCACGCTCAAACGGATGCCGCGGCGCAGCTGGGTCTCGTTGGCCAGCATATAGGATGAAATCACCACCTTGCCATGCCCCGGCCCGGCTGCATGAAACACTCCATAAAGGAAACTGAGACCACCCAGCAGCCAGAATGCCGTCCAGTCGCTGCGCACGGCATCAAGCGAGGCCGTCATCGCTTGGTAGAAGTTCCTTTGCTGCTGCTGCAGCCAGCCGAAAAAGCCGGACCGCGGCAGCGACAAGCTCGGCTCTGCGGGTGGGCCTCCAAATGGCGTCGCCGGCCGGGCCTGCGCCATGGCCTCAGCCGCTTCGGCAGCATTGGCGGGCTCACCCCCCGTGTCACCTGCTGGGCAGGTGATCCGGATCAACCCTTGCGTGCCGCGCATCGCGGCCGCGAGATCCGGTGGCAGTTCGAGCACATCGGGCCCGAGGGCATAGAGGCGCTCCTCGACTGCCCGATCCATCGGCCGAGGCGGCTCCACCACGGCACTACAACCGGCTGGAGCGTTCTCCAGGTGCACACTGCCGGCATCGGGGACGGTGATCGCGACGTAATATTCTGGATCATAGATGCCCAGTTCAAATCCGTCGCGGACCTCCTCTGGGGTTTCCGCCAGGACGGAATAGCTGAGGGTCGTTTTTCCGTCCGCATAAACCATGCGCTGGTCGCCCGCGGCCTCCCAGGCCATGGGCGCATCCTGCGCGCCGGCAAAGGTGTAAAAGCCGAATTCCGCGAGCCCAGCCAGGTTCTCGTCGGCAAGCTCCTGCAACTCCTCAGGACTGGTAATTCCATCACCATCGGTGTCGAGGCCCTGAACCACCCAGCTGGAGAAAGCGGCATCAAAGGTCCAGCCGTGGCGCAAACCCGACACCGCGCCATTGCCATCAAAGACAATGGTGACTTGGGCGTCGATGAAAATATGGGGATGCGCGACCACCGGTATTGCGCCGATCAGCACCAGGCTGGCTGAGGCCAGAAGGCGTTTGACGGTGCGGCGAATGGTGGGCACGTTCATTAGATCAGGCAATGGGGTGAACCGCAAACCAGTCCACCAAGTGGTCGATAAGGGCGCGCACCTTACCCGCCAAATGCCGGCGATGCGGGTATACGGCTTGCAGTGTTTGCCCGGTGGGCAGAAATTCAGTTAGTACGGGCGTCAATTCCCCTTTGGCCACCACTGGGTCTGCGAGGTAAGAGGGCAGCACGACAAAGCCGAGGCCCATCGTGGCCGCTCGTCGCGCCGCCAAGGGTGAGTTGACCCGCAGCGGCCCGGTCACTGGCACCGATATGGTCCGCCCCTCTTCGGTGAAGCGCCAGTTCGATTGCCCCTGCAGGTTTACGTCAACGATGCAGGGCAGCTTGCGCAGATCCTCGGGATGTTGTGGCGTGCCGTGGCTCTTGAGCAGCGCCGGAGCGGCGCCCACCACCACATGCATGTCAGCAATCTTGCGGGCGATCAGCGAGCTATCGGCCATAGTTGAGATGCGCAGTGCAACGTCGATGCCTTCGTCAACAAGGTCGACATAGCGGTCCTCCAGCCGCAAATCGAGCGTCACCTTGGGGAACTTGAGGAGATAGGAAAAGATCGCGGGAGCCAGCGTATCTTCGCCGAAGTTGCGCGGCGCCGACACGCGCAGCATCCCGCGGGGCTCAGCGGTCTGGTCGGTGATGGTTGCGTCGAGCTCGTCCAGCTGTTGCAGCAGCGCGCTGGCTTCCCGGTAATAAGCTTCGCCAGCTTCGGTGAGGCTCAACTTGCGGGTGGTCCGGTTCATCAGCCGGACGCCGAGGTAATCCTCAAGATCAGTGACATATTTGGACAGCAGTGCCTTGGAGCGTCCATGCTCTCGCGCTGCCGAAGAGAAGCCGCCGGCGTCGAACACCTGCACGAAGGCACGAATGCGGGCGAGATCTTGGGTCATGGGCTCCGAACGCACACAGCAGGCTCGGGTGTCGGCATAAACTATCCGGTACAAGCGAACAACAAGCCGTCTTGGCCGTTGCACGATTAACGATAGGATGCTTGCTTGTTCGACGTATCCAAGGAGTTCGGACTATTTTCCCACTCATGGCCAAACCTACATCCAGTTCCACGCTGTACCGGCTCATCGAAGCGGGTCAGTTGGCGCATAAAGCCTTGCTGACTCCGTTGCTGGAACGCGGATTGGAGCCGGGGGATGACGCCGTGCTCTTTATTCTCGGACGGGCAGCGACGCTTGAAAGCGATCTTGCCAGCGAACTAGGGTTGGACGAAGCCAGCCTGGCTCCTCGCCTGCGCCGGTTGATCGAGCGCGAGCTTGTCGGCCAGCAGGCGGTCGGGCCGGAGCTGGCAGTTGGGATCGCCTTGACCGAGCGTGGGATCCGGATCCGCAACAATCTCGCCGACCACTGGGCCCAACTCGAGGAAGCGCTGATCGGTGAGCTCAAGCCCAAGCAGCGCAAGAAGCTGGCCAACACACTTAAGCGCTTCGTTGAGCTGCTGACCCTCTAAGCTACCAAGATGACTGCGGTATTCAGCTTGGGTTCATCGGCAATGGTGTTCTCTGCCGCCATCGGCAGGTGATGCCGGACGACAAGAGGAGTGGAGCAATGGCCTTAAACAAGAAGCTCTTGGCTAGCGGTTTCGCTGCTTTGGCGCTGCTGGGAACCACGGTAGCAGCTTCCGCAGCCCCCGCATTTGCCAGCGCCAATGTGAATGTGCGCTCGGGCCCTGGCACCGGCTATGCCGCAGTAGACAGCCTGCAGCGCGGTCAGCCGGTGGATATCGATTACTGCCGAGGTAGCTGGTGCTATGTAACCAAGCCCGGTCCAGATGGGTGGGTTTCCGCCAGCTACCTGGAACGCGGCCGCGATCGGGGCCCTCGCTGGGATGATCGTGGCTGGGACCGCCCGCGCGGGTGGAATCCTCCCCCGCCGCCCCGCTGGCACCCGCCCCGTCCGCCGCGTCACTATGACGACTATCGGCCCTATCGGGTGTACCCAGCCGAGCCAGACGCAAGCTTCTGCTTTAACGGCCCCAACGGTTACTTCTGCGCCGGCAGCTAGCCCGGCTGGGCGCCGCCCCTAGGCGGCGCTCCTTTTACTCGACTCGCAAGCGCTCCACATCGATCCCATGCCGCTCCAGCGGCTCGCGCATGCGTCGCGACAGGAACTCGTTGAGACCATAGACGGCGAGCGCGCCGACGACGATGGCGATGGCAAAGCCGCGCAGTCCGTCCTGGCTCGCCGCAACGATGGCGCAAAACAGCGCTACCGCCGCCACACCCAGCAGCGTCCAGCCCTTGCGCTCACGGCAATCCCCAGATTGCGCGCCCCGGAGTGCAGCAGATCGCGCAACTCGCTGTCGCTCATCGCCGCCAGCGCCGGATTGCTGCGTTCGCGCCGTATGATCTCGAGATAGCCTTCTACTCGCCGCAGCGTCAGCGCTTCGCGCTTGTCGGTGCCTTTGCCGCGCGCCAGGAGCTTGAAGCCGCCGCCGACCAGCAACAATACCAGCGCCAGCTCGATCAACCAGATCATCATCTGTTCTCCTCAGCCCTTAGTCTTTGCCCGGCAAGATAGGCGCGACTGCCGTTCGCTTGCGCCAGCTTTCACGCGCCATCACCACCAAGCCCGCGGCAACAATGATGGCGGCGCCCAGCAGCGAGATGAAGTCAATCATGTGCCCGAACACAAGCACCGAAAGCACAATGGCCCAGGGCAGCGCAAAATAGTTGAACGGCTGCAAGACGCTGGCAGGAGCAAGGCTCAGCGCCTGGACCATCAGCCCATGCCCGATGCAGGTCGTTGCAATGATGACGAGGATTAGCGCAACATCAGGCCAGGCCATGGGCTGCCAGAAAAACACGCCGACCACGGTCGACAACACGAGCCCGACAAAGCTGGCATAGGCCATGCTGGTCGCCGGGGTATCGTGGCGGCTCACCTTTCGAGTGATGACGATGTAGAGCGAGTACAGCGACGCCGAAGCCATGGCATGGAACACGCCCCAATCGAGCGGCAGTCCGCCCGGGCGCACAATGATCATCGCTCCCGCAAAACCAACGCCAACCGCGACCAATCGGAACACTCCGACCTTTTCACCCAGGATCGGTATGGCAAACAGGGTTACGAGCAGCGGGTAAACCAGCGATATAGCCTGCAGTTCGGCGAGCGGCACCGTACGCAGGGCCAGGGCAAAGAACCAGATCTCCACGATCAGCAAGGTGCCGCGCAGCAGCTGCCACCCCGGGACCTTGGACGACAGCGCCTGCCTCAACGGCGCCTGACGCAGTACCAGCACGAGTGAGAAGGCAGCAAAGCCCCAGAAGCGCAGCATCGTCGTCTGGAACGGCGAGTAGTTCTGCACCAGCACCTTGGAAATGGCATCCTGCACCCCGAACACCGAAATGGTGATCAGCGTCAGCATCATCGCCCGGCCGATCTGGTCAGGCTTGGACTGGGCTATTACAGCGGACATGAAGACGGCTCGCGCATGGATGAAAGCACCACCGGCCGGCGCCGGCCGGGCTGAGCCATAGCGCAAGCAGTGCCTGCACGCCACCTGCCAGCGCCGATTCAGCCCGCCACGACAGCTTGCAAAATCAGGACGGCTCACCATCTTGTTGGGAGGTTGAAGCAGGCAGTGGAAGCGGCCTATGGTCCCTTCCCGTCTCCCCTAGCCCCGCACCGATGACGAATCACCCCGTTCTGCCGCACTCCCATCCTGTCGCTCTGGTGACGGGCGCCAGCGATCGCATTGGCGCCGCCATAGCGCGCACGCTGGTGCAGGCGAACTACAAGGTAGTGGTACACTATCGCACCGGCGCGGAAAAAGCCGAGCAACTCTGCCGCGAGCTTAACCGCGTTGGCTCGGCCATTGCCGTGCAGGCGGACCTAACAGTCCGTGCCGAACGCGCGAAGCTGGTGATGGAGGCAAGCGCTGCCTTCGGGCCAGTGACCGTGCTCGTCAACAATGCATCCGTGTTCGAGCCGGATAGCGCTTGGGACGTCGATGAAGCGCTGTGGGACACCCACTTCGCTATTCATGCGGAAGCGCCCGTGTTCCTCGCCCGCGATTTCGCGGCGCAACTGCCCGAGGGAGTGGCGGGCAACATCGTCAACATCATCGATGAGCGCGTGCTGCACCCCTCGCCGGCTTATTTCAGTTACACCCTCTCCAAATCCGTGCTGTGGACCGCGACCCGCACCATGGCGCAAACTTTTGCACCGGCCATCCGTGTCAACGCCATCGGCCCCGGCCCCGTCATGCCCCATGCCAGCCAAAGCGCCCGGGACTTCGAGCAGGAGATCGAGGATTTGCCGCTCCAGGTGCATGCCGGCGCACAGGGCATTGCCGACGGTGTGTTGACCCTGCTCAACAACCCGTCCATGACCGGCCAGATGCTGTTGCTCGATGGTGGCGAGCATCTCCAATTTCTGCCCCGAAACGCTGCTACGCCACGAAGATGACCGACGATACCCGAACCGGCGCACCGCAGGCTTGCGGCCCTGATGTAATTCGCGCCTTTGTGCGCACGCTCCCGGCCGCGCCTGGCGTTTACCGCATGCTCGATTCGAGCGGCGAGGTGATCTATGTCGGCAAGGCGCGCAGCCTCAAGGCACGCGTCTCTAACTATACCCGACCTGAGGCCCTGCCCGTGCGCATCCAGCGCATGGTTGCGGCTACCTGCTCCATGGAGTTCGTGCGCACTGAAACCGAGAGCGAGGCCCTGCTGCTTGAGGCCAACCTCATCAAGCGGCTCAAGCCCCGGTTCAACGTGCTGCTGCGCGACGACAAGAGCTTCCCCTATATCCTCATCGCCACCGATCACGAGGCGCCCGAGCTGATGAAGCACCGCGGCACCCGGCGGCGCCAGGGGCACTATTTCGGCCCCTTCGCCTCCGTTACAGCGGTCAATCGCACCATCGCCAGCCTGCAGAAGGCGTTTCTGCTGCGCAACTGCTCGGACAGCTTCTATGCCGCCCGGACGCGCCCATGCCTCATGCACCAGATCAAGCGCTGCTCCGGGCCGTGCACGCGTGAGATTTCGCTCCAGGACTATGGCGAGCTGGTGCACGAGGCCAAGGAATTCCTCAGCGGCCGCTCGCAAAGCGTCCGCGACCATCTGCAAAAGGACATGAATGAGGCGGCCGAAGCGCTTGATTTCGAACGGGCTGCATTGCTGCGCGATCGCCTCTCGGCTTTGGCGCTGATCCAGTCGCAGGGCGATGCCACCGCCAAGAGCGTCGAGGAAGCCGACGTGTTTGCCATCCACCATGAAGGTGGCCAGTTCTGCGTTCAGGTGTTCTTTTTCCGCGCCTTCCAGAACTGGGGCAATCACGCATTCCGCCCCCGCGCCGACGCCAGCATGTCCGATGCCGAGGTGCTCGAAGCCTTTGTCAGCCAGTTCTACGAGTCACGGACGCCGCCCAAGCTGGTGCTGCTGAGCCACGAGCTCAGCGAACCCCAACTCATGGAAGAGGCCCTGTCCTCTCGCGCCGACTACCGGGTCCGCGTGCAGACGCCACAGCGCGGCGAAAAACGCGACCTCGTCAATCACGCCCTCAACAATGCCCGCGAGGCACTTGGTCGCCAACTGGCGGAGGGCGCCACCAACCGCACCTTGCTTGAAGGCGTTGGCGAGATCTTTGGCCTCCAGGAAGTGCCGCGCCGCATCGAGGTCTACGACAACTCCCACATCTCGGGCACCAATGCCGTAGGCGCCATGATCGTGGCGGGCGAAGAGGGCTTTTCCAAAAAGCACTACCGTACCTACAACATCCGCTCCACCGACATCACCCCCGGCGACGATTTCGGCATGATGCGCGAAGTTCTCACCCGCCGCTTCAGCCGGCTTGCCGCCGAAAGCCCCGACGACGCGGAGGACGAAGCGACCGGCATGCCCGATTGGCCCGATGTCGTATTCATTGACGGTGGTGCCGGCCAGCTTAATGCGGTGCGCGAGGTCATCGCCAAGCTGAACCTGCCCAAGGACGTGACCTTTATCGGCATTGCCAAGGGCGAGGAGCGCGATGCCGGCCGCGAAAAATTCTTCATGGAAGGCCGGGATGCCTTCATGCTCCCTCACCGCGATCCGGTGCTGTATTATGTGCAGCGCCTGCGCGACGAAGCCCACCGCTTCGCCATCGGTACTCACCGGGCCCGCCGCAAGAAGGACGTGGTCAAGAACCCCCTCGACGAGATCGAGGGTATCGGGCCCACCCGCAAGCGGGCCCTGCTCAATCATTTCGGTTCAGCCAAGGCGGTGGGCCGGGCTTCCTTGCAGGACTTGGCAGCAGTGCCGGGAATCTCCGATCAAATGGCGCAGATGATCTACGACCATTTCAACCGCGTGGAGTGAGAGCTCCGGGATGCAGCCTTAGCCATAAGACTGAGCTCAAGGCCCTCGACTCCTCTGGAAACCCGCGCTAAGCTTCGGTTCATGATCAGCGCCGCCACCTTCTCGTTTTGGTATTTTAGCTATCCGCTCCCGGCGGAGGCTACCGCGCGCTTGCACTGATCCCGACACGATCCAGTCAACCCGAAGCCAGCCGCCCCCAACAGGCGGCTTTTTTGTTGGCCGCCTTCCCCTACCGAGGACCAACAATTGCTCAAATCAACTGACGACCTGCGCATCACTGCCATCACCGAGATCGCGACCCCCATCGACGTGATGCGCCAGCATCCCCGCACCGATGCCGCGACCCGTACCGTGCTGAGCGCCCGGCACGAATTCAGCAACATCCTCAAGGGCAGCGACGACCGCCTCGCCGTTGTCGTTGGCCCCTGCTCCATCCACGATCCTCTGGCCGCCATGGACTACGCGCGCAGGCTGGCGGCGCTGCGGGACCAGTTCGGCGATCGCCTGCAGCTGATCATGCGCGTCTACTTCGAAAAGCCCCGCACCACCGTGGGCTGGAAGGGTCTGATCAACGATCCCAATCTTGATGGCTCCTTCGACATCGATACTGGCCTGCGCACCGCCCGCAACCTGTTGCTCGAGATCAACAATCTGGGCCTACCGGCGGCCTGCGAATTCCTCGACCTGACCACCCCGCAATACATCGCTGACCTTGTGTCCTGGGCGGCCATCGGCGCCCGCACCACCGAGTCGCAGATCCATCGCGAACTCGCCTCTGGCCTGTCCTGCCCAGTAGGGTTCAAGAATGGCACCGATGGCAACACCAAGATCGCCTTCGACGCGGTCAGTTCCGGCCGCGAACCCCACCACTTCCTCGCTGTTACTAAATCGGGTCGCTCCGCCGTCGCTACCACCACCGGCAATCCGGACTGCCACATCATCCTCCGTGGCGGCAAAGCCCCGAATTATGACGCCGCCAGCGTGGCGCTCGCCGCCGGGCAGGCCGGAAAATCCGGCCTGCCCGCGACCATCATGATCGATTCCAGTCACGCCAACTCGTCCAAGAAGCCCGAAAAGCAGCCCGAAGTGCTGCGCGATGTCGGCCTGCAGGTCGCCAGCGGTGATCGCCGCATCATCGGCGTCATGGTCGAATCCAACCTGGTTGCCGGCCGTCAGGACCTCGTGCCCGGCCAGGACCTCGTTTATGGCCAGTCGATCACTGATGGCTGCATAGATTGGGACACGACGGTCGCCGCACTCAGCCATCTGGCCGATGCTGTCACCGCCCGCCGCCAGGCGACCAACCAGCAGGTCGCCTGAACCTGCCGCGCTGCGCCTGGGGCCACCGGGCCGCAGCTGCATCAACTGGCACGCGCCTCGACCCTTGACCGGTCGGGCGCCTTCCTGTCTTGTTCGCCCATGGCCAAGTCCCAGATCACCTCCATCCCGAACCTCATCACCATCGCGCGCATCTTTGCGATTGTGCCGATCGCCTGGCTGGTGATGACCGGCGACCAAAACTTGCGTACCGTGGCGCTGGTGCTGTTCATCGTTGCGGCGGCCAGCGACTGGGTGGATGGCTATCTCGCCCGCAAATGGCAGCAGGTCTCGCCCCTTGGGCGTATGCTCGATCCCATCGCCGACAAGATGCTGGTCGGCATCATGATCGCCGTGCTCGCCTGGGATGGCAGCTTTTCGGGGTGGGACATGATCCCGGTGATCGCCATCCTCTTTCGCGAGTTCTTCATCTCGGGGCTGCGCGAGTTTCTCGGCAATGTGAAGGTCGTCCTCCCCGTCAGCCAGCTCGCCAAGTGGAAAACCACCGTGCAGCTGGTCGCCCTGACCCTGGTGCTGCTGGAGCGTCTCGTGCCTGGCCTTGGCCTGATCAGCGACCTCTTGCTCTGGCTCGCCGGCATCCTGACCCTCTGGACTGGCCTGCAATATTTCCGGGCCAGCTGGCCGCACCTGTCGGGCGAAGCGCCGTGAAAATCCTTTATTTCGCCTGGCTGCGCGAGCGCCTCAACCGCAGCGAAGACAACGTCACCTTGCCGCCTGAGGTTGAGACCGCCGCCGATCTGCTGGCCTGGCTGGCTCAGCAGGACGAGGCGTTGGCACTCGCTCTTGAAAAACCCGAGCAGTTCAAGGTTTCACGCGACGCCCATATCATCGCCCATGATGCGTCCATCATCGGCGCCAGCACAGTGGCGATCCTGCCGCCCATGACCGGCGGCTGAAAATGTCCGTACGCATCACCGACCAGCCTTTTGATCCCGGCTTGCTCAGCAATGCCTTTTTGGCCGGTGACAATGGCGCTGGAGCCGCGGTGACCTTTACCGGCATTGTCCGCTCCACCCCCGAGCACCCCATCAACGCGCTCATTCTCGAATGCTATCCCGAGCTCGCGGAAAACGAGATCGGCGCTATCCTTCAGCGGGCCAAACAGCGCTTCGCCCTCAACGCCGCGTCCGTGCTGCACCGCTATGGCCGCCTCGTGCCGGGCGAGCCCATCATGCACGTGATGACGCTGGCGCGGCATCGGCAGGCGGCCTTCGATGGCGCGCAATATCTGATGGATTATCTCAAGACCGACGCACCCTTCTGGAAGCAGGAAGAAACGCCTGCGGGCACACGCTGGGTCGAAGCCAAGCCTGCCGACGACGCCGCGCGCGAGCGCTGGCTGGCAGACCGGTAACAAAAAGGCCGGGCCTGATACCCGGCCTCCAACTCTCATTATTTATTCGGCTGCAGCCCGCTTGGGCTGCACTTCGGCGCCATAAGCGTCGATCAAGGTGCGGCAGCCCTGCCCCGGCGTAAACCGGAACTCGCCGATCTGCGACACGGGCGTCACTTCCGCGGCCGTGCCAGTGAGGAAGCACTCGTCGAACTGGCTCAGCTCCTCGGGCATGATGTGCCGCTCGGTCACGGTGTAGCCATTGCGCTTGGCCAGATCGATCAGGGTCTGGCGGGTGATGCCGTTGAGGAAGCAGTCGGGCGTTGGAGTGGTGATTTCCTGACCCTTGATGAAGAACACATTGGCGCCGGTCGCCTCGGCCACATAGCCGCGATAATCCAGCATCAGCGCATCGGCATAGCCATTAGCCATCGCCGCGTCCTTTGACAGCGTGCAGATCATGTAAAGACCCGCGGCCTTGGCCGAAGAAGGGATGGTCTCTGGCGATGGGCGCTTCCACTTGCTCCACTCGAGGCGAATGCCCTTGAGCTTTTCTTCCACCGAAAAATAGCTCGGCCACACCCAGGCAGCGATCGCCAGATGCACAGTGTTGTTACGCGCCGGCACGCTCAGCTCTTCCGAGCCGCGCCAGGCGACGGGACGGACATAGGCGTCGATCAGGCCATTGCGCTCGAGCACGAGGCGCTTGGCTGCCTCGATCTGGTCGGCAGAATAAGGAATGGTGAAGTCCAGCGTCTTGCCGGAGCGGATCAAGCGCTCTGTATGCTCGCGCGACTTGAAGATCTCGCCGCCATAAGCGCGCTCGCCCTCAAATACCGAGCTGGCGTAATGCAAGCCATGGGTCAGGACGTGGATGTTCGCGTCCTTCCACGGCACCATTTCACCATCAAACCAAATCCAGCCATCGCGCTGGTCCATGGGCAAGCCTGCCATGATCCTCTCCAAAATCGTTTATTGATCGGTGCTGCATCCTGGCAGACCCGCCTGGCCGGGGATCATGCCCGAGGCCCATACCCTTGGCAAACGGCAAAGGCTTTGGGATAAGAATGATCGGCGGTCGATAAGGAAGACAATGTCAGCGCAGCAGAGAAATGTCAACATAGCTGACATAAACTTGGGCGACCAAGGCCCCCCTGATCTGCCCCTCGACATCATGGGCCTGTTCTTCTTCGCCTACCGGGATTTCACCGGCGACGCCGACGCCTTGCTTGAACGCCAGGGCTTTGGCCGGGCCCATCACCGCGTGCTCTATTTCGTTAATCTCAAGCCCGGCATGCCGGTCGCCGACCTGCTCGATATCCTCAAGATCACCAAGCAAAGCCTTGCCCGCGTGCTGCGCCAGCTAATCGACAATGGCTATATCGAACAGGAAACCGGGCAGGCTGATCGCCGCCAGCGCCTGCTGTTTGCGACGGATAAGGGGCGCGCACTCTTCGCCAGTCTCTCAGCCAGCCAGGCCAGCCGCATCGAAGCGGCCATCAGCGGCCTGCCTGAACAAGCCGGTCACATCGTGCGCCAATTCCTCGCCGGTATGGTCGAACCCGGCGACCGGCCCGTCCTCGATGGCTTGAAGCTGACTGAAAAGCTGTAATCCGCTACCTGAACGAGCCAGATTAGGTTCGCCCGAGTTCTTCCGAGCGCTGCCGCGCCGCGGCCACGGCCCGAGCCACCAGCGGGGTCAAGCCATCGGCCGCCATCAGCACGGCAAGGGCCTCAGCAGTCACCCCTTTGGGTGAGGTCACATTCTGGCGCAAGACGCTGGCCGGCGCCGGATCGGCCTCCAGCAGCGCCGCAGCACCGATCACTGTCTGGCGCGCTAGCTGCATCGCGATGGCAGGGGGCAAGCCCTGCTCTTCCCCAGCCACTGCCAAGGCTTCAACCAGGTTGAACACATAAGCGGGACCCGACCCTGACACTGCCGTCAGGGCATCAATATCGCCCTCCCTCTCGAGCCAGACCACCTTGCCCGAAGCGCGCAGCAGCGCATCGACCGAAGCCTTGTCCGATGCACTGACCTCGGGGCCCGCAACGGCACCGGTGATGCCTTTGCCAACCTGCGCCGGGGTATTCGGCATACAGCGAACCACGCGACCAGTTTGCAGGGCTGCCGTCAGCTGCGCCAGCTGGATACCGGCCACGATCGAAAGTACCACCGTATGCGAACCCACCACGGGCAGCAGGCTTTCCATCACGGGACCCACAACCTGCGGCTTGACGGCCAGCACCAGCACATTGGGTTGCAGCCCGACCGCCTCGACGTTGATCGGCAATTCATAATCCTGCGCCAGCTCCTGCGCGGCTTGGCTGGGCGACGGATCCACCAACACCAGATTGTGGGCCGGCAGCCCAGCTTCGAGCCAGCCGCGCGCCAAGGCCAGGCCCATCTTGCCTGCCCCGATCAACATCACCGGACCGATAGTCTGAAGGGCTGCACTCATGCTTCACCTACCGTTTCGAACATCACATGGCTCAGGGCATCGGCAGCGGTTTTGCCGGCCCAGACCACGAACTGGAAAGCCTGATAATACAGATCGCAGGCATCGGTTGCCGAACGCAGCAGCGCCTCGCATTGCTGGGGTGACACCTCGGCGCCACCGGTCAGGAGGTGCGAATTGCGAAACAGCACCACCCCTTCCCGGTTCCAGCTGTCGAAATGCCCAATCCAGAGCTGCTCATTGATGAGGGCAATCAGCTGCTTGATCTCATTGCGCCGCCCTTCGGGCACTTTGAGATCGAACGCGCTCGCGACATGGAGCGACTCGAGGTCTTCCATCCAGTTGAAGGAAACGTGATAATCGCACCACCCGCCGCGCACCGAGATCGAGATTTCGTCGGCGTCCTGCCGCTCGAAATTCCAGTCGTTGATCGCCGCGATCTGTTCGATGATATCAACGGGGTGGATGGTACGGTCAGCTTCGACCTGAAAAAGCGACATGGCAGCTTGGTCCTGCAACGATGATCGATGCCACGGCCACAGGCCGCAGGTTCGGGTACGCAAGGGAACTGGCCGCACGCGGGATTGCCTACGAATCGTTCTTAACGAGAACCCTACACGCCATCGGCGATTCCGGGGACGAGGCCGGGGCTCAGAACAGCAATCTCTTGTGGAAGATTGGTGGCCCCGTATTAAGACTGCGTTAACAACGCTGTTTGCGTCCAGCGGAAACAAAAAGGCGCCGCAACAATGCAGCGCCTCTTCGGAGATGTTGTTCGTCTAGCCTGATTTACAGCACGATCGGGCCGGTATCGACCTCCCGCAAGGCCGCAATTTCCTTGCGCAAAGCATCGATCTCTTCACCCTGCACCTGGACCAGCTCACGCAGCGCGTCGAAATCCTCGCGCTTGACCAAATCCATGTCCGTCACGAAGCGCTGGGCCTGGCCCCGAACCACCGTTTCCACTTCCCGGCGCACGCCATCGGCAACGCCGGCAGCTTCGTTCATCACGCGACCCAGATCGTCGAATATTCTCTTGCCTTGGCTCATCAGGACACCTGTTGGGTTGGCGCCAGCTGGCGCATTTGCCCCAAATGTAGGGGAGCGCTGCCGACTTGACCAGAGCGGGCGAAGCGGCAATGGTCCACGCGACCTCCATGGAGCGCTCATTGCCCTTCCCAGATATCGACCCCATCGCCTTTGCCATCGGCCCCTTTGCCATTCGCTGGTATGCCCTCGCATACCTGTTTGGCGTTGGCCTCGGCGCCGCCTATGGCTATCTTTTGCTGCGCAAAACGCGGCTCTGGCCCAATGGACGCCCGCCCTTCAAGGCCGAGGAGATCTGGGACTTCGCCTTCTGGACCATGCTCGCCATCGTGGTGGGCGGACGTGTCGGTTACGTCCTGTTTTATAATGTGCCCTTCTACCTGCAAAATCCCCTGCAGGCCTTCAACACGCTCGATGGCGGCATGTCCTATCACGGGGGCATGTTGGGCCTGATGCTCGCCGGCATCCTGTTCACCCGCTCCAAGGGCGGCAACTGGCTGTCTGCGCTCGATCTCCTAGGCGCCGGTGCCACCATCGGCATCATGCTGGGGCGCATCGCCAATTTCATCAATGCCGAATTGTATGGCGCACCCACCACCCTGCCCTGGGGCGTCATCTTTCCCACCGATCCGCTGCAAACCCCGCGTCATCCCAGCCAGCTTTATGAAGCCGCGCTCGAAGGCTTGCTCCTCTTCCTCGTGATCCGCTTCGTCACCCACATTGCCTATGGGCTGCGTCGCCCGGGCCTCACCGCGGGCATTTTTGCCATCGGCTATTCGCTCGCCCGCATTGCTGTGGAATTCGTGCGCCTGCCGGACGAGCAGATCGGCTATCTTTATGGCGGCTGGCTCACCATGGGCCAGGTGCTCAGCCTGCCGATGCTGATCGGCGGCATCATCCTTGTTGTTTACGCTTCGCGAGGCCGCCATGTCCGCTGACAAGCCGAGCCTGTCCGAAGTCATCGCCATGCAGATCCGCGAAACTGGCCCCATGTCGGTCGCGACCTATATGGGCCTTTGCCTCAGCCATCCGCGCGAAGGCTATTACAAGGGCGCCGATCCGCTGGGCGCCGCGGGCGACTTCATCACCGCCCCCGAGATCAGCCAGATGTTCGGCGAGCTGATCGGGTTCTTCTGCGTCAATCTCTGGCAGCAACTTGGCCAGCCCAAGAGCTTCACCCTGCTTGAGCTCGGCCCCGGCCGGGGCACGCTGATGGCCGATATGCTGCGCGTCGCCTGCCGCGCTGAAGGCTTCCGCGACGCTCTCCAGCTGCGCCTGTTTGAAACCAGCCCCGGCCTCATTGCCGAACAGCACCGCCGGCTCGAGCCCTATGAGCCGCAATGGATCAACAGCTTCGACAAGGTCGGCTCCGGGCCGCTCCTCGTCGTTGCCAACGAGTTCTTTGACGCCATGCCGATCCGGCAATTCGTGCGCACCGATCAGGGCTGGAACGAACGCCTGGTCGGACTTTCCGACGACAAGCTCGCCTTTGGCCTTTCGCCCACTCCTATTCCCCCCACCACCATGCCCGCGGCCCTCGCCGACGCGCCGCCCAATGCCGTATTCGAGGTCGGGTTTGCCGCCGGCGAGGTGATGTCACGCCTCTCCCGCCTCGTGGCAGCGCAAGGCGGCGCCATCCTCGCCATCGACTATGGCTATGGGCGCACCCAAACCGGCGAAACCCTGCAGGGTGTGCGCCGCCATGCCTTTGCCGATGTGCTCGATGCCCCCGGTGAAACCGATCTTTCCGCCCATGTGGATTTTGAGGCCCTGGGCAATGTGGCGCGCAATGCCGGCCTTGCGGTTCAGCCGCTCGCAACGCAGGGCGAATTCCTGTCCCGCCTTGGCATTAACGAGCGCACCCGCGCCCTCAGCGCCGCCAATCCGGGCTCGGCCAAGGATCTGGAAGCGGCCCGTAACCGCCTCGTCGCCCCCGATCAGATGGGTGATCTGTTCAAGGTCTTTTGCGCCGCCAGCCCCGGCCTGCAGCCGCCAGGATTGAGCGCATGAACGTTCCCCACGAACAAAGCCCCGGCCTGATCGCCATTCCCAATGTCCGGCACGCCTTTTTCGGCCGCGAGGGTGGTCTATCGGAAGGGCCGTTCGCCAGCCTCAATCTCTCCGACACCAATGGCGACGACCCCGCTGTGGCTGATAACCGCAAGCTGGTGACGGCCGCCTTGGGCTTTGACCCCCACCGCCTGGCGCTGCTCAAGCAGACCCATTCCGCCCGCGTGGTGACGATCACCGGGCCCCATTCCGGCCCCCGGGTCGAGGCCGATGCGATGGTCAGCGCCCGCAACGGCATGGCGCTGGGCATTCTCACCGCCGATTGCGCTCCCATTCTGCTCGCCGACCCGGTGGCCGGCGTTGTCGGAGCGGCCCATGCCGGCTGGCGCGGCGCAGCCGACAACATCATCAGCGCCACCCTCGAGGCCATGGCGGAACTCGGGGCCGATCCAGCCCGGATCATCGCCGCCATCGGCCCCACCATCAGCGGGGCCAATTACGAAGTCGGCGAACAGTTCAAGACCGACTTCCTTGCCCTTCACCCCGGCAGCGAGCACCGCTTCAGCCAGCCACCCGAAGGCCAGGCGCATTTCGACCTTCCCGGCTTTGTCGCCGATCAGCTGGCCGCCGCGGGGGTCAGCACCGTTGATAAGGTCGGGGGCTGCACCTATGCCGATCCAGCCCGCTATTTCTCCCATCGCTACGCCACGCATGCCGGCACCACGACGGGCCGGCAGATCGCCATTATCGGTCTTGGATAAATCTTCTTATCTATCCTGTGTTAGGAGCGTTGCTAGTCAGGGCTTCAGCCGTTAATGCTCCGCCCGAAACTGATAGCCCCGCCTTCCCCGGGGTCGTTGAGACAGGATCACCCCATATGAAGCTGGTCACCGGCAACTCCAACCGTGCCCTCGCTGAAGCCGTCGCCTCCTATCTGGAACTCCCTTTGACCGATTGCACGGTCAAGCGGTTCGCCGATAAGGAAGTCTATGTCGAGGTGCATGAAAACGTGCGCGGCGAAGATGCCTTCATCCTGCAGTCGACGAGCTTTCCGGCCAACGACAACCTGATGGAATTGCTTATCCTGACCGATGCGCTGCGCCGCTCCTCGGCCCGCCGCATCACCGCGGTTCTCCCCTATTTCGGCTATGCCCGGCAGGACCGCAAATCGGCGCCCCGCACACCCATCTCGGCCAAGCTCGTGGCCAACCTCATTGCTGGCGCTGGCGTCAATCGCGTGATCACGCTTGATCTGCACGCCGCCCAGATCCAGGGCTTTTTCGACATCCCGACCGACAACCTTTATTCGGCTCCGGTGATGACGCGCGACATCGAGCAGAATTACGACACCAACAACCTGATGATCGTGTCGCCCGACGTTGGCGGCGTTGCCCGTGCCCGGGCCATTGCCCAGCGCATCGGCGCCGACCTCGCCATTGTCGACAAGCGCCGCCCCCGCGCCGGCGTGTCGGAAGTGATGAACATCATCGGCGATGTGTCCGGCCATTCCTGCCTGTTGATCGACGACATCGTCGATAGCGGCGGCACCCTGGTGAACGCCGCTGAGGCCCTGATCAAGGCCGGTGCCAAGGAAGTCTCCGCCTACATTACCCATGGCGTGCTGTCCGAAGGCGCTTCCGCCCGCATCGCCGGCTCCAAGCTCAAGGAACTGGTGATCACCGATTCCATCGAGCAGACCGAAGCTCAGCGCAATGCCGGCAATATCCGGCGCGTTTCCATTGCCCCTCTCATTGGCGAGGCCATCGCCCGCACCGCCAGCGAACAAAGCGTTTCGAGCCTCTTCGACTGATCCAGCCCCGCACTGCGGGATGCGCCCCCGCCCGCCGGGGGCGCCAATGCTCCACGAGAGCAAAGCCGGCCAAGCCCTTGGGATGACTCACAGTCGCCCTGCCGAGCACCTGCTGCGCCAGGCCGGCCAGCGCTCCGGCGGTCCGCAAATCCCCGCCAAAACTGACCCGCACGCTGCCGGGCGCCGAGCATTCCCTTGCTCCTCCCTCGGCTTTGGGCTATAGCCCGCCCATGAAGCGCTCGTCACCCCTGGAGGACGGGCGCGTATGCTGTTGTAAGGACGCATACACTAACCCCATGAATGGAAATTCCATGGCTGAGACCAAGGTGCTCAAGGCACAGGCGCGTGAGGGAGTGGGCAAGGGGGCCGCTCGTGAGCTGCGTCGTCAGGGACTCGTTCCCGCTGTTATCTACGGTGACAAACAACCCCCAGTCACCATCTCGCTCGCCTACAAGGACGCGATGAAGCACATCTATGCCGGCGGCTTTCTGAGCCACGTCATCGATCTGGACGTCGACGGCACCGTCCACCGCGTGATCCCGCGCGACTACCAGCTCGATCCGGTCAAGGACTTCGCCCTGCACGTGGATTTCCTCCGCGTCGGCGCCAATTCCAAGCTCCAGGTGGAAGTGCATGTCACCTTCATCAACGAAGAGCAGAGCCCCGGTCTCAAGCGCGGCGGCACCCTCAATGTGGTGCGTCACACTGTTGAAGTGCTGGCTCCCAACGATGCCATCCCCGAAGAGATCGTTGTCGATCTCACCGGTTCGGAAATCGGCGATTCGATCCACATTTCGGCTGTCCAGCTGCCAGCCGGCGTGACCCCGACCATCACCGATCGCGATTTCACCATTGCGACCATCGTTGCTCCTTCGGCGCTCAAGTCGTCTGAAGGCGGCGAGGCTGAGCCCGGCGAAGAAGCCACCGCCTAATCGGCCTGGTGTTCTGTTGCTGAATTTCGAGGCGGCCTCCGGGTCGCCTCGTTTTGTTTCGGGAGTTCCTCATGTACCTGCTGGTCGGCCTCGGCAATCCTGGCAACCAATATGCCGGAAACCGCCACAATATTGGCTTCATGGCCATCGACGCCATCGCTCGGCGCCACAATGCCGGTCCCTGGAAAAGCAAGCATGCCGGCCTGATTTCGGAAGCCACGATCAATGGCGAGCGCGTGTTGCTGCTCAAGCCGCAGACCTTCATGAACAAATCCGGCGACAGCGTGCAGCAGGTCGCCCGCTTCTACAAGATCGACCCCGCCGAAATCATCGTGCTCTATGACGAACTCGACCTCGCCCCCGGCAAGGTGCGGGTCAAGATCGGTGGCGGCAATGGTGGCCATAACGGGCTCCGCTCAATCGACCCGCAGATTGGCCTCAACTACAAGCGCGTTCGCCTCGGCATCGGCCATCCCGGCTCCAAGGACCTGGTCACCCACCATGTGCTCGGCGATTTCAGCAAGGCCGATGCCACCTGGCTCGAGCCCCTGCTCGATGCCATCGCCGCCAATATCGGCATGCTGCTTGCGGGCGACGACAGCGGTTTCATGAACAAGCTCGCCTTGGCCACGAAGAGCGAGGGAGCCGCCTTGGCTGCGCCCAAGCCAGCCGCCAAGGCCCAGTCCCATATCCGCCAGGCTCGCCCCGCCGAGCCACAAGCCAAGCTGCCCGCCACCGGCCCAATGGCCGACATGCTCAAGCGCCTGCTAGGCAACAAGGACTAGGCCGCGCTCGGCTTCAGGCCGTGATCCACCGGATCAGCGCCGCATTGACCGCTTCGGGCTGCTCGATCGTGGAGGCATGTCCGCAATCGGGCACCACCACGAGCTCGGCCTCCGCGATCCCTTCGGCAATTTCGCGCGCCCGCTCGGGTGGCGTCAGTGGATCGCTATCCCCCACCAGCACCAGCGTCGGCACCGTGATGGCGCCAAGGCTTGGCCGCGAGTCCACCCGCGCAATGATTGCCTCCTGCTGGCGCACCATGCCCTCGAGGCCTACCGCTAGAGCCATGCGCAGGTTCACCGCCTGCAGCTCCGGGTCATCCTGCCTGTCGGGATGCAGCGTGGCACCGGTCGCCTCGATCACAACGGCCTCGAACTCGCCCGCTTTGGCGCGCGCCAGCCGCTCGCGCCGTACGGCTGTTTGCTCAGCCGTGTCCGGCCGCGCCGAGGTGTCGAGCAAAGCGAGCTTGATCACCCGTTGGGGCGCCTGCCGCATGATCTCGAGGGCGATATAGCCACCCATGGAAATGCCGGCCAAGGCAAAGCGCGGTGGTGCGGCCGCAAGTATTGCTGCCGCCATTTCCGCCATGGTCTTGCCCTGCATCGTCGAAGCAATCGTCACCGGCCCATAGGGCCACAACGCAAGTGCCTGGGGCGCAAAGATCTCCGCCGAGCACAGCAGCCCGGGCACCAGCACGATTGGGGTCATGTCACATCCTTCGCCTCTATTTGGCCCGAGGCTATATGCCCATTCCCATTCTGGGCAAGGCTGCTTCCCGCTCAGTTGGGTACCGCTGCATTGACTTCCCCGCCATTCCGACCCAAGTGGGGGCCAACAAATTTCCGGAGTTTCCCATGGGTTTCAAGATGGGCATTGTCGGCCTGCCCAATGTCGGCAAGTCGACCCTTTTCAATGCGCTCACGCGCACCGCTGCGGCTGCCGCCGCCAATTTCCCGTTCTGCACCATCGAGCCCAATGTGGGCGACGTCCCCGTGCCCGATGAACGCCTGCAAAAGCTTGCCGCCATCGGCAAGTCCGTCAACGTACTGCCCGCGCGCATGAGCTTTGTCGACATCGCCGGTCTCGTGAAGGGTGCCTCCAAGGGCGAAGGCTTGGGCAACCAGTTCCTGGCCAATATCCGCGAATGCGACGCCATCGCCTATGTGCTGCGCTGCTTTGAAGACGGCAACATCATCCATGTCGCCAACAAGGTCGACCCGCTCGCCGATGCCGAAGTGGTGGAAACCGAGCTGATGCTGGCCGATCTCGAAAGCCTCGAAAAGCGCCGTGCCGGCGTTGAGAAAAAGGCCAAGGGCAATGACAAGGAAGCCAAGACCACGCTCGATCTGATCGACCGCGCGCTGGTGCTGCTGCGCGAGGGCAAGTCGGCCCGTTTCGTCGAGCGTTCGCCTGAGGAAGAAAAGGCGTTCGGGGAACTGCAGCTCCTCACCTCCAAGCCCGTGCTCTATGTGTGCAATGTGGACGAAGGCTCGGCCGAAAGCGGCAACGCCATGAGCAAGGCCGTCGAGGATTACGCCCATGCCAATGGCGCCGGCGTCGTCATCATCTCGGCCGAAATCGAAAGCCAGCTGGCCCAGTTGCCCGATGAGGAACAGGCCGAATATCTGGAATCGCTCGGTCTTCACGAACCCGGCCTCAACCGGCTGATCCGTGAAGCCTATCACCTGTTAGGCCTCCAAACCTATTTCACCGTCGGCCCCAAGGAAACGCGCGCCTGGACCATCCACAAGGGCGACAAGGCCCCGGCGGCGGCCGGCGTCATCCACTCCGATTTTGAGCGCGGCTTCATCCGCGCCCAGACCATTGGCTACGACGACTTCGTCACCCTCGGCGGCGAAGTTCCCGCCAAGGAAGCCGGCAAGGCACGCGACGAAGGCAAGGAATATGTGGTCAAGGACGGCGACGTGATGCTGTTCAAGTTCAACACCTGACCTCGTCTGAACGGCACCGGATCGGACGAGTACCACTCGCCCGTCCGCCTGCCCTCCCCGCTCGCATCCATCTTGCCCGCCACGTCTGAAGCGTGCACAACCGCCTTGACGTAAGGGGCAACTGCATGACCGAACCGGTAATTACCTCTCCGCGCTTCTGGGAGGATCTGCAGCTCGGCGAAGTGATCGAGCTTGGTCGCACCACCGTAACGCGGGACATGATCACGAGCTTTGCGCGTGAGTTCGACCCCTTCCCGTTTCACCTCGACGAAAGCGCAGCCCAAGCCTCGCTGCTTGGCGGCCTGGCCGCCAGCGGCTGGCAGACTGGCGCGCTATGCCTGCGCATGCTGGGCGATAGCTTCCTTGCCACTACCAAGTCCGCAGGAATCGCCAGCGTTCGGGATCTGAAGTGGAAAAATCCGGTCATGGTTGGTGACGATATCGGCGGCACCGCTACCATTGCGGAATTGACGAGTCTGCCGAGCCAACCCGAACTCGGCATCGTCGCTCTAAACTTTGATGTCGGCAATCAGAAGCGCCAGCCGGTGCTGCAGATGCGCCTGTCCCTGCGGATACCCACCCAAGCATCGGGAGTGTCCGTATGACCCGTTGGTTTGAAGACATCGTCATCGATGAAGTGTTCGATCTGGGTGCCCATGGCTTTGCGACCGAAGACATGGTCCGCTTCGCCAGCCTCTATGATCCCCAGCCCGTGCACACCAATTCAGAGATGGCTCAAGCAAGCTATCTAGGGGGGCTGGTTGCCAGCGGCTGGCACATTGCGAGCGTCGGTCACCGCAAGATGGTCGACGCGCTGTTCGCCGAGGAAGAGCGTCTGCGCGCCCTTGGCCGTGAGCCTGGCGTGTCCGGCCCCTCCCCCGGTGTCAACAGCATGGATTTCCCCACGCCAGTCCGGCCCGACGATGTGGTCAGCTTTCAGCTTGTCGTCACCGGCAAGCGCCCCTCCAATTCCCTGCCGGGTTGGGGCTTGCTGTTCAACCGGCTGACCGGCACCAATCAGCACGGCGATCTTGTTTATAGCGCCGAACTGGTCGCGTTCTCGAAATTGCGCGATTACCGGATGCCCTGGTGGCAAAAACTGTTGCAGGCACTCACCAACCTCCCGCTCATCGGCCCGCTCATCGCCCGACGCAGTTGAACAGCGCACCGAGGCGATTCACACTAACGCCATGCGCCGAATCACCCTTGCCTCCGCCTTCATCGCCCTGCTCGTTCTGCCCGCTTCAGCGCAAAGCTTTGAGGGCAACTGGAGCTGCCGCGACGAGACCGGCGGCAAGGCGGGCATTCTGACCATCTATGGTGCGGTCTATGGCTTTGCTTCCACAGCCCTTGCGGATGCAGCTTCGGGAACCGGAAGCATCACCGGCTACCAGGATGGAGTGGGCTTCAACGACGGAGGCCTCAAGTCAGCGCGCGGCATTCAGGCCGGTCGGATCGTGCCCGACCCAACCCGTGGCACTGTGATCCAGCTCGAAACAAACGACGCCGTCGTCATGCTCTGCGCTCCCCGCTGAATTAACTGGGCGGCATCCTGCCGCACCGGGTTGAACTTTTCGCCGCATTTGCGCATTCTTGCTGTGCGGCGCCGGGCCCCTCTGGTCATAGTTCCCTATGGCGATGTCGGAGCTGCTCCAATGTTCACATGGAGATGGTCCGGCGATGGAATCGCTTCTTGCCGCCCTTTCGGGCGATTTTCTGGGTACCCCCGTTTATTTTTGGGCCGCGTTTATCACGGTCGTTATCGCATTGCTGGTGTTCGACCTTGGCATTCTGCACAAGGACGAACACGAAATTTCGGCGCGCGAAAGCCTGACGCTTTATGGCTTTTACGTCGCCATTGCTCTGGCCTTTGGCGGCTGGGTCTGGTGGGCCCGCGGCGCCGAAGCCGGGCTTGAATTCTATACGGGCTATTTGATCGAGCAGAGCCTGGCGATGGACAACATGTTCGTCATCGCCACGATCTTCGGTTTTCTTGGCATTCCCCGCCTCTACCAGCACCGCGTGCTGTTCTGGGGCATTCTGGGCGTGATCGCCTTCCGCGCCATTCTGATCGGCCTTGGCGCTGCTTTGGTGCACTCCTTCAGTTGGATTCTGTTCGGCTTCGGCGCCTTCCTGATCTTCACCGGCTTCCGGATGTTCAAGCATCAGGATGAAACGCCCGACATCGAGCACAACCCGATATTTCGCTTCCTGCGCAAGCACTTCCGCATCACCGACCGCCTGCATGGCCGTGCCTTCACCGTGCGTGAGCCAGACCCCAAGACGGGTAAGGTAGTGATGTTCCTGACCCCGCTCGCCGTGGCGCTGATCATGGTGGAAGCGGTCGACCTGATCTTTGCCGTCGACTCCGTGCCCGCCGTCTTCGCGGTGACGCAGGACACCTTCATCGTCTACACCTCCAACATCTTCGCCATCCTTGGTCTGCGCGCGCTCTACTTCGCCCTGGCTGCCGCCATGAACCGCTTCCGCTATCTGCAGACGGCCTTGGCGATTGTGCTGGTGCTGGTGGGTATCAAGATCTTCCTCGTGCCACTTGAGATCAAGATCGACACCCTGCTCTCGCTGGTTGTGACCGTTGGTATCCTGGCTGGTGGCGTACTCTTCTCCTTGTGGAAGACCCGCAACGAGCCCGATATCAGCGCTGAAGAGGCCCCCAAAACCGGTCAGCTGGAGCCCTAACCGGCCCCGCCTGACGCCCCTTGGAGCACCCCTGCCTAGTCTTGCCGCAATTCCTTTCTAAGCAATGCGGGAATTGGAACAGGAGATCGGGCATGGGTGCCATCCACGAGATCGTCTTTGACTGCGAACAGCCAACCGAGCTCGCCTGGTTCTGGGTCAATCTGCTGGACGGCTATGCACTGCGCCAACAGGACGAGGCGGAACTTGCCCGCCTCGCCGCCCTGGGTCTGGCTCCCGAAGCCGACCAGATGGTGATGCTCGACGGGCGCGGACCCAGCATCTGCTTTCAAAACATCGACGGCCGCCGCCCCGACAACAACCGCGTCCACTTCGACATCCTCGCTTCGGATCGCCCGAGCGAAGTGGAAAAGCTGACCCAGGCGGGTGCTGAGATCGTGCGCGTGCTACCCACTTGCACCATTCTGCGCGACCCCGAGGGCAACCAGTTCTGCCTCCTCGATAACCGGCAATCAATCGCCGCCTGAAGCCTGCTGACAGGCTCTGTCATCCCGTTCTGGCAGGTTGCTCCCACAACCCCAAGGGAGAATCACGATGACACTTGTTGCGACCTGCCACTGCGGCTCCACCCGGATCGAGATGCTGCAAGCCCCCACCGAGGCCCATGAGTGCAATTGCACCTTGTGCAATCGCGTGGGGGCCGTCTGGGCCAGCTTTGCCCCCGAAGAGGTTCGCATCACCTCGGCCAATGACCAGGTCTACTCGGCCAGCGAAGGGGTGAACCTGCATCATTTCTGTGCCAAGTGCGGCGGCAACACGCACAGCGACTGCCCGGACTGGGGCTCACTCTACAACCTTGACGGCACGCTCAAGCCCGGCATGACCGACGGCATCCCTGCCAACCGGATCATCACCGTCAACTTGCGCATGATCCCCGACTTCGACCTGAGCTCCCTGCCCGTTTCCCAGGTGGATGGCCGCAATAACTGGTAGTCAGTGCCCGTTGAACGCCATCAGCGAATAAATCTCGACCTGCTCGTGACGCAGCTTTTCGGCGCCGCCAAGGTCGGGCAGGTCGATGGCAAAGGCCGCATGGTCGCAGATGGCACCCGTGCGCCGCAGCAGCCCCACAGCCGCCAAGGCCGTCCCACCGGTGGCGATCAAGTCGTCCACCAGCAGCACCTTGTGCACGTCGGTCAGCACGTCGGCGTGGATCTCGATCGTGTCGACGCCATATTCCAGCACATAGTTCTGGCCGATGGTCTGGCCCGGCAGCTTGCCGCGCTTTCGAATCGGCACGAAACCCACGCCGAGCGCGATCGCCACCCCTGCCCCGAATATAAAGCCGCGCGCCTCTATTCCCGCCACATGGGTAATGCCGAGGTCGCGATGGGCCGCAGCAATACGCTCGATGCTTTCTCTGAACCCTTCGGGGTGCTCGATCAGCGTTGTGATATCGCGGAACAGGATCCCCTTCTTGGGGTAGTCCGGAATGGTGCGAACCAGCGATTGCAGGTCAAGCGGCATGAAACACTCGCAATATTGGGAAGCTTAGCGCAGCCGGCGCCGAACGATCATCCGTGCCACCACTCCGGCCTGGTAGGCGGCACCTCGGGTAACGGTCACGGCTGCATCGCGCGCCTTGGGATTGTTGGCCACCGCCCGCATGCCCGCCCGCACCACGGGATGGCGGCTGGCGGCCACGGCTGCACTCACCACGGTAACGGCAATGCGGATCGCGGACATGACGGCTCCTCGGCGAAGATTCGAGACCCATAATGCGGTCTCGCGCGAGAATAACAAGGGGATAGGCCCGAACTGGGGCATGGCGTGAAAAAAGGGTCCCGTAGGACCCTTAACTCAACGCAGTTCGGCGGCGAGCACTCAGTGCTCGACGCTCTTCCAGATGCGGTTCTTGGTGAACCACAGCAGGCCCGCGAACACGAACAGGAACAGCAGAACCACAAAGCCGGTCTGCTTGCGCGCCACAAGGCCAGGTTCGGCCAGCCACATCATGAACGCACTCACATCCTGCGAGTACTGCTCGACTGTCTGTGGAACAGTCTGGCCGTCTTCACCGGGTTCATAGGTGATCTGGTCGTCCGCCAGGGGCGGTGCCATGCCGATGGCGTGCCCTGGGAAGTACTCGTTGTAGTACTTGCCTTCCGGTAGCTCGAAGCCTTCAGGTGGTTCGACATAGCCGTTGAGCAGCGCGTGGATATAATCCGGGCCGCCTTCAGCGTAACCGGTAAAGTAGTTGAAGATCCAGGTGGGGAACGGATCGCTGACGCCACGTGCCTTGGCCAGAACGGAGAAGTCCGGCGGCACGGAGCCGCCGTTGGCATCGCGAGCTTCCTGATCGGAGGCAAAAGGCGCCGGCCACCGGTCTGCTGGTACGGCCGGCCGAACGCCGCCCTCGGCTGCCGGATCGGCAACCTCATATTCGGCCGCCAGCGCCTTGACCTGTTCCTCCGAGAAGTGCGGGCCACCGGGCTCGGCCAGATTGCGGAAAGCAAGCAGATTGGCGCTGTGGCAGTTGGCACAAACTTCCCGGAACACCTGGAAGCCGCGCTGCAGCTGGTTCTGGTCATAGGTGCCGAAAATGCCGGCGAAGCTCCAGTCCTGCCGCTCGATATGCGGAGTGGCGTGGGTATCGGCTTCCTGGGCGACAGTCGGGACTGCGATCAGAGCGGCCGACACTGCTGCGGCGGAGATGAGTGTCTTGATATTGAACATTGACCTGATCCCAACCGTCACGGCAGTGCCTTGCCCAGTACGCTTTCCGAGATGCTGGTCGGCAAGGGCCGGGGCTTCTCGAACATCGGCAGGAAGGGCAACACAACAAGGAAGTAGAAGAAGTAGTAGAACGTCGTGATCTTGGCGAGCACCACATAGATGCCTTCAGCCGGCGCCGCGCCCAGATAGGCCAGAGCCAGGAAGTTGATGATGAACAGCCAGTAGAACCACTTGAACAGCGGGCGGAAGGTGCCCGAGCGAACCGGCGACCGATCGAGCCACGGCACGAACAGCAGGATCACGATGGAGCCGGCAAAGAAGATGACGCCGCCAAGACGCGAGTCGATGAACAGGATGTTGAAGTCGATGGCGCGCAGGATCGCGTAGAAGGGCAGGAAGTACCATTCGGGAACGATATGCGCCGGCGTCACCTGGCTGTTGGCCATGACATAGTTGTCGGGGTGGCCAAGGATATCGGGAATGAAGAACACGAACCACGCGAAAGGAATGGCGAAGACCACGACCGCGAACAGGTCCTTCATCGTATAGTACGGATGGAAAGGCACGGTATCGCGGCTCGACTTCACATCGACCCCGGTCGGGTTGTTGTTGCCCGGCACGTGCAGCGCCCAGATGTGGAGCGCAACGAGTGCTGCGACCACGAATGGCAGCAGGTAATGCAAGGAGAAGAAGCGGTTCAGCGTCGGATTGTCGACAGCAAAGCCGCCACGCAGCAGCTCGAGGATCGGATTACCGACAATCGGAATTGCCGCAAAGATATTGGTGATAACGGTAGCGGCCCAGAAGCTCATCTGGCCCCATGGCAGCACATAGCCCATGAAGGCCGTTGCCATCACCATGATGAAGATCAGCACGCCGATGATGTACAGGATCTCGCGCGGAGCCTTGTAGGACCCGAAATACAGGTTACGGCCCATATGGATGTAAAGGGCAGCAAAGAACATGGAAGCGCCCACGGCGTGGGTGGCCTGGATGATGCGCCCGCCATTTACGTCACGGCGGATATGCTCAACCGAGTTGAACGCCATGGCGATATTTGGGGTGTAGTGCATCGCCAGAATGATGCCGGTTACGATCTGCACCACCAGCATGATCGCCAGAATGGCCCCGAAGGTCCAGAAATAGTTGAGATTCTTGGGCGTCGGGAAGTCCATCAGGTGCTCTTTGGCAAACCTGACAACGGGCAACCGCTCGTCGAGCCACTTTTCTACGCCGGTACCCGGCTGGTAAGTTGAATGTTCTGACATCGGCGAAGCCCCCACTAACCGATCTGGACCAGCGTATCGCTGACGAAATTATAAGGCGGCAGCACCAGGTTCTTTGGTGCGGGACCTTTGCGAATACGTCCGGCCGTATCGTAGTGCGAGCCATGGCACGGGCAGAACCAGCCATCGAAGTCGCCGGACTGACCCACCGGCACGCAACCGAGATGGGTGCAGTTCGCGATCATGATCAGCCACTGCTCGTGGCCTTCCTGGGTGCGCTGCTCGTCCGTCTCGGGATCCTTGAGGTCTGCCAGCGGCACAGCGCGGGCTTCCTCGATCTCGGCCGGAGTGCGATGACGCACAAACACCGGCAGGCCGCGCCACATGATGGTGACCGCCTGGCCTTCTTCGATGCCGGTAAGGTTGAATTCGATGCTGGCCAGCGCCAACGTAGACGCATCCGGGTTCAGCTGATTGATCAGCGGCCAGGCCACGGCAGCGGCGCCTACAGCCCCTACGGCCCCGGTTGCCACAAACAGGAAATCCCGTCGCGTGGATGAATGTTCAGCTTGCGTAGCCAAGGTCACGATCCCCGTACAATACACTTCGACGCGGCCGGCAAGCGCAGCCAGCTCCCACCTACGCAGAATCGGCCGCCGTCCGCCCTCAAGCGGCCCGTCAGGTGCGCTCTTTTTGCACTGTCCCCGGCGCTTGTCCAGAGCGCGCGGGAATGAACGAGGCTGGCTGCGACACTATACCCGGCGCCTTTCGCCAGCTATTGGACTATGCCTGCGCGCTCCCTTGCCACGATCAAGCTCATGCCGGTCGATCTCGCCCTTTATCAACCCGATATCGCCAACAACACCGGCACCCTGATCCGGCTCTGCGCCTGCGTGGGCACGACCATCCACATCATCCATCCCACCGGCTTCCCCTTTTCACCAAAGAACCTGGCCCGTGCGGGGCTCGACTATGTGGATCGCGCCAGCGTAGTGGAGCATACCGGGTTCAGCCAGTTCGATGCCTGGCGGCAATCGGCCGGGCGCCGCTTGGTGCTGCTTACGACCAAGGCCACGACTTCCGCCTATGCTGCGAGCTACCAAGAGAACGACATTCTGCTGATGGGCCGCGAAAGCGCTGGCGTACCTGATGCGGTCGCCGAAATCGCGGATCTCAAGATTCGCATTCCGATGCAGCCCGGTTTGCGCTCGATCAATGTCGCCGTCGCGGCAGCGCTTATTCTGGGGGAAGCCAAACGACAAACTGACGGGTGGACGAGCCTGCAATGACGGTACATATCCCAAGCATGAATATCCCAGACGATATCGAGACCAAGAAAACCCGCGCCACCACCTGGTTCCGGCAGCTGCGGGATCGCATTTGCGCCGAGTTCGAGGCCATCGAGCGCGAACATCAAGGCAGCCATGCTCACCTGCCCGCCGGTCAGTTCGAGCGCTCGCCTTGGGATCGTGCGGCGGGCGGTGGCGGCGAAATGTCGATGCTGCATGGCCGCGTGTTCGAAAAGGCTGGTGTGCATATCTCGACCGTGCACGGCAATTTCTCGGGGGAATTCGCCAAGCAGATCGCCGGCACCGAGGCAGGCGCCAGCTTTTGGAGCTCGGGCATTTCCCTCATCGTGCACCCCTGGAGCCCACATGTTCCAGCCGTGCACATGAACACGCGCATGATCGTCACCGGCAAGCAATGGTTCGGCGGCGGTGCTGACCTCACCCCCGTGCTCGACCGCCGGCGCACCCAGACCGATCCAGACACCGTTGATTTCCACGCCGCCATGCGCGCAGCCTGCGACAACCGCCCCGGCGTTGATTACGAGCGCTTCAAGCAATGGTGCGACGAGTACTTTTTCCTGCCCCATCGTAACGAGCATCGCGGCGTTGGCGGCATTTTCTATGACCACCACAATACCGGTGACTGGGAAGCCGACTTCGCCTTCACCCAGGCCGTGGGCGAGGCCTTCCTCGACATCTACCCCCGTCTGGTGCGCCGCAATTTCGAACAGGCCTGGACCGAAGCCGACCGCCATGAGCAGCTGGTGCGTCGCGGCCGCTATGTCGAGTTCAACCTGCTTTACGACCGCGGCACTACCTTCGGCCTCAAGACCGGCGGCAATGTGAATTCGATTCTATCGTCCATGCCGCCCGAAGTGCGCTTCCCCTGACCCATCTGGACTGCTGCAGGCGCTCGGCTCCGCTCATACCTGGGCGGCTGCCAGCAGCGCCTGCCGGTCCAGCGCAAAATCGCTGGCCAGCCACAACGCTTCCAGTCGCCCCAGCTCCTGGCCCAATGCCGGGCCTGGCTTCATGCCCAGCTTAAGCAGATCGGCGCCACCAATGGGCAAGGGCGGCACGACGATTTCCCCGACCCGCCGCTGCATCTCGACGGTTGCTTCGGCACTCCAGCCACCCAATGCCGCCGCGACCAGCACCCCTTCCCCGCACCCTGCTCCAAAGCGATAAAGCGCTTCACTCAACTGGCGCTGCAACAACAGCCTTGCCGCCGCGAGCACCTCTACGGCTTCGCGGACGGTTTCATTGGCCAATCGCCAGCTGTGCTGCAGCTGTTCTGGATTGCTCTCTCCCAGCAGCAGCGCCAGCCGCCCGCTCACCGCCACCCCACCCAGTTCTTCATACCGCTCCAGCGCCGCCAGGCCTGGCACCTCAAGCTCGAGCAACCCGATACCGGCCATCACCCGCAAGGTCGCCGCGATCTGCGGCAAGGCCAGCATCCGCAGCATTTCTCCGCCCACCCGCTCGGCGGAAAGATGATCGAGCGCACCAACCGCCGCCGCACAGGCCGCCAGCGCTGCGGCATCTAGGCTCTGCCCGGCAAACCGCGCCGAAAAGCGGAAGAACCGATAAACCCGCAAACCGTCTTCGGCGATTCGCTGTGCCGGATCGCCAATGAACCGCACCCGGCCATTGAGCGCATCGTCCAATCCGCTCAGCGGGTCAAAAAGCGTCCCATCGGCAAAGGCATAGAGGGCATTGAGAGTGAAATCGCGCCGCGCCGCATCTTCCGCCCAGTCGGACCCAAACGCCACCACCGCATGCCGCCCATCGGTTTCCACATCCCGCCGCAGCGTGGTGACCTCGACCAGCGTTTCACCCAGCCGCAGCGTCACGGTACCGTGCTCAATTCCGGTCGGATAAGACGCAATCCCCGCCTCTTCCGCGCGCCGTACCACCTCGGCTGGCAACAACTCGGTTGCCATGTCGATATCAACGTCACTGCGTCCCAAAATGGTGTCGCGCACCACCCCACCCACTGCGCGGGTGCGCCCTCTCGCGCCATCCAGCGCCGCAAAGATTGCCTGGGTTTCGGCGCGCTGCCGCCATTCGGCATCGCGCAAGCGCTGCTGCGCTTCGGCTGCCTCCGTCATGGCCGTGCCCCCGTCACCAGGTCGCGAAACAGCCGCGTCAGATTGGCGGTGATGCCCCAGATTCGGTGGCCGTCATGGTCGATCTGCCAGGTGCGGTGCACTGTTCCGCCCCGCTCCACCTTGACCTCGCCATAGCTTTGCGGATCGAGCACGCGGCTCAGCGGCACCTCGAAGACCGAATGCACTTCCCCGGGATTGGGCACAAAGGGGCCGCTCGGCTCCACTGCGGCGACCACCGGGGTAATGAGATAATTGGTGCCGGTGAAATAGGTCGGCATGAAGCCCAGCACCCGCGCATCGCTGCGCACCATGCCTACTTCCTCGAAGGCCTCGCGCAGCGCCGCTGCCGCCACATCGGCGTCTTGCGGGTCAACCTTGCCGCCGGGAAACGCCACCTGCCCCGAATGCGAGCGCAGGTCGGGCGAGCGCTCGGTATAAAGCACCGTGTGCCCTTCGGGCCGCCGGATCAGCCCGATCAACACCGCCGCCGGCACGGGCGGCCGATTGAACGGGCGCGCCGGCGCCCAATCGGGAACCAGCAGGTGCCGCTCAGGCAATTCGGGAGGTTGCGCCAGCAGTCGTGCTGCCAGCGCATCAAGGTCTAGTTCTGCAATCAAGCGTCACCGGCGCGAACAATCATCGCCCCTATCTATGACACAGCGCCCGTCCCTGCACGCGCCTTCTGCAAGCCGGGTGCAGGCAGTACTCAGGCCCCGAAGGCGCCGATCACGCCGCTCAGCGACTTGGCCAGCGCCGGATCTTCGGCCAGCAGCAGCACGCGGTTGGGGTCGACCGGCCCGGGGAACTGGATGGCACCAGGCACGGTCGGGACCCACCCCAGCGGGCAATAATAATCCTGGTCACCCACCAGCAGCACGAATTTACCCTCGTTGCGGGCCAGGGCGCGCTTGCTGACCTCAAGCGCCAGCAGCTTGCCGGCGCCGCGCTTCCGGAAATTGGGGTGCGTTGCCAGCGGGCCCAGCAGATAGCCATTGCTGCCGCCCACGCTGATCGGGGTCATCCACACCGAACCGCATGGCACGCCATCCACTTCGGCAACAAGGCTCAGGCTCTTGTCGATGGGAAAACGCTCGCGGATGCGAAAGGCCGTCCGCGCAAACCGGCCCGGGCCAAAGGCAATGGCCTGCAGCTCATCGATGAAGGTGTCATCGGCAGGAGTTGCTGGGCGAACGGAAAGCACACCGGCATGAGGAGCAGCCGAAACGGCTGTGGACGCGGCAATGGTCATGGCAAAATCCAAAATGGAAGCAGCAGGCAGAAACCCGGCGCCACAAAAAGCGCGCCGCTCAAAAACCCTCTAGGGTCGTCGTGTTGCCAGCAAAACCTTTACCATCCTGGGCGCCTCCACGCCTGAAATCCGCATTAGCACCACCATGGCCCTGCGTAAACAAAAAGGTCGTACCGGGTGCCGGCAAAAACAAGAGCGAGCGGTCCGTGTTTCTTTTGCACAACGATTTGTTGCCGATTTGGCTGCTTATCCGGGCGGGCATTCTCCCCTATTTCCCCGTTCAATCCTGCAACAACCCGACGCTTGCGGGACTTTACCTCGCATGCGCAACAAACTCGTGAAAGAGCCTCATCATGGGACAGCTGATCGACGGAAAATGGTCCGACCAATGGTATGATACCAAGAAGACCGGCGGAAAGTTCGAGCGCTCCCAATCGGGCTTTCGCAACTGGATCACCGCCGATGGCAGCCCCGGCCTCTCTGGCGAAGGCGGCTTCAAGGCCGAAGCGGGCCGCTACCACCTCTATGTGTCCCTCGCCTGCCCCTGGGCACATCGCACCTTGATCTTCCGGCGCCTCAAGGAGCTCGATGACCTGATCTCGGTTTCGGTCGTTTCCCCCAAAATGCCCGATGAAACCGGCTGGACCTTCAAGACCGATGAAGGCTCCACTGGCGACGCCCTCTTTGGCAAGGACATGCTCTGGCAGGTCTATACCGAGGCCGACCCGCATTATACCGGCCGCGTCACCGTGCCGGTGCTCTGGGACAAGCAGCGCGGCACCATCGTGTCCAATGAAAGTGCCGAGATCATCCGCATGTTCAACTCGGCCTTCAACGAGCTGACCGGCAACACCGAGGACTTCTATCCGGCCGAGCTGCGCGAGCGCATCGATGAGCTCAACCCGCGCATCTATGACGACATCAACAATGGCGTCTACAAGGCCGGCTTTGCCACCACCCAGGCCGCCTATGACGAGGCCGTGGTCAAGCTCTTCTCAGCCCTCGACTGGGTGGAGGACCTCCTCGGCCAAACCGCCTACCTCACCGGCGAGACCGTCACCGAGGCCGATTGGCGTCTCTTTACCACGCTGGTGCGGTTCGACGCGGTTTATGTCGGCCACTTCAAGTGCAACCGCCGCCGCATCGCCGATTATCCCAACCTCTCGCATTATCTCAAGGCGCTCTATGAGGTGCCCGGCGTCAAGGAAACGGTCGATCTCGACCATATCCGCACCCACTATTACTGGAGCCACGTCACCATCAATCCGACGCGGATCATTCCGATCGGCCCCGAACTTCCTTTTCTGAGCTAAGGCTCAGTAGCCCCAGGTCTCGCGGCGTGGCGCCCCGTCGAACACTTCGTCGACGCGCTGCGAGGTCGCGGGGGTAACCTTTTCGGGCAGTTGCGTGCGATCGAACCAGCCTACCTCGGCGATCTCGTAATTGGGCTTGAACTCAAAGGCCTGCTCGAACTCCCGCCCAACGAAGAATGCCACATGGTCCCGGTTCGTCACTGGGCCCGTATTGTGGTAAAGCCCGAACAGCTCCAGTCGTCCCGTGCTGCGAAAGCCGGTTTCCTCGACCAGTTCGCGCTGGGCGGCCAGTTCGGCCGTTTCCCCTGGCTTCACCCCGCCGCCGGGAAACTGCCAGCCCGGCACATAAGTGTGCCGAATCAACAGCACCTTGTCGCCATCCACCAGCATCACGCGCGCGCCGATGGTCATGCGATGGGTCAGCCCCATGACGTTGAGGAATACCTTGGCCCGAATTTGCTGAAAGCGATTCATCTGCATGGCTTCACTCCGTTGGCTTAGGCGTAGCAGAGAGTGTTGCCGACCACAAAATCGTGCCTAGAGTGAGTTCGTCATTTTCTTGCGGCAGTGCTTCTGGCATTACAGCGACAATGATCACCCTCGCCCACATTTCCGACATTCACCTGTCCCCCATGCCTCAGGTTGCCGTCCGCGACCTGGTCGGCAAACGGCTCACGGGCTACCTCAACTGGAAGCTGCGCCGCCATGGCGAGCTCAACAGCGGCACGCTGGCGAGCCTGGTTGCTCACCTGCAGAGCCAGAATGCCGATTTCACCGCCGTGACGGGCGACCTCACCAACCTGGCGCTGAAATCCGAAATCACCCGGGCTGGCGAATGGCTGCAAGCCTTGGGCAGCCCGGAAAAGATCTGTGTTTGCCCGGGCAATCACGACGCCTATGTTCCGGGCGCGCTGGAAGCGGCCGAGGACATCTGGGGCGACTACATGAAGGGCGAGACCGTCGACGACGCGATCTATCCCTTCGTGCGCCGCCAGGGTGAACTGGCCGTGGTCTCCTGCTCCAGCGCCGTGCCGACCCGCCCCTTCGTGGCTCTCGGCCGCTTCGACGAAAAGCAGGCCAGCCGCCTCGCGCGCATTCTCAAGGTTCTGGGCGAAGGCGGCTACTATCGCGCAGTCCTCATCCATCACCCGCCCTGCCAGGAACTGCAGCACCCCTCCTTCGGGCTCAAGGGGCATCGCCTCTTCCGTCAGGTCATCGCCGAATGCGGGGCCGAGCTGATCCTGCACGGTCACACCCATCGCTCCTCCATCCACACCATCCCCGGTGTTGGCCGCGAAGTGCCGGTGGTTGGCGTTGCCGCTGCCAGCGCCGCCCAGGGCGGCACGCTCGACGATCCCGCCCGCTACAACCTCTTCCGCATCGAAAAGAACGGGGATACCTGGTCCTGCACCATGCGCGAATTTGGCTTCCAGCGCTTGGGCAACGACATCGTCATGCGCCTGCAGATGCGGCTGTACTAAGCGCCTCTCCCGCATCGGGCAGAAATCAACTATATCAGGGCAAAGCCGGCGACCACGCCGGCACGGAGATGCGATAGACCGTGCAGTCCCAGTTCCTTATCGAGCGGCCGATCTTTGATGCCGCCAATGCCACCGCCCGCTTCAGCTATGGGCTGGATGGCCGCCACTTCATCGAAGTGCTGGAATTCCCCGCCATCACCGACCCGGCGGCACTCACCTCGCCAGCCTTCCTCAAGCTGCTCGACCTGACCGCGATAGTCCTCGGCGTCAGCTACTTCAAGCTCAAGGCCCCGCTCGAAATCTGCGCGCCCAATATCGCGCTGGCCCAGAGCGAAACCGCCTTCGTGCTCGACGTCTACGAGAACGGCTTGGGCGAGTTCTACGCGCGCAACAACCTGTCGCGCTTCGGCAAGCTCGTCGTCTCGACGCCCCATGACGTGACCACATCAGCCGACCGCAAGCTTGAACTACCCAACCGCGCCCTGCTGCCCATCGGGGGTGGCAAGGATTCGCTGGTCAGCGTCGAACTCCTGTCCGCCGCCGCCATCCCCTTCACGCCCTTTGCCGTCAACCCCAAGGGCCCCATCCTGACCTCGGTCGACAAGATCGGCGTACCCCCGATCTATGTCCGGCGCATCCTCGACAAGGAAATGATCCGGCTGGGCAAGGAGCCGGGCTTTTACAATGGCCACGTCCCCTCGACTGCCATCAATTCCATGATCGCCTCGCTCTGCGCGCTGCTCTTTGGCTTCAACCGCATCGTGCTGTCGAACGAGCGCTCCGCCAGCGAAGGCAATGTGGTGTTCGATGGCCGCGAGGCCAATCACCAATATTCCAAGTCGCTCGGCTTTGAGCGCACCATCGCCACCATTCTCGCCGAAGCCACCGGCGGCGCGCTGGAATATTTCTCGCTTCTGCGCCCCTATTCGGAAGCGCGCATCGCCGCGCTCTTTGCCCGCGAAACCCGCTATGACCGGGTCTTTTCCAGCTGCAACCAGAACTTCAAGCTGGCCGGCCACGATGGCCCGCTCTGGTGCGGCCACTGCCCCAAATGCCACTTCGTCTTCCTGATCTTCGCCCCGGTCATGGACAAGGCGCGCCTGCTGTCCATCTTTGGCCAGAACCTGCTCGACAATGGCGAAAACGAAGCCTCCTTCCGCGAACTGACCGGCCTTGCCGGCCAAAAGCCCTGGGAATGCGTCGGCGAGATCCTGGAAGCTGCCGCCTGCCTTTACGCTTTGGCCCAGCGCCCCGAATGGTCAAGCGATACCATTGTCGCGCGCCTCAAGCCCGATCTCGAAGCGCAATATGGCGCTCCGGCCCTGGCTGCTGCTCTCGACGACCTGATGGCCGATAGTCCCGATCACCTGATCCCCGCCCCGGTTCTTGCCGCAGTGTCCCCCCATGCCGTTTGATGCCCCCGTGCTGCTCTACGGCGCCGGCCGCGAAGCGCTCTCCACCCGCGCCTTTCTCGCCGCCCGCCACCCCGACCTGCCCGTTTTCGTGACCACCGACAGCGGCACCGCTGACCTGCCCGGCACGACCTTCATTGCCCCGGCCGAACTGCCCGCCGCCTTTGCCGAGCGCCGCTTCGGCCTCATCGTCAAAAGCCCCGGCGTATCCCTTTACAAGCCCGTGTTCGAGCTCGCCCGGCAAGCCGGCATCCCCGTTACCTCCAATCTCAACCTTTGGGCGCAGACCTACCGCAACGGCCGCCAGGTGATCGCCATCACCGGCACAAAGGGCAAATCCACCACCGCGACCCTCACCCATCTGATGCTCACCCATTCGGGCGTTGATGCCGGCCTTGCCGGCAATGTGGGCCTCGCCCCGCTCGAAATCGCGGATCGCCACCAAACGGTGATCCTCGAGCTTTCGAGCTACCAGACCGCCGACATGGCCTTCGCCCCGGACATTGCCGCGCTCACCAATCTTTATCCCGAGCATGTGGATTGGCACGGCTCGGTCGAGCGCTACTACGCCGACAAGCTCCATCTGCTCGCCCAGCCCGGCGAATTCAGCATTGCGCTGGGCACCCCCGCCCAAACCAATCCGCGCGTCCTCGCCGCCTTGCGCGACCCTGCCCAACTGCTGCCGCCGCTTGCTGCCGATACTGTCGCGGCCATCACCGCCGCATCCTCCACTTCGCGCCTCAAGGGCGCCCACAATCTCGATAACGCCAAGCTCGCCGCCCAGATCGCGCTGGCGGCAGGCGGCACTCTCGACGGTATCCTCGCCGGCATTGCCGCCTTCCAGCCCCTGCCCCATCGGCTCGAGGAACATCGCATCGGCGACCTCGTCTTTGTCGACGACTCCATCTCCACCACGCCCGAAGCCACCAAGGCGGCGCTCGCCGCCTATCGCGGGCACCGCATCGCCCTGATCGCTGGTGGCCATGAGCGCGAGCAGGACTACGGAGAACTCGCCGGCCTCCTCGCCGGCGCGGGCGTCACGACCCTTGCTTGCCTGCCCGTCACCGGCGCCCGCTTGGCCGAGGCAACGCGCAAGGCCGCGCCCCAGATCACCGTGTTGACCCCACCCGATCTCGACAGCGCCATGCGCGCCCTCGTCGAACACCGGGCGCAGTTCGACGCCGTGCTCCTCTCGCCCGGCGCGCCGTCCTATAATCAGTTCAAGAATTTCGAGGAACGCGGCCGCCGCTTCATCGAACTGGCGCAGGCGCTGTTCACCCCCGCCTGATCGCCCGCCGCTACCGCTCCAGGTCTTGGCTTGCCTGCGCCGCCTCGCGTGGGTCCTTCACATGGCGCAGCACATTGTGCGACCAGGCCCGCAGCAGCGCCAGCACGATCACCGCGAGCACCGCAACCCCCGCCGCCATCGGATAATAGCCCAGCGCACAGGCAATGCCCACGGCGCCCGCCAGCCACATGCCGGCGCCGGTGGTCAGCCCCTGCACATTCCGGCCACTGCGAAAAATAGCACCGGCCCCTAGGAACGCGATTCCGGCGGTCACCGCCTCGATGACACGGATCGGATCGGCCCTCGAGACATTGCCGGCTGCACCGCCCCCAACATCGATCGTGTGATAAATCTCGAAGGTCAGGATAGTGAACAGCGCCGCCGCCACGGCAACGAGAATATGGGTGCGCAGCCCCGCTTCGGCGGTGTTGACCTGCCGCTCAAAGCCGATCATCCCGCCCAGTACCGCGGCCATCAGCAGCCGGATCGCGATGATGTGGGTGGGCAGATAGGTATGCACCCAGCCCCATTCATTGCCCACATCCATCGCGTACTCCTTGGCAAGACAAGTCCGGCCGCCGGTGCTGCGATCAGGCGGTCTCCGCCACCCTGATCTGCAGCTTCACGTCGTCGGGCCGCGCTTCCACCGCCCGGTCAAACGCCTTGATCGCGTCCTCAAACGCAAAGGTCTCCGAGATTAGCGGTTTGAGATCCACCCGCCCCGAAGCAAACAGCGCAATCGCCCGGTCATACTGGTGGGCATAGCGGAACACGTTTTCGATCCGCACTTCCTTGGTGGAAGCGGCCGCGATGTCGACCTTGACCGGCTCCACCGGCAAGCCCACCACCACGATCGTGCCCGCTGGCCGCGGCAAGTCCATGATGGTTTCCCAGGCCTTGGGCGAGCCCGAGCATTCGAAGACCACATCGGCGCCCCAGCCATCGGTGAGGCGCTTCACCTCTTCGACAAGGTTTTGTTCGCGGATATTGACCGGAATGACGCCTTGGTACTTGGCGGCGATATCGAGCTTGGGCTGGGCCAGATCGGCAACGATCACCCGCGCACAACCGCCAGCGAGAGCTGCAATCGCCACCATGGTCCCGATTGGCCCGGCGCCCAGCACCACAGCCGTATCGCCCGGCTTGATCCCGGCCTTGGTCGCCGCCTGCATGCCCACGGCAAATGGCTCAACCATCGCCCCTTCGGCAAAGCTCACATTGTCGGGCAGCTTGAAGGTGTAATTGGCGGGATGCACGACTTCCGAGGTCAAAACCCCATGCACCGGCGGCGTCGCCCAAAAACTCACCGCGGGATCGACATTGTATAGCCCCAGCCGCGACGCCCGCGAATTGGGATCAGGGATACCGGGTTCCATACAGACCCGGTCGCCGACCTTGAGATGGGTGACGCCCTCCCCCACTTCGATGACAGTGCCCGCCGCCTCATGGCCCAGCACCATGGGATCATTGACCACGAACGGCCCGATCTTGCCATGGGTGTAGTAATGCACGTCCGAGCCACACACGCCCACCGTGTGGATCGCGATCTTGATCATGCCCGGCCCAACCTCGAGTGGCAGCTCGATCTCGCGCAGCTTGAGCTCGTGCTGCCGCTCCAGCACCAGTGCCCGCACTTTTGTCATTGCTCTTCCCTATTCAAGACGCTTGCGATCGTCTTGCCTAACGCGTCCCCTCCCGCTGTGCAATCAGCCAGACGGCCATCAGCTGACGCTGGCGAGCACCGCGGCCAACCGCTTCTCACGCTGCAGCAAACCCGCCCGCCCAGGCCCCGCCGAGGACCACAGATCCTGCAGCTTGCCCTCGTCGAACAACTTGAACAGGCACGGGGTGATATAGGACTTGCGGCAGATCGCCGGCGTGTTCTTGAGCACTTCGGATACTTCGCGCGCCACCTGCGCCATCTGCCGTTTGCGCGCTGATGCCGATTTCCCGGTATCGAGCTTGGCCAGCGACTCTGCCGCGAGCGAACTGGCCCGCAGGGTGCGGAAATCCTTGGCGGAAATCTCGATCCCCGTGACCTCGCGCATATAGGCATTGAGTGCGCTGGTCTTGATCGGCTTGATCACGCCCTCGGCATTGCGGAACACCAGCAGCCGCTTGCCGGGAATGGTCTTGATCCGCGCTATGGCCTGCGCCAGCCCGGCATCGGTAAAGCCATATTCGGCCCGCTTGCCGCCCTTGGCATCAAAGGCGATCACCACATCATCGCCCGAAACCCGCACATCGCGCGAAAACAGCGTTCCCGCCCCGCGCGTGCCATTGGCTTCGAGATATTTTTCGCGCCCCACGCGCATGGCGGTGCGGTCGATCAGCGCCACGCCGATGGCGAGCGCCAGCTCCGGGCTCCCGGCCGGCGCCTGCAGATCCTGCTGCACCTGCTTGCGCAGCCGCGGCAACACCGCCGTCATCAGCGACAGCCGCTTGACCTTCTTGCCCTCGCGCCTGAGTTCCCAATCGGCATGGTAGACATATTGCTCGCGCCCGGCCTCATCCTTGCCCAGCGCCTGGATATGCCCATTGGGCTTGGCTGAAATGCGCACATCCTTCCAGGCCGGAGGAATCCCCAGCGCCTGCACGCGCGCCTTGATGGCCGGGTCGGCAACAAGGGCCCCCGTGCTATCGAAATAGCAAAAGCCCTTGCCGCGACGCTGGCGGATGATGGTGAGATCGCTGCGCGCGACCTTAACGAGCCGAACCATGTTGGTCTCAGGTTGGGTTGGGCTGCGCTCCGGCAAAGACCATGTAGACGATGGCAAACAGCACGATCACGGCCACCAGCGACATGATCAGCACGCGCAGGTTCATCTTGCGAGGGCTGGCCTGCGTAGTTTCGGTCGTGTTCTTGTGCGGATCGTAGGTTTCCATAAAGCTCTCCCAGAGTGTGCATTGGCAACGTGTGCCATGCCGTCGCGGTTCCCCCTTGCAACCGCACGAGGGCTTGACCGCTGAGCCGCCCCGGCCGACCCTCACACCCAATTGCTTTCGGAAGGCCCCATGACCAGCTCGTCTCAACTCGCCCGCATGATCCTCGTTGGCCAGGGCAAGGCCCCAGCCGATCTGGTTATCAAGAATGTCCAGCTGCTTGATGTGATCACCGGCGCCGTTACCCCCACCGATATCGCCATCGTCGAAGACCGGATCGTGGGCACGCTGGCCCAGTATGATGGCTTACAAACCATTGATGGCGCCGGCCGCTTCGCCGTGCCCGGTTTCATCGACACCCATCTGCACATCGAATCCTCGCTGGTCACCCCGTTCGAGTTCGACCGCTGCGTGCTGCCCCATGGTGTCACCACCGCCCTTTGCGATCCCCACGAGATCGCCAATGTGCTGGGCGCCGAGGGCATCCGCTACTTCCTCGATTGCGCCGAGCGCACGATCATGGACATCCGCGTCAATCTCTCATCCTGCGTGCCCGCCACCGGCTTTGAAACCAATGGCGCTACGCTCGAGATCGAAGATCTCGCCCCCTTCCGCGACCACCCCAAAGTCGTGGGGCTCGCCGAAATGATGAACTTTCCGGGCGTGCTGGCCGGGGACCCTGGCCTGCTCGCCAAGCTCGCCGCCTTCCAGGGCGGCCATATCGATGGCCATGCGCCCTTGCTGCTGGGCATGGGGCTCAACGGCTATCTCGCCGCCGCCATCCGCACCGATCACGAAGCCACTTCCGCCGCCGAAGCGCGCGAAAAGCTCGCCAAGGGCATGGCCATCCTGATCCGCGAAGGCTCGGTCTCCAAGGACCTCGAAGCGCTCGCCGAAATCCTTGATGCGAATACCTCGAGCTTTGTTGCCCTTTGCACGGATGACCGCAACCCGCTCGATATCGCCGAGGAAGGCCATCTCGACAGCTCCATTCGCCGTCTCATCGGCCGCGGCTGCCCGCTCCATCACGTCTATCGCGCCGCCTCGCACTCGGCCGCCCGCATCTTCAACCTGCGCGATCGGGGCCTGCTGGCCTCGGGCTGGCGCGCCGATATCGCGCTCCTCGACAATCTCGAGGAATGCCGCGTTTCCGATGTGATCGCCGGCGGCCGCCTGGTCACACCAGATCGCTTTGCTGCCCGCAGCTCGGTCGAGCCGGTGGGCCTCAACTCGGTCAAGCTCCAGCCGGTAACCCCCGCCACCTTCAACACCCCCGCCAACCCGGCGCGCAACCAGACGCCGGTGATCGGGGTCAAGCCGGGCCTTATCCTCACTTTCCGCGAAACCGCTACCCTCGCCTCCACCGACGAAGGGCTCCAGCCCGATCTCGCAGCCGATGTGATCAAGGTCGCCGTGGTCGAGCGCCATGGGCGCAACGGCAATATCGGCCGCGGCTTTGTTACCGGTTTTGGCCTCAAGCGCGGCGCCATCGCCTCTTCGGTCGGCCATGACAGCCACAACATCACCGTGGTCGGCACCAACAACGAAGACATGGCGCTGTCCGTCAACCGCCTGATCGAGCTGCGCGGCGGCTTTGCCGTGGCCGATAACGGCGCGATCACCGCCGAGCTGGCGCTACCCATCGCCGGCCTCATGAGCCTTGAACCCTTCGAGACCGTTGCGGCCACGCTCCACGAGCTGCGCGATGCCGCCCGTGCCATTGGCTGCGTCCTGCCCGAGCCGTTCCTCCAGGTCTCCTTCCTCGCCCTCCCCGTCATCCCGCATCTCAAGATGACCGACCGCGGCCTCTTTGACGTCGACGCCTTTGATTTCGTGGACTGACGATGAGCCTGAGCAGCCTCTTTCTGGCTTATGTCGAGGACCTGCCGCCCCGCCGCAATGGCGTGCGGAAACACCGCAACATCCCCGTCACCATGCCCGACGGTGTGGTGCTGATGACCGATCATTTCGCGCCGCGCGCCACCGGTGACTTCCCCACCATCCTGATGCGCCTGCCCTATGGCCGCCGCGGCTTTGGCACCATCGCCCAGGTCTATGCCGAGCGCGGCTTCCACGTCGTGCTGCAGGCCTGCCGCGGCACCGAGAAATCGGGCGGCGAATTCGATCCCCTAACCAATGAGCGTGCCGATGGCCTCGCCACCCTCGACTGGCTCAAGGCCCAGCCCTGGTTCGATGGCCGGCTCGGCCTGTCCGGGCCCAGCTATCTCGGTTATGCACAATGGGCCATCTGCGATGCGCTCCCGCCCATCTCGGCCATGGCCACCAAGGTCACCACAGCCAATTTCCGCCCCGTCGTTTTCCCCTCAGGCGCCTTTCACCTCGGGCTTTGGCTCTCCTGGCTGCAGGTGATCGAGGGCCTGCGCCAGCGCCCACTCCACACCGCCACCCGCATGTTTTCCGGCCGCATCGAGCGCACCACCGCCCAAGCCGGCATGACCCTCCCGCTCATTGAGGCCGACCGCGCCGCCTCAGGCCATGCCGTGCCGTTCTGGCGCCACTGGTTCGAGCATTCCGTGGGCAATGACCGCTTCTGGGACGCCATCGACCACCGCCACCGCCTGACCGCAACCACGCCCCCCGTGCACTTCATTTCGGGCTGGTACGACTTCATGCTCGACCCGCTCCTGGCCGATTACGCCCGCCTCGTCGAACTCGGCCATCGCCCTTACCTCACGGTCGGCACCTGGTTCCACATCGCCGAGGAACTGCAGCGCGACAATCTGCGCGAAACCATCTTTTGGATGCGCGCCCACCTCGAAGGCGACAGCTCCGGCCTGCGAACCAAGCCCGTCCGCATCCACATTTCGGGCCTCGACCAATGGCGCGAGTTCGAGCACTACCCGCCCGGCCCGCCCGATCTGGAGCAATGGTTCTTGGGCAGCGACGCGGCGCTCACACCCACCGCACCTACCTCCTCCGGCGTTGATCGCTACCGCTACGATCCCGCCGACCCCACCCCTAATCTGGGCGGCGCCATCTTCGCCTTCACCGGAGCCGGTGCCGTCGACAACGCGCTCCTCGAGGCCCGCAGCGATGTTCTGGTGTATTCCTCGGCGCCCCTCACCGAAACGCTGACCATAATCGGCCAAACGAGCGTGACCCTCCACGCCTGCGCCGCCCTCGCGCATGCCGATTTCTTTGTGCGCTTATGCGACGTGTCGCCCGAGGGCCGGTCGATCAATATCTGCGACGGGCTTTATCGCGTCACGCCCGCGACGCCCCGAGAGCCGAATGGCTCCTGGCGGCTGGAGTTCCCCCTCCATGCCACCGCCCATGCCTTCCGGCCAGGCCATCGCCTGCGTCTCCTGATCGCGTCAGGCGCCCATCCGCGCTATGCCCGGAATCTCGGTACCGACGAGCCGATCGGCACCGCCACCACCATGCTCGCCAACACGATCGAGATCTTGCACGGCACGGGGCAGGCGACCGCAATCACCCTGCCCCGCTACGGGCTTTAGCTTACGCCTTGGCGCGCTCGCGCGCCTTCACCTGCAGGCGCCGCGCATGCAGCACCGGCTCGGTATAGCCGCTTGGTTGGTCCGCACCATGCAGCGCCAGATCGAGCGCCGCCTGGAACGCCACCGACTGCAGATTGGGCGACATCGGCCGGTACAGCGGATCGCCCGCATTCTGCTCGTCCACCACGGCAGCCATGCGCTCAAAGATCGAGGTCACCTCGTCCCGGCTCACCAGCCCATGGCGCAGCCAGTTGGCAATATGCTGGCTCGAAATCCGGCAGGTCGCCCGGTCTTCCATCAGCCCCACATTGTTGATGTCGGGCACCTTGGAGCAGCCAACGCCCTGCTGCACCCAGCGCACCACATAGCCCAGGATCCCCTGCGCATTGTTCTCGGTCTCGCGGGTGATTTCCTCGCGGCTGAGCGAATAGGGCGCCTGCACCGGCATGGAAAACAGCTCGGCCAAAGCCGGCGTCGCTTCGTTGTGCCGCCGGCGCTGCGCCTCGAACACATTGATCTGGTGGTAGTGCAGCGCATGCAGCGTCGCCGCCGTCGGCGATGGCACCCAAGCCGTATTGGCGCCCGATTGCGGATGGCCGATCTTGGCGGCCATCATCGCCGCCATGTCGTCGGGCCGCGCCCACATGCCCTTGCCGATCTGCGCCCGGCCCGACAGCCCGCAGGCCAGCCCGATCAGCACATTGCGGTCCTCATAGGACGCGATCCAGCGCTCGAGCTTGATCTCGTCCTTGCGCAGCACCGGACCCGCTTCCATCGAGGTATGGATCTCGTCGCCCGTGCGGTCGAGGAACCCGGTATTGATGAAAAACAGCCGGTCGCGCGCGGCATGGATCGCCGCCTTGAGATTGGCGGAGGTGCGGCGCTCTTCGTCCATGATGCCGATCTTGACCGTCAGCGGTGCCAGCCCCAGCATCTTTTCGACGGACGCAAAGATCGCGCAGGCAAAGGCCACTTCCTCGGGCCCGTGCATTTTGGGCTTGACGATATAGATCGCACCCGTCGTGCTGTTGCCGCCCTTGTCATGCATGGCGCACAGCACGGTCACCGCCGCATCCAGCAGCCCTTCGCCAATCGGCTTGCCATCAGCGGTCTTTACCGCATCGGTGGTCATCAGGTGCCCGACATTGCGCACCAGCAGCAACGAGCGCCCCTTGAGCACCAGCTCCCCGCCGGAACGCGAGGTGTAAACCCGATCGTCCTTGAGGCGGCGGGTCACCTGCTTGCCACCCTTTTCGAACGTGTCTTCCAGCGTGCCCTGCATCAGGCCGAGCCAGTTGCGATACACCCCGATCTTGTCCTCGGCGTCGACAGCCGCCACGGAATCCTCGCAGTCCTGGATCGTGGTCAGCGCCGCTTCCACCACCACATCGGCCAGCCCCGCCGCGTGCTCGGCGCCGATGGCGCTCGCCTTGTCGATGACGAGGATCACATGCAGCCCATTATGGCGCAAAACGATCTCGGCGCTGGCGCCCTCGCCGCGATAGCCGACAAAGGCCTCGGGATCGCGCAAGGTGGTCGGGCCCGCCGCGGTGTCGATCACGAGAGTGGCGGTGCCACCCTGCTCGGCCACCACATAGGCCGTCACGTCGGCATGGCTGCCGCGGCTGAGGGGCAGTGCCTCGTCAAGGAACGCGGCGGCGCGCGCCACCACGGCCTGGCCGCGCGCGGCGTTGTAGCCCTTGCCCGGCGCCAGCTCGCCATCGCGCGCAATGACGTCGGTGCCATAAAGCGCATCGTACAGGCTGCCCCAGCGGGCATTGGCGGCGTTGAGTGCATAACGAGCATTGGAAACCGGCACCACCAGCTGCGGCCCGCAGAGGCTGGTGATCTCCGGGTCGAGCCCCGTGGTCTCGATGGTGAAATCCTCGGGCTCGGCCACAAGATAGCCGATATCCCTGAGGAAAAATTCGTAACCCTGCGGGTTGTTGGCGACTGGACCATAGCGGCGGTGCCAGTCATCGATCTTGCCCTGCAGCTCATCACGGCGCGCCAGGAACTGGGCATTGGCCGGCGCGTGTTGCGCCACCACTTCGGCAAAACCGCTCCAGAACTGATCGGCGGAAACCGGCAGGCCCGGCAGGACCTCCCGCTCGACAAAGTCCACTAGTCCCGAGTCAACGGAAAGCCCGGACTTGGTCAAATATTGGCTCATGCTTACTTCCTCTTCAGGCGCGGCACAGCTTTAGGTCAAGCAGATGCCCCTGCCAACCCAACTAAGGTCGATTTAGCTCGTCTGCCTGCCACATAAACTTCGGCAATGGCGCGATCATCGCCCATGGTTTGCAGCAGGAAAAGTTCTTCGCTGAGGTGGTTCACCGTCGCCTGCCGCAGCCGCATGGCCGGGGTAGCGCCGGCATCGAGCACGACGAAATCGGCATCGCACCCCGGCGCAATGGTGCCGATCACGCCCTCCAGCGACAGCGCTTGCGCATTGCCCAGCGTGGCCATGAAGAACGAGTGCAGCGGGCTCAGCCTTTGCCCGCGCAACTGCCCCACCTTGAAGCCCTCGTCGAGCGTGCGCAGCATGCCAAAACACGTGCCCCCGCCAATATCGGTGGCAATTGCCATCCGCACCCCTGCCCGCGCCAGCCGCTCGCGATCAAACAGGCCACTGCCCAAAAAGAGGTTGGAGGTCGGGCAGAATACCGCCACGGCGCCCGTTTCCGCCAGGACCGCGGTTTCGCGATGGTTGAGGTGGATGCAGTGACCCAGCAGCGTGCGCGGCCCCAGCAACCCATACTGCTCATAAATCCCCGCATAGTCCGGCGCGTCCGGATACAGCTCCATCGAAAAGCGGATCTCGTCGGTGTTTTCGCTCAGATGGGTTTGCACATGGCAATCGGGATGCTCGCGCGCCAGCGCCTGCGCCGCCTCCATCTGGGCCGGCGTCGAGGTTATCGCGAAGCGGGGCGTGATCGCATAATGCGCCCGGCCGCGCCCATGCCAGCGCGCAAGGAGCGCCTTGCTGTCGTCATAGCTCGACTGGGCGGTGTCGCAGAGCGCCTCGGGCGCATTGCGGTCCATCATCACCTTGCCCGCGACCATCAGCATGTCGCGCCGTTCCGCCTCGGCGAAGAACGCGTCCACCGATTGCGGATGGCTCGAACAATAAACAGCCGCCGTGGTCGTGCCATTGCGCACCAGCTCGTCGAGGAACCCCGTCGCCACGGCGTCGGCATGGCCCTGCTGCCCGAATTTCTGTTCTTCCACGAACGTGTACGTGTTGAGCCATTCCAGCAGCGAGCCGGCATAGGAGGCGATCATCTGGCTCTGCACATAATGCAGATGCGTATCGATGAAGCCGGGCAGGATCAGATGCGGCCGGTGATCGATGATCTCGCTGTCGCGGCTGTCGATCGCGCCGAAGTCGCCGACCTCGACCACCTTGCCACCGGCAATTGCTATCGCGCCATCTTCCCAGAAGCGGTAGCTCTCGGCGTCATCGGCCCCTTGTGGCTCGCGCACAAAGCTCAGCACCCGCCCGCGCAGTATTGTGCGGCTCACTGCCCCGAGCCTTCGCGGAACCAGGCCACCAGCAACGCCCGCTCCTCGGGCGTGATTTCGGTCACATTGCCTGGCGGCATGGCGTGGGAATAGCCGGCCTGCATGGCGACGTCGCGGGCGTGGTTGGCAATCGCCGCATCGCTGTCGAGAATGACGTTCTTGGGCGCCTCATAGATCCCGGGCCAGACCGGCTCGGCGGTGTGGCACATCGAACAGCGCGTTTGCACGGCAAGGCTGGCCTCGGCAAACAGGCTCGCAGCCATGAACGGCTCGGCCGCGCGCGACGCCACCGCCTCCTCGCCCACCCCCGGCAGCTTGGGTCCGCTCGAGAGCCAGGCGATGATGACGAACAAGATCACCGCCACCGCCCAGGTCCAGTGTGGGTTGCCCTTCCGGGCATGGCGCGTGTTGAAATAATGTCGGATCACCACGCCCACAAGGAAGATCAGCGAGGCGATGATCCAGTTCCACTGCGTCGCGAAGGCCAGCGGGTAATGGCTTGAAAGCATGAAGAAGATGACGGGCAGCGTCAGGTAGTTGTTGTGCAGGCTGCGCTGCTTGGCGATCTTGCCATATTTGGCATCGGGCACCCGCCCGGCCTTGAGATCGGCCACCACGATCTTCTGGTTGGGGATGATGATCATCGCGACATTGGCGGCCATGATCGAGGCGGTGAACGCGCCCATATGCAGCATCGCCGCCCGGCCGGTGAAGATCTGCGTATAGCCCCAGGCCATGGCGGTGAGGATCGCAAACAGCACCAGCATCAGCCCGTTCTGCGATTCACCCAGTGGCGATTTGCAGAGCCGGTTATAGACCACAAAGCCCAGCACGATGGAGCCCATGGAAAGGAGGATTGCCCCCCAGGCCGGCACATCGAGCACATTGCGATCAACCAGATACAGGTCGGCACCAACATAATAGATCAGCACCAGCAGCATGAAGCCGGACAGCCACGTCCAGTAGCTCTCCCATTTGAACCAGGTCAGGTGCTCGGGCAGAAATTCGGGCGCCACCAGATATTTCTGGATGTGATAAAAGCCCCCGCCATGCACCTGCCATTCCTCGCCATGCGCCAGCGGCGGCAGGCTCGGCGTCTTGCGCAGCCCAAGGTCGAGCGCAATGAAATAGAACGACGAGCCGATCCAGGCGATTGCCGTGACCACGTGCAGCCAGCGCACCGCAAACATTAGCCATTCATAGGCAATCGCATAATCCGGCATTTTTCGTCCCTTACTCAACCTTAGCCGGCGCGTTGACCCGCAAGGTCCCGCCCGCGCTGACCCTGCCGACCCGCCGCAAAACCTGGGCTCTTGCCCTCCCCTCCCCCTTGAGGGGAGGGGTCGGGGGTGGGGGTCCCTCAGTGACCAACCACCATCACCAGCTCTCCTCAACAGGCGAAAGACCCAACCCCGCTCAGCAAAAGGGGCAGGCCGAAACCCGCCCCTTCCAATCCGATTCGAACCCCAGCTTATGCCGGCTGTTCGACGCCTTCCACATACCAGTCCATGCTGAGCAACTCGGCATCCGTCATGGTCACGCCGGCGGCCACACGCTCGGTGCCGGTATTGTCCTTGATGGGGCCGGTGAAGATGTGGAACGAGCCATCGATCTGCCCGGTCCGCACCGCTTCGGCTGCAGCCTTGACCTCTTCGGTGACCTTGGGACCATAGGGCCCGATCTGCACCACGTCTTCCTTGAGGCCTTCCCAGGTGTCGCCGGCGGTCCAGGTGCCGTCAATCAAGGCCTGGGCCGAAGCCACATAGCGCGGGCCCCAGTGGTCGATAATCGAGGTCAGCTGCGTTTCGGGCGCAAAGGCGCTCATATCGGCGCCCTGGCCAAACCCGCCGATAATGCCGCGTTCCTGGGCCACCTGCAGCGCTGCCGGGCCATCGGTATGCTGGGCAATGATGTCCACGCCCTGGTCGATCAGCGCGCGGGCCGCATCGGCTTCCTTGGCCGGATCGTTCCAGGTCGAGATGTAAACCGGCTTGACCGTAATGGCGGGGTTCACCTTGCGGGCCGACAGCGCCAGCGCATTGATACCCATCACGACTTCAGGGATCGGGAAAGAGCCGATATAGGCGAGCTTGCCGGTCTTGGAGAGGTGCCCGGCAATGGTGCCGCAAACGGCGCGGCCTTCATAAAAGCGCGCATTGTAGAGGCCGACATTGTCCGCCTTCTGGTAGCCGGTGGCATGCTCGAACTTCACGTCGGGGAACTGCTGGGCAACCTTCATCACGGAGTCGCCAAAGCCAAAGCTCGTCGCAAAGATCAGCTTGTTGCCCTGCTGGGCCAGTTCGCGCAGCACGCGCTCGCAGTCCGGACCTTCCGGCACGTTCTCGACATAGGTGGTCTCGACCAGATCACCCAGCTGCTCTTCGAGGAAGATACGGCCCTGATTGTGGGCATAGTTGTAGCCATTGTCGTTGATCGTGCCGACATAGATGAAGCCCACCTTGAGCGGTTCGCCCTGGGCGAAGGCGCGGGAGCCCAGCAGCGGCAGCGCAGCGGCGGCGGCGCCTGCCTTGAGGATAGTGCGGCGGTTAAGGGTCATGTGTCTCTCCTGATGGTCGTGGTTGCTTGAAACGGTCGTTGGCGCCGGCTCAATTCGTGGGCAGGAACGGCTTGCCGAGGCAGGCCGGAGCATTGGTGGACGCATCGCGCTTGATCGAAATCAGCACGAGCACGATGATGGTCGCGAGGTAAGGCAAGGCGGCCCAAAGTTCGGACGGAATAACCGACAGCACTCCGCCGCCCGCCTTGGCATAAAGCTCCATGGTCATCACGAGACCAAAGAGGTAAGCCCCCGCGAGCAGGCGGAACGGGCGCCAGGAGGCGAACACCACCAGCGCCACGGCAATCCAGCCGCGCCCTGCGGTCATCCGCTCGGCCCATTGCGGGGTCAGCAACAGCGGGAAGCACGCCCCGGCAATACCCGCCATCGCCCCGCCGAACAATACGGCGAGATAGCGCACGAGCTTGACGCTGTAGCCGATGGAATGGGCCGAAAGGTCGTTCTCGCCCACCGCCCGCAGGATCAGCCCGGGCCGGGTTTTCTCGAGGAAATACCAGACCGCAAACACCATGAAGAACGAGAAATACACCGGCGCCGAATAGCCGAACACCACCCGCAACGCCGGATGGCTGGCGAGCTCGGCGGGAAACAGCGGCCCCATCAGCTGAATGGGGCGGGCGGAAAACGGCGCGCCGGCCAGCGCCGAAAAGCCCGTGCCGAAAATGGTCAGCGCCAGCCCGGTCGCGGTCTGGTTGGCCGAGAGGCTCAACGTCAAAAAGCCAAAGATGATCGCGGTCGCCGCCCCGGCCATCGCCCCGCAGAGCAGCGCGAAATAGGGGTTGCCCGTATAGAACTGGCCCGCAAAGCCGGCGATGGCGCCGACCAGCATCATGCCTTCGACGCCGAGATTGAGCACCCCCGATTTTTCCACCACGAGCTCGCCGAGCGCAGCCAAGAGGATCGGGGTCGCCGCAAACACCAGCGTGACGATGATAGGAATGATGATTTCCATTACGCCGTCCCCGGCGCCGCGGCGCTATGAACCCGGCGCACGCGATAGCGCACCAGCAGGTCACCACCGAGGAGGAAGAACAGCACCATGGCCTGGAAAATGCCCGTGGCGGCATTGGGCAGCCCAATCGTGGTCTGCGCCACTTCCCCGCCAACAAAGGTGATCGCCATCACGAGCCCGGCAAAGATCACCCCGAGCGGGTTGAGCCGGCCAAGGAACGCCACGATGATCGCGGTAAACCCGTAATTGGTGGGAAAGCCCGGCACCATGCGCTGGAATGGCCCAGCCACTTCCAACACGCCCGCCAGCCCCGCAAGGCCCCCCGACACCAGCATGGCCAGCCAGATGGTCTTGTTCTCGGAAAAACCGCCATAGCGCGCCGCATGAGGCGCCGTGCCCACGACGCGCATCTGGTAGCCGAACACCGAGCGGGACATGATGAACCACGCGACGAGCGCCACCAGCACCGCGATCGGCACACCCAGATGCACGATCGTGCCCGGCAGGATGGTGGGCAGCCGCGCCGCCTCGGCAAACAGCCGCGTCTGAGGGAAACCCATGCCCATCGGGTCCTTCCAGGGAGCGCGGATCAGGTAATAGATTAGCTGCACCGAGGCATAGGTCAGCATCAGCGAGGTCAGGATCTCGTTGACGTTGAGGCGCGTGCGCAGCAGCGCCGGAATGGCCGCGTAAGCCATGCCCCCGAGTACCCCAGCGAGCACCATCAGCGGCAAGATCCAGGGCCCGTTCAGGCCATGGGTCGCCAGCGCCACCCAGGTGCCGGCCAGCCCGCCCACCACATATTGCCCTTCGGCACCGATATTCCAGACATTGGCACGGTAGGCGATGGAAAGCCCCACCCCGATAATGATCAGGGGCGCGGCCTTCACCCCCAAATCCTGCCATTTGTAGGAATTGGTCAGCGGCGTGAGGAAGATCTCGCGCACCGCCCCGATCCCGTCATAGCCGATCAGCGAAAAGATGATCGCGCCCACCACCATGGTCAGCACCACGGCCGCCACCGGCGTCAGATAGCGCATGAGCTGACTGGGCTCGCGCCGTTTTTCAAGCCGGAACAGCATTGCTTGCCTCCGTGGCGCCATGGACCCCGCCCATCAGCAAGCCGATTTCTTCCACACTCACCTCGCCCACCGGCCGCGCCGCCGAGAGGCGGCCCAGATTGATCACCGCCAGCGTGTCGCACAGCGCCAGCAGTTCATCGAGATCCTGGCTGATCACGACGATGGCCGAGCCTTCCGCCGCCAGATCCACCAGCGCCTGGTGGATGGCCGCCGCTGCGCCGGCATCGACGCCCCAGGTCGGCTGGCTCACCACCAGCACGCTTGGGCGCTGCAGGATTTCGCGCCCCATGATGTATTTCTGCAGATTGCCGCCCGAGAGCGATCCCGCCATCGAGCCCGGGCCTAGCGCCTTGACGGCAAAATCGGCGATCACCTTGCCCGTATAGGTCTTGGCCGCGCCGGAATTGATCAGGCCCAGCATCACCATGCCAAGCCGATCGCGCGCCGTCAGCACCGAATTGTCCGCCAGCGAGAACTCGCCCACCGCCGCATGGCCATTGCGCTCTTCGGGCACGGCACAGAGCCCGCGTTTGCGCCGGCCGGTCGTATTGAGCAGCCCCAGCGGATAGCCATCGAGCGTGATGGCTTCCTTGTTATCGCCCAGGATTTCCCCGCTCAGCGCATCGAGCAGCGCGTTCTGCCCATTGCCCGCCACCCCGGCAATGCCGAAGATTTCGCCCGCTCGGACGGTAAAGCTCACATCATTGACCGGCACGTCAAAATGGCCGGTCTTGTGCGTCGAAAGCCGCGACACGACGAGCTTGGGCGCGCCCAGCTGCCGCCCCTTGGCCCGCACGATGTCGCGCAGGCCCGTGCCGATCATCTTTTCGGCCATGGAGCGCGACGTTTCCTGCTTGGGATCGCAGGTATCCACGAGCTTGCCGCCCCGCAGGATCGTCGCCGTATCGCACAACGCCTTGATCTCATCGAGCTTGTGGGAAATGTAGAGGATCGAACAGCCCTGCGCCGCCAGCTTGCGCAGCACTTCAAAAAGCTGCTCCACTTCCTGCGGCGTCAAAACCGAAGTGGGCTCGTCCATGATCAAGAGCTTGGGGTCGAGCAAGAGCGCGCGCACGATCTCGATGCGCTGCCGCTCCCCCACCGACAAGGTCGCGACCGTCCGGTGCGGATCGAGCAGCAGCCCATAGGTGTGCATCACCTCGCGAATGCGGGCCTCGAGCTCGCGCGACTTGAGCGAGCCATCCATGCCCAGCGCAATGTTTTCGAGGACGGTCAGCGCTTCAAACAGGGAAAAATGCTGGAACACCATGCCGATGCCCAGCTTGCGGGCGGCCTTGGGATTGGTGATCACCACCGGCTCGCCATTCCAGCGGATTTCGCCGGCATCGGGCTGCATGATCCCATAGATCATTTTGACCAGCGTCGACTTGCCGGCCCCGTTCTCGCCCAGCAGCGCATGGATTTCGCCGGGCTTGACGCCAAAGGAGATATTGTCATTGGCAAGAACGCCGGGAAACTGCTTGGTGATCCCGGTCAATTGCAGTCGCAACGGCATGCTAGCGTCCATCCACGGCCCTCAGTTCCCTGGCGCCCTGTACATGCCCAATGTCAGCTTCCCGCCGACCAATCTGAACCATAATTTCTGCCGCCGCTAGTGCCGCAATGACTTCGGGGCGCTTATCCCCAAGCCCTTGGCGGCCAATAGGTGAAACGAGCCGCTGGAGGGCCGCAGGGTCCCCTCCTTCGGCGCGAAACCAGCTGCTGAACCTGGCGCGCTTGGTCGCCGATCCCACCATGCCGATATAAGGACTGTCCGCCCGCTCCAGCGCTTCCTTGGCGAGCAGGAAATCGAGCGCATGGTCATGGGTCAGAATCACAAAACTGCTGCCCGGCGGCGCCGACCGGATCGCCGCTTCCGGCAGTGGCGTGAGCCGCGCCTCGACGCCTGCCGGCAAGCCAACCAGCTCGCTTGCCCGCGTATCCACCACATGTGCCTGCACCGGCAACAGCGCCAGCGCCTGGGCCAATGCCCGCCCTACATGACCGGCACCAAACACGAAGACATGCGGCAACGCCCGATCTTCCGCCGCCACCCGTTCGAGCAGGGCTTCGCGCAGGGCGGCATCGGCATGGCGCAACTGCACCCCGACACGGCCGCCGCAACATTGCCCGATCTCGGGCCCCAGCGGCACATCCATGGCCGCTTCCGCCTGCCCCGAGGCTAGCAGGCGCCGCGCATGGTCGATCACCATATGCTCGAGCGCCCCGCCCCCGATCGTACCGAAAATCCCCTGCGCTCCCACCAGCATGAACGTGCCCTGCTCGCGCGGGCTCGACCCGCGCACCCGCGTCAGCTCACAGGCAATTGCCTCGCTGTTGGCGCGAAGGAAAGATTGCAGCTGGGGCAGGCTCAAGGTCATGACAGCCGTCCCTGCAAGGAGGCGTGCAGGCTGATCGCCCTGCTTTGGGCTCGCGCCCTCCCTCCCCCTTGAGGGGAGGGCCGGGGTGGGGGTCCAACCGTCGGGCGCAAAACCATCACCCCCGCGCTTCCTGCTTCAACCGCTCGCACCCCATCAGCACCCGCTCGGGGGTCACTGGCGTGTCGAGCCGCGGCGGCAGCTTGTAATCGGCCATCGCAGCCACTGCCATCGAGAGCGCTTCCACCACGCTCATCGCCAGCATCAGCGGCGGCTCGCCCACCGCCTTGGAGCGCCCGATCGTGGGCTCGCTGTTCTCGGACCATTCCGCCAGCCGCACATTGAACACCGGCGGCACGTCGCTTGCGAGCGGGATCTTGTAGGTCGAAGGCGCCTTGGTGCGCAGCTGCCCCTTGGCGTCCCACCACAATTCTTCGCTCGTCAGCCACCCCATGCCCTGGATGAACCCGCCCTCGATCTGCCCGAGGTCAAGCGCCGGATTGAGCGACTTGCCGACATCATGCAGGATATCGACCCGATCCACCTGGTATTCGCCGGTGAGCGTATCGATGGTGACCTCCGAAACCGAGGCGCCATAGGAATAATAGTAGAACGGTTGCCCGCGTCCGGTGGCCCGATCCCAATGAATCTTGGGGGTCTTGTAGAAGCCCGCCGCCCAGAGCTGCACGCGGTTGAGATAAGCCGAGGCCACCAGTTCCGTGAATGGCACGAACTCGTCGCCCGCCATGATGCCCTGGGGCACCCAGACGATCTCGGCCTCATCGCACTGGTAGAGCTTGGCGGCATGGGTGGCGAGGCGCTCCTTGATCTGCCGAGCCGCATCCCAGGCGGCCATGCCATTGAGGTCCGAACCCGAAGAGGCTGCCGTGGCCGACGTGTTGGGCACTTTGGCGGTCGAGGTCGTCATGATCTTGATGCGGTCGAGCCCGACGCAGAAGGCTTCCGCCAGCACCTGCGCCACCTTGGTATGGAGCCCCTGCCCCATTTCCGTGCCGCCGTGATTAAGCTGGATCGTGCCGTCCTTGTAGACATGCACCAGCGCCCCGCCCTGGTTGTACCAGGTCGCGGTGAACGAGATCCCGAACTTGACCGGCGTCAGCGCAATCCCTTTTTTCAGCACCGGGCTCGTGGCATTGAACGCCAGCACTGCCCGGCGCCGCGCCTGATAGTCCGAACTGGCCTCCAGCTCGCTCACCACCCTGTGGATCACATTGTCGGTGATCGTTTGGTGGTAGGGCGTCACATTGTTGCTGTCGGTGCCATAGAAATTGGCCTTGCGGATCTCCAGCGGATCCTTGCCGAGGCTATAGGCGATTTCCTCTATCCAGCGTTCCGCCGCCAGCATCCCCTGCGGCCCGCCAAAGCCGCGAAACGCGGTGTTGGATACAGTGTTGGTGTAAAGCGGCTCCGAGCGCGCCCGCACCGCGGGATACCAATAGGCATTGTCGCAGTGAAACAGCGCCCGGTCCGTCACCGGTCCCGAAAGGTCCGAGGAGAACCCGGCCCGCGCGCCATACACGGCATCCACCGCCTCGATGCGGCCGGCTTCATCATAGCCCACATCATAGTCGACGACGAAATCGTGCCGCTTGCCGGTCGCCGTCATGTCGTCATCGCGGTCGGGCCGGATCTTGCAGGCGCGGTTCCATTTCTTGGCCGCCAGCGCCGCCACAGCGGCAAAGAGGTTCCCCTGCGTTTCCTTGCCACCAAAGCCGCCGCCCATCCGGCGCACATTGATCGTCACCGCGTGGTGCCCGATCCCGAGCACCTGCGCCACCATCAGCTGCACTTCACTGGGGTGTTGGGTCGAGGCATAGATCGTCACATCCTCGTCTTCGCCCGGAATGGCAAAGGCGATCTGCCCCTCAAGATAGAAGTGATCCTGCCCGCCGATAACGACGCTGCCCTTGACCCGCTTGGGCGCAGCCTTGAGCCCCGCCTCCACATCGCCACGCTGCAAGGTCAAGGGATCGACCACGAGCTTGCCGCCCGCCGCCTGCGCCGCGCGCACATCGCCGATAAAGGGCAGTTCTTTGTAATCGACCACGGCGAGATGCGCCGCGCGCCGCGCCTGGTCGCGCGTTTCGGCCAGTACCGCAAACAGCGGCTGCCCCCAGAACTGCACCTTGCCTTCCGCAAAGATCGGCTCGTCATGCCGGTGGCTGGGGCTGATGTCGTTTTCGCCCGAAATATCGGCCGATGTCAGCACGCCGATCACCCCGGGCGCGGCCAGCACCGGGGCAAAATCGATGCCGAGGATTTCCGCATGCGCCCGCGTCGACAGCGCCAGATAGGCATGCATCGTGCCCCGCGGCTCGATCATATCGTCGATATATTCGGCCGTGCCCGCCACATGCTTAGGGCCGCTATCATGGCGGGTGGGCTGATGCAGGGTCGAACGCAGCAGGGTCGGATGCTTGTTCATCACGCCACCTCTCGTTTCAGCCGCACCTGACCGCCCGTGCTTTCATGGAAAAACCGGCGCAACAAATTCTGCGCCACCAGCAGCCGGTATTCGGCCGAAGCGCGCATATCGCTGATCGGCTGATAATCCTGCGCGAAAGCTTCCACGGCCCCCTCGATCGTCTCGAGGCTCCAGGGCTTGCCGACCAGCGCCGCTTCCACCGCCCGAGCCCGCTTTGGCGTCGCCGCCATGCCGCCAAAGGCGATCCGCGCCATTCCCACGCTCCTGGCATCGTTGACGAACACCCGGAACGCCCCGCAGACCGAGGAAATATCCTCCTCGCGGCGCTTGGAGACCTTATAAACCGCGAACCGCTCGCCCGCCGGCAGATGCGGCACGGTCACGCTTTCCACGAACTCTCCGGGCTCGCGATCCTGCTTGCCATAGGCAAGGAAATAGTTCTCGAGCTTGATCTCGCGCCGGTGCTCGCCACGCCGCAGCGTCAGCTTGGCCCCGAGCGCAATCAGCGCCGGCGGCGTATCCCCGATGGGCGAGCCATTGGCGATATTGCCCCCGATCGTGCCCATATTGCGCACCTGCTCGCCCGCCAGCCGGCTCCACAGCTCCTCCATGGCGGGGAAATAGCTCTGCAGGATCGGCAGCGCCTCGGAATAGCTCACCCCGGCGTAAAACCGCACTTCGCTGTCGTTCTCGGCGATGCGCTTGAGCTCCGGCAAATGGTTGATGAAAATGGCCGGCCCGATCGGGCGCAGGAACTTGGTGACCCAAAGCCCCACATCGGTGGACCCAGCGACAATCGTCGCCTCCGGGTTCTGCTCATAAACCTCGGCGAAATCATCCAGGCTGGCCGGCACGATGATCCGCTCCGCCCCTTCCCCGATCTCCACCCGCCTGCCGTCATTGAGCGCGAGGATCCGCCCCTTGAGCGCGATCCGCTCCGCCCGCAGCGGATCGGCCTCGGGGGCGCCATAGGTCGAGATCGCCTGCGCGGCCCGGATGATCGGCGCGTAGCCCGTGCAGCGGCACAGGTTCCCCTGCAGCGCCTTTTCCACCGCGCGCTGGCTCGGCTGCGGGTCGCGCATCCACAGACCATAGAGCGACATCACGAACCCGGGCGTGCAGAACCCGCATTGCGAGCCATGGTGATCCACCATCGCCTGCTGCACCGGATGCAGCGTGCCATCCTTGGCCGCCAGGTGCTCGATCGTCACCACATGCGTGCCATGCAGGCTCGCGACGAACCGGATACAGGCCGTGACGCTGTCATAGATGATCTCGTCGCCGATCACCCGCCCCACCAGCACGGTGCAGGCCCCGCAGTCGCCCTCGGCGCAGCCTTCCTTGGAGCCGCGCAAGCCGCGCTCGAGCCGCAGGAAATCGAGCAGCGTCTGCTCGGGCCGCACCTGGTCCAGCACTACGTCCTGGTCGTTGAGGATAAAGCGGATTGCATTTGCAGTGTCGGCCATCAGCTGCCCCGATAAGTGGAATAGGCAAAAGGGCTCACCAGCAGCGGCACATGGTAATGCTTGTCTTCGCTGATCGTAAACCGCACCGGCACCACGTCCAGAAATGCCGCTTCGGGCTCCATCCCCAGCCGGGCGAAATATTGCCCCACATGGAAATGGATCTCGAACTCGCCATGCTGGAACTGCTCGCCTTCGAGCAGCGGCTGGTCCACCCGGCCGTCGGCATTGGTATAGCTTTCGGCAATATGGTGATTATGGTCGCCATGCACAAACAACAGGTCGAGGCGCATGCCCCGCGCCGGCGTGCCGTTCATGGTATCGAGTACATGCGTCGTCAGGCGTCCTGAACCCGCCATTATTCTTCTACTTCCCTAGTCCCCGGCCCGCGAGATTAAACCAATAGCGCCAGCGGGCAACGCCTAATTTTTACCAGCTGGTCCAAATTTGTGCATCTTGGTGCGACGCCCGCGACTCATTAGTCTCGCCCCGACACTTGCCCGGAACTTCTCTCATGAATCGTTACCCCCGCGACATGCATGGTTATGGCCCCACCCCGCCCCACGCCAACTGGCCCGGCGGCGCCCATATCGCAGTGCAGTTCGTGCTGAACTACGAGGAAGGGGGCGAAAACAACATCCTGCATGGTGACGCGGGCTCGGAAGCCTTTCTCGCCGATGTGGTGGGCGCCGCTCCCTGGCCCGGCCTTCGCCACTGGAACATCGAGTCCATGTATGAATATGGTGCTCGCGCCGGCTTCTGGCGGCTCCATCGCCTGTTCACCGAAGCCCGGCTGCCCGTCACAATCTATGGCGTCGCCACCGCCCTCATGCGCGCCCCCGCTCAGCTTGCCGCCATGCAGGATGCAGGGTGGGAAATCGCCAGCCACGGCCTCAAATGGGTCGAGCACAAGGACATGCCCGCCGAACTCGAGCGCGAGCAGATCCGCGAGGCCATCCGCCTGCACACCATCGCCACCGGCAGCCGCCCCTTGGGCTGGTATACCGGCCGCTGCTCGCTCAACACCGTCGATCTCGTGTCAGAAGAAGGCGGCTTTGCCTATGTCTCGGACACCTATGATGACGACCTGCCCTATTGGCGCGTCCACCAGAACCGGCCGCAGCTCATCCTTCCCTATACGCTCTCGGCCAATGACATGCGCTTTGTCACCGCCTCGGGCTTTGACAATGGCGAGGAATATTTCCAGTTCCTCAAGGACAGCTTTGATTGCCTTTATGCCGAAGGCCAGGCCGGCTCACCCAAGATGATGTCGATTGGCCTGCATTGCCGGCTCGTCGGCCAGCCCGGCCGGTTCCAGGGCCTCAAGAAGTTCATCGACTACATCAAGAGCTTCCCCCAAGTCTGGGTCCCGACTCGCCTCCAGATCGCCGAGCACTGGACGCGCGAGCACCCCTACCAGGCCCCGGCGCTGGTTCCGAGCCGGCTGCCCAAGCCCGAATTCGTCGAGCGTTTCGGCTCGATCTTCGAGCACTCCCCCTGGATCGCCGAGCGCGCCTGGGATGGCGAACTCGCCCCCGCCAACGACACCGCCATCGGCCTGCATTTCGCTTTGCGCACCCAGTTCCGCCTCGCCAGCGATGAAGAACGCCTCGCCGTGCTGCGCGCCCACCCCGATCTGGCCGGCAAGCTCGCCACCGCCAGGCGCCTCACCGAGGCCTCCACCGCCGAACAGGCTTCCGCGGGCCTCGATGCCCTCACCGACGACGAACGCGCCGAATTCACCCGTCTCAACACCGCCTACGTGGAAAAATTCGGTTTTCCCTTCATCATCGCCGTGCGCGACAACACCAAGGCCACCATCCTCGCCGCCTTCCGCCAGCGCCTCGACAACAGCCCTCAGGCCGAGTTCACCACGGCCTGCCGCCAAGTCGAACGGATCGCCCAACTCCGCCTCCAGGCCATCCTGCCCTAGCCACTCTTTCTTCACCTCCCCCTCGACGGGGGAGGCCGGGTGGGGGTGCGAAAGCCCCAAAGCTCTTAGCTTATCCAAGCCACTCCCAAACCCTCAGCTCCTGCCCTCCCTCCCCCTTGAGGGGAGGGATCGAGGGTGGGGGTTCCGGCGCCCGGGCTGACCCAGGATCCACCGCAGAGACGCGACGCAAACCCCGCCACGCAGCGGTGACCAAAAGCCTCAATCCTCCACCCGCAACCAGCACTCCACCGTCAGAATCGTCTCGCGCCGCTCCAGCCCCGCCGAAGCCAGCATCAGATATAATTCCCCCAGCCGCGCTTCCCCGAACGCCAGCGGATGGAACTCGATGATCGCCACGTCGATCTGGCGCAGCAGCATTGGATTTTCGCGGCAGAACTCGTATTCGCCCCCCTCAATGTCCATGATGAGGGCGCTGAACGCCTCTCCCGCTACAGCTTCCAGCGCTTCCACCGTCGTGGTGGGCACGGGCGTGCCGCTCGCCACCACCTGGTTGCTGTCCATATCTGCATCGGTGCTGATCATGGCGCTGGGCTGCCGCGTCACCACGGCATTAACCGCGTGGAATCGGGCTCCATTGGCCATCCTGTTGGCTTCGAGCGTCGGCATCAGCAGCGGATTGGCTTCCACCGCGACATGCAGGTCCCGATTGTCCAGCATGCTGTTGATGACGCAGGACACCACCCCGATACAGGCCCCCAGCTCCAGCACGCAGGCATTGTGCGGCAGATAGCGCTTGATCAGCGTCCTTTCGGGATACTCATAGGTATCGACAGTGAATTTCCCGCGCATTTCGCGCGAGGTGTAGGCAGCGGGAATGGTGAACACCATGCCTTCGCTGCGATAGGTGCGCACAAACAGATCGAAGTATAATCCGGCCGCATATTTCGCCGTCCGGTTGAGGCGATAGCCGATCCCCGATCGTGTCGCCCCCTTTAAACCATAGACCACCGTCTGAGCCAGTTTCATGGCTACCCCCCGCAGGTGTGTTCCACTGCCCGGCCCCCGCCCAACGTGGAAAATGCATACGCAAGGAAGGTGACTTGCCCAATCCATCCCGGCAAACCAGCCAGATGAGCCTACTGGAATACCGCCTTTGATCTAGATCGTGACAATGGATCGGCTGAGGGTCCGGAACGAAAAAGCCTAGCGAAGCCGGAAGCTTAGCTCTTGGTCGGGGCTCAACTCAGCGCGCCACGGGCCTCTGCAGCGCTAGGAACAACCCCATCAGGGAAAGGCCACCGCGAGAACTGCGTAAGCCGCACGCCTTACGCGGGCCTCTGCCCGCACCAACCGCCAGGCGCCAACCACGGCAAAGCGAGCGTGACAATTGCCGCTCCTCACCGCCGCTTCCCCATGGCCGAGCGGCAAAACACGCTCTAGTGTTTGCCCAGCGTTCACCATCGGCACCCGAGTCCATGCCCCCATCCTATGCCAGCCCCGCTGCGGGCCTTCCGCCCCAGACTGCCCTTCACACCGGCCGCGCCGTTTTCACCGAGGCCTATGCGCTGATCCCGCAAGGCGTGATGCGCGACATCGTCACCAGCTTCCTGCCTCATTGGCACAACACCCGCTGCTGGATCATCGCTCGGCCCCTCTCGGGCTTTGCCGAAACCTTCTCGCAATACATTGTTGAAGTGGCGCCCGGCGGCGGCAGTGAGCAACCCGAGCCCAATCCGGAAGCCGAAGGCGTGCTGTTCGTGGTTGCCGGCGAGGCGAGCCTCACCATCGAAGGTCAGGCCCACACGCTCGTCGCTGGCGGCTACGCCTTCCTGCCCCCAGGCTGTCGCTGGACCCTCGGCAATTCGGGTTCAGCCCCCCTGCGCTTTCATTGGGTGCGCAAGCGCTACGAGGCTGCCGCCGGCGTCGAAGCGCCCACCGCCTTTGTCACCAACGAAACCGAGCAGCCCATCCACTGGATGCCCGGAACTTCGGAGCGCTGGGGCACCACCCGCTTTGTCGAGCCCACCGATCTTCGGCACGACATGCATGTCAACATCGTCACGCTCGAGCCCGGCGCCGTTATTCCCTTCGAGGAAACCCATGTCATGGAGCACGGCCTTTATGTGCTCGAAGGCAAGGCCGTGTATCGGCTCAACCGCGATTGGGTTGAGGTGGAAGCAGGCGACTTCATGTGGCTGCGCGCCTTTTGCCCCCAGGCCTGTTACGCCGGCCCCGAGCGCTTCCGCTACCTGCTCTACAAAGACGTCAACCGCCACGCCAAGCTGAGCTTTTAAGCCCATGAGCGACAACACCATCTTCATCGAGCCGCTGACGGCGGAGGCCTTCGCGCCCTTTGGTCAGGTGATCCAGACCGAGGGCGCCCAGCACTTTCCCATCAACAACGGCAAGACGGAGCGCTTCCATGATCTGGCGCAGGTGCAATTGGCCGGACCCAGTTCGCGCCCCATCATCTCCATCGCCCGCGGCCAGCCCTATAGCCTGCCCCTAACCCTGGCCATGGTCGAGCGCCATCCCTTTGGCAGCCAGGCCTTTCATCCGCTGTCGAACCGCCCATTCCTTGTGATCGTCGCGCCTGACGAAAACGGCACCCCCGGCCGCCCCCGGGCCTTCCTCACCGCGCCCGGTCAAGGCATCAACTACGCCATTAACACCTGGCATGGCGTGCTGACCCCGCTGGACGTGCCTGCCGATTTCCTCCTGGTCGATCGCGCCGGCGACGGCCCCAATCTCGAGGAATATTTCTATCCCACCCCCTGGCAGGTTGTGGCGGCGAGCTGAACGGCACTGATCTTGGCTAGGCGGGAACAGGCCGGGCGGTCACCGCGTTGGTGAATGCTTGGTTAAGAGGATCCCGCAATGCACAAGACCTCCCTCCCCGCCGCGCTACTCACTGCCACCTTCCTGGCTCTTGCCGGCCCCGTCGCCGCCCAGTCGGGTCTCGGCTGGACGCGCTTTGAGGATCCCGCTCTGGGCTACCGCATCGAGGTCCCGCTCGATCATTATGGTCAGGACGGTGCGGCCGATGCTTCGGGCATCCGCACATTTGATGCGCTCGATGGCTCGGGCCAGCTCAGCATTTTCGGCGCCCCCAACACTGACGACCTTAGCATCGCTCAGTTGCAGGAAGCCGTCGCCTCGAGCGGGCAGATCGACAATGTCACCTACCGGGCCAGCGGCAATAGCTGGTTTGTCCTTTCCGGCTACGACACCGACGAGAACGGCCGGGAACTCGTGGTCTATACCAAGTTCCTGTTCAACCGCGACCGCTCCGCCTTCGCAGCGTTCGAGATCAGCTACCCCGAAGACGAGCGCAGCCGCTACAACCCCATTGTCACCCGGATCGAAAAGAGCCTGCGCGCGCCAGCCCCGGTTTGAGCTGGCGCGGCAGGCGCACCTTGCCCCCGCGCACCCGAAGAAATTGATCGCAGGGTTGATGAACACGTTCACGATCCGTTAAGACTGCGTTCATCTTCGTGGTTTTCGCATGGCGGCCTTGCCCGAGCGAACCATTCCCCTGCCACCGCGTTGGCCTTGCATCCACAGCTCGGAAGGCTTCTGGCATGTCCATGATCGATCATTCAGCGCCCCATACGACGCAGCGCCTCGCCATCTTCACCGATTTCGACGGCACTCTGGTGGAGATTGCGCCAACCCCTGATTCCATTGATGTTCCAGCGTCTCTGCCCGATCAATTGCAGCGCGCCGCACGCGAACTCGACAGCGCCTTTGCCGTGATCACCGGTCGCGAGATCGAGGACATCGACAAGTTCCTCTCTCCCCTGCAACTCCCGGTTGCCGGCGCTCATGGCACCCAGCGCCGCCGCGCCGATGGCACGATGGAAGAGATTGATTCAGAACTCCTTTCGGGCGCCGAACACATCGCGCAAGCCGTCACGCCGCTCGTTATGGCGCACCCTGAACTGCTGATCGAAGCCAAGGACGGCGCCGTCGCCCTCCACTTCCGCCAGGCCCCGGAGCTCGAAGAACTCTGCCGACAGGCCCTGCAAGAAGCAGTCAACAGCTATACCGATTTCGCGCTGATCGCCGGCAAAATGGTCTTTGAAGCCCGCCCCAAGGGCATCAGCAAGGGTACCGCCTTGCGCGCCTTCATGCAGGAAGAGCCCTTTGTCGGCCGCACCCCGATCTTTATCGGCGATGACGTCACCGACGAGGACGGCTTCATCGCGGCCCAGGAACTGGGCGGCGTCGGCATCAAGTTGGGCGAAGGCGACACCCATGCGCGGATGCGCATTTCCAATGTTGCATCGGTGCATGCATTGATCCGTGGGCTGGGAGACATCGTCGCGCGCGAGCGTGACGCCCTGCCCCCACACTGAGACCAGACGAAGGGGGGCACCCGTCGCAATGAGCCGCTTGATTGTAGTTTCCAACCGGACCCCGGGCAAATCAGCCGCCGCGGGCGGACTTGCTGTCGCCTTGCGCAAAACCCTGTCCGAGCGCGAAGGCTTTTGGTTCGGCTGGTCTGGCAAATTGACCGACGCCCCCTCGGTTCAAGCGCGCTTCGAGGATGTTGAAGGGCTCTCGGTTGCGACTATCGATCTGACCCGGGACGACCATCAGGCCTATTATGCCGGGTTCTCCAACTCCATCCTGTGGCCCAGCTTCCATCTGCGCCTCGACTTGGCGCATATCGATTCCACCTGGTACGAGGGCTATCGCCGGGTAAACCAGCAATTCGCCCGGGCGCTGCTGCCCTTGCTGCAGCCAGACGACGTGATTTGGGTGCACGACTACCACCTGATCCCGCTCGCCAGCGAGTTGCGTAGCCTTGGCGCCACCAACCGCATGGGCTTTTATCTGCACATCCCCTTCCCCACTGCCGACGCGCTTTATGCCATTCCCCATCATCTCGATTTGATGCGGGACGTCTCCCGCTACGACCTAGTGGGCATGCAGGCCAATCGCGACGTCGCCGCCTTTACCGAGGCGGTGGAGAACATGACCCACACCAATCTTTCGGGCGACCCGCTGCAGCTGTTTGATTTCGCCCGCACCGAGGTTGCCGCCTTCCCCATCGGCTCCGATCCCGCCGCTTTTTCGCGCATGGCCGTAAGCCCCGCCGCCAACAAGATGGTCAAGCGCATGGACCGCGTCCTTGTCGGACAGCAATTGATCCTGGGCGTCGATCGGCTTGATTATTCCAAGGGCTTGCCGCAGCGGGTCGAGGCCTATGAAAAGCTACTCGAGAACAATAATCGCTTCCGCCGACGCGTCCATATGCTCCAGATCGCGCCCCCTTCCCGGGACTCCATCAAGGAATACCAGGAAACCAGCGACACGCTCGACGCCATCTGCGGCCGCGTCATGGGCCGCTTTGCCGAACCCGACTGGGCGCCGCTGACCTATGTCAAACGCGCCTATGGCCAAGCCAGCCTTGCCGGCTTCTACCGCTTGGCGCGGGTGGGTCTGGTCACGCCCCTGCGCGACGGCATGAACCTTGTCGCCCACGAGTTCATTGGCTCGCAAAACCCAGCCGACCCTGGCGTCCTGGTGTTATCGCGCTTTGCCGGCGCGGCCGAGATCTTCGAGGACGCCATCCTCGTCAACCCCTTTGATACGGATGAAACGGCCGAAGCGCTGCGCCTCGCCCTCGACATGCCGCTGGAGGAGCGTCAGACCCGTTGGCGCTCATTGATGGCTGCCGCTCAGAAACACAATGTGGATGACTGGTCCAAGGCATTCCTTGAGCGCCTCTCCCCCGCGGGAGCTTCCTCGGGCACGCCCAAGCGCGACATCCTTTATCTCGCCTGAAGTGGCGAACCGACCCCGTAAGCAAAAAGGGCGGCTCCGAGGAGCCGCCCTTTTCTGTTCCATTTAGCCGTTGGCGCGACGCGCCCGCCCGGCTTCCTTCTGGGGCTTGCCCCAGCGCTGCTTGGGCTTGCCATCCACCTTGGCACCGATCAGCTTGCCGGTATCGCCATCACGACGCACGCGGTTGACCTGCCCTTCCGGGCGGGTGCGTGGTGCAGCTTCAGCAGGCGGCCGGGTCCGTGCGGCAGGCTTGCCTTCTTCCGCAAAGGCCGCGAATGGCCGGCGCTCGGCTGGCGAGCGACGATCCTGCTGCGCCGGCTTGGGGTTGCGTGCCGTGCGCGGTCCGGGGCGATTACCGGCTGGCTTATAAGCCGAGCGCGGTGCTTCCACGACGCCGGTGTCATTGGCCAAGTGCAGGTCGCCCGAAACCGGCAGCGTGCGCCGGATCAGCCGTTCAACGTCGCGCAGCTTGCCGCGCTCGGTGCCGTCACACAGGGTAATGGCAATGCCTGAAGCGCCATTCCGGCCCGTCCGGCCGATGCGGTGAACATAGTTCTCCGGATCGTCGGGCAGTTCGTAATTGACCACATGGGTGATGCCGGGCACGTCGATGCCGCGGGCCGCGATGTCGGTTGCGACCAGGATACGCACTTCGCCGGTGGCAAAACCCTTGAGGGCTGCCTGACGCGCATTCTGCGACTTGTTGCCGTGGATCGCCGCGGCCTTGTGGCCGTCGATCTCGAGGCTCTTTGCCACCCGATCGGCACCATGCTTGGTGCGCGAGAAGATGATCACGCGCTCCATATTCTCGGTTTCGCTGGCGAGCAGTTCGTTGAGCACGCCACGCTTGGCCTTGGAGCCCGACATGATCACGCGCTGGTCGATCTTGACCACGGTCGAGCCGGCGACCTGCGCATCAACACGCACTGGATCGTTCAGCAGGCCCTTGGCCAGCTCTGCAACTTCAGGCGCCATGGTCGCCGAAAACAGCATGGTCTGGCGGCGCGTGCCAATGGCCTTGGCGATGTGCTTGACCGGGGCGATAAAGCCCATGTCGAGCATCCGGTCGGCCTCGTCGAGCACCAGCCAACGCGTTTCGTTGAGCTTGATCTTGCCGTCGTCCATCAGGTCCTTGAGGCGACCGGGAGTGGCGACAACCACGTCCACGCCCTTGGCGAGCTTCTGGACCTGGTGGTAACGCGACACCCCGCCCAGCACCAGAACGGTGGAGAGCTGCATCTTGGAGCCCGCAAACTTGCGGATGTTTTCTTCGATCTGCACCGCCAATTCGCGGGTCGGCGCCAGGATCAGCGCGCGGGCGGTCAACGGCCGCGCCTTGCCGGTCAGCGTCAACAGCCCCGCCAGGATCGGCAGGCCAAAGGCTGCGGTCTTGCCCGAACCGGTCTGGGCAATGCCGACCATGTCCCGGCCAGCCAGCAGCTTGGGAATGGCCTGGAGTTGGATCTTGGTGGGCTCGGTGAAGCCGCCGGCGGTCAGACTGTCAGTCAGGACTGCGGGCAGGCCGAGGGAAATAAAATCGTTCAATTCAATCATACTTTCTGCGCCGATGAAGCGCATCGGGCGCGCAGAACAATGCAGCGCGCCGGTCGCCAGCCGCAAAGTGCAGGTGGCGCGTCAACAGGTGCAATCGGGCGATAAAAGGAAAGTATCGCGCGGGTGCTGGCTCGAACCCGAACAAACTGTTTCCGGGCTGACTTCGCCGCTCACCGCAAGGATAAGAAGAGAAGTCCGTCACCACTGATAGCTGCCCGGTCCAAGACCGTGCGGGTGACGATGCATCCTATGTGGAGGAGCCGGGGGCAAATAGCAAGCTTCGATTGTTTTCCCCGGCTGCATGGCCGCCCTGCGCCGCCGGGGTTAGATGCCGCCATACCAGTCATAGCCATAGTCTTCCCAATACCCACCATTGCCCCGGCCAAAGGATTGCAGGTCCGCCACCAATTCGATCGTGTGCAGATATTTGGGCTGTTTATAACCCAGCGCCCGCTCGATCCGCAGCCGCACCGGGGCGCCGTTTGCTACCGGCAGCGCCTGGTCATTGAGGCCGTAAGCCAGGATCGATTGCGGATGATGGGCGTCCACCAGGTCCGAACTCTCGTAATAAAAGACATCGCCCGAAAGGCCCCGCTCGATATTGTCAAAGCAGTGATAAACGCAGAACCGCGCGTCAGGATGGACGCGCGCGGCGTCAAGGATCGGCCCCAGCGGCGTACCGGTCCATTTGGCGATGCAGCTCCAGCCCTCGACGCAATCATGCCGGGTAATCTGCGACCGGGCTGGCATATTGCGCAGCTCGTTGAGCGAGAAGCTCAAGGGCTGCTCGACCATCCCGGTGACCTGCAGCCGGTAATCGGCGAAATTACCCTCCTGCAACGCTTTGTATTCGGGCGTCGTCGGCTGGGTCGATCCATTGGGCTTCTGCCCCTGTCGGATTTCGCTGGCGGCATATTCGCGCGCTAGCGTCTGCTCGCCAACAAGGCGGCGCTGCGCCCGATAGGTCAGCACATTAGCTTGTTCGACGAAGTTGCGGGCCGGATGGTTTTGCTGCCCGAGGAAATCGAACTGGTCGCACCCCGCTAGGATCAACCCTGAGGCAGCACCCGCCGAACCCTGCAGGAACCGGCGGCGGGAAAGCAGCAGGCGGCTCACGGTCGATCTCCTTTGAGCTTTGGATTACCCGCGCTGATCCGGTACCAGCCGGTAACCATGGAGCGCAGTTCGTTGAACGGCCCCGCCGCAATCACCATCACGAGGTGAACCACAAAGAACAGCACCAGCAGCACCATGGCGCCAAAATGGATCGTGCGCGCCGTTTGCCTCCCGCCAAACAGATCGAGCATCCAGGGCCAGGCAGCGTTGAGTCCGGGGCTCATGGTCAGCCCGGTCAGCACGATCAGGGGAAACAGCACGAACAGCACGACAAAATAGGTGATCTTTTGCACCGGCCCATAACTGCGATTGTGGTGGAGGCGAAAGCGGGCATGATCGACGAGATCGCCCGGCGCCGCCTTGAGGTCGGCAATCCCGGGCACGATGTTGCGGCGTAAATGCCCCTGGACGAGGCTGGCGACGAACCAGACCAGCATCGTGCCCAAAAACAGCCAGCCGAAAAAGAAATGCACCACCCGGCCGGTCCCCAAATCCCGATAGCTGGGAATGGTCACGGCGCCCGGGAAGGCGGTTAACACAGGACTTTCCGCCGAACCCGACGCGCCCAACACGCCCGTCGTATCAAAGGTCTGGCCAAAAATCCGCGTTTGCCCGCGCGGCCCCTCAGGGCTGTTCACCGCCCCGATCGCCAGCACCGAATTGTCGAACTCAAAGCCCGACTGCTCGCCGATGTAAAGCGTGGGATGCGCGTTGAAGATCTGCAGCCCACTCAGCAGCAGGAAGAACAGGCACACTGCCCATACCCAATGGGTGACGCGGGTGGCCAGCGACTGCCGGTAAACCAGCGGCCCCACGGCCTTCCTGCGGCGTCCTGTGTCTGCCTCACTCACTTGCCGCTCCACTTGTGACCCCATCAAGATACGAAGCGAACGGCACCGCAGTTTCAAGTCAACTCACGGCGATGAGGCCCAGCTATTCTTCGTCGCGAGCCGCCCAGTTGAGGCCCCGGCGCATGATTGTCGCCATGTCGCTGTTCTCGAATTCCTTGGCCCGATGCCCCAGCGTCATGTGGAACACCCGGCCCTGCCCATGGTGCCGCTTCCACACCACCGGCATGGTGACGCCTTCGATCCAGGGCGCGTGTTCGCCGCTGAACGTTGTGGTCGCGAGCACCTCGTTGGAGGGGTCCACATGCATGTAATACTGCTCGGACGTATAGGGGAACGACTTGATCCCGGCCATCACCGGGTCATCGGGCTTGGTCACGTCAACCGTATAGTCGATGATGTTCCCGGGATGGGCGACCCACTGCCCGCCCACCATGAATTGGTACTCCACCGCCTCCCGAAAGGCATCGCTCATGCCCCCGTGATGGCCCGCCAGGCCCACCCCACCTTCCACTGCCTTGGTGAGGTTCTCCACCTCCTCTTTTTCGATCTTGCTCATGGTGAAGATCGGCACGATCAAGGACAGATCGTGGATGGACGGATCGGCAAAGGCGCTCGTCTCGGTCGCCATGCGCACCGAAAATCCATCTTCATGCAGCCACCGGCGGTAAATGGCAGCACATTCCTCAGGATCGTGCCCAGCCCAACCGCCATAAACAATCAATGCGCTTCGCATGGCATTCCCCCGCAAATCAATGGGCGCGGAGATTACCGCATAAACCGGTGAATGGAACCCCGGCCCGAACGCCCTTCATGATCGATTTGGCCTCGCCATCGCTCAGAAACCACCAGCTATGCTGTTGAAGACGGATGGGCAAAGCACAACGCCACCCCTCGAAAAAGCTGCCCTGCTGTTCCAGTGTCTCGGCCCAGTTTGGGGGCGGAAAACGAGAAATCACGGCAATACAGGCCATGATGAGGGAGAGTGAAGCGAACCACTTCCACCTGTCATAAAGACCTGATTAACTTCCCCGAGGTGGTCCGGCCTCGCTTGAGGCGCCATTGCAACAGCACGGTCGAAAGCATCAAGGATGACAGGGATGAAGAAACTGCTCTTGGGCGCCAGCGCGCTCACCCTCTGCGCCACATTTTCTGGCGCAGCCTACGCCGATTGGACGCTAAACATCCTGCATATCAACGATTTCCACTCGCGCTTCGAGCCGATCACGGGTTCGGACTCCGACTGCGACGCCGAAACCGATGCGGCCGGCGAGTGCTTTGGCGGTATCGCTCGCCTGAAGTCCATCATCGATACCACTCGCGCCGACATCGACGCGGCCGGTGGCAACTCGCTGCTGCTTTCGGCTGGCGACAACTTCCAGGGCTCGGTCTACTACACCACCTACAAATCCAAGGTCGTTTCTGACTTCTTCAATCAGATGAATTTCGACGTGGTTGCTACCGGCAACCATGAGTTCGACGATGGCCCCGAAGAGTTTTCCACCTTCATCGCCGCCGCCGAATTTCCCATCATCGGCGGCAATTTCGACGTGACCCGGTCCGAGGATCTGCGCGGCAAGATCAAGGGCTCCATCGTTCTCGATGTTGGCGGCGAGCGCATCGGCATCATTGGCGCCACCACCGAAGACACGCCCGAGATTGCGTCGCCCGGCGCTGATGTCGAGTTCACCGACGTGATTCAGTATGTGCGGGGCGCCTCCGAAGCCCTTGATGCGGCTGGGGTAAACAAGATCATCCTTCTCAGCCATATTGGCTATACGCTGGACCAGCAGGTTGCCGCCGCCCTGCCCCTCGTCGACGTCATTGTCGGGGGCCACTCCCACACCCTGCTGTCCAACACCGCCGAAGGCGCGGCCGGCCCCTACCCCACCCTGGTCAACAACCCCATGGGCGTGGAAGTACCCGTGGTCCAGGCCAATCAATACGGCAAATATCTGGGCAACATCGCTGTTACCTGGAACGACCAGGGCGAGGTGATATCAGCCGAAGGCGAGCCCTTCCTGATCGATGCTTCCGTCGATGGGAACGAGGACTTCGCCACCCAGCTGACCGCGCTGGCCGGCCCGATCGACGAAGCCATGGGCGAGGTGATCGGCACCGCCACCGCGCCCATCGAAGGCTCGCGTGAAGTGTGCCGCGCCATGGAGTGCGCCATGGGCAATCTGCTGGCTGACGCCATTCTCGACCGCGTCGCCGATCAGGGCGCCACCATCGCCTTCCAGAATGGCGGCGGCGTGCGCGCCTCGATCGACGTCGGCGAGATCACCATGGGCGAGGTGATCACCGTCCTGCCCTTCTCCAACACGCTCGCCACGGTCGACATCAGCGGCGCCGATGTGATCGAGGCTCTCGAAAACGGGGTCAGTGACGTCGAGAACGGCGCGGGCCGCTTCGCTCAGGTCGCCGGGCTCAAATACGCCTTCGATATCTCCCAGCCCGTTGGCAGCCGCGTCAGCGAGGTCATGGTCAAGAACGGCGAGAACTGGGCCCCGATCGATGAAGCCGCGACCTACAAGATCGTCACCAACAACTATGTGCGTGGCGGCGGCGACGGCTTTGCCAGCTTTGCCGGCGGCGACAACGCCTATGATTTCGGTCCCCCGCTCGAGCAGGTCGTAGCTGAATACATTGCCAATCTCGGCGGCGAATACACGCCCTATACCGATGGCCGCATCACCGTCATCAAATAGTGGCCGCCCCGAAACACGAAAGGCGCCCCGAGGGGCGCCTTTTTTTGTTGGTTGCAACGGATTAAGCCCGCCGGGCCAACTGGCTCCAAACCAGCAGCACGATCACCGCGCCAACCACCGCCCCGATAAACCCCGCCCCATCATTAGCGTCGTAGAGCCCGATCTGCTGCCCCAGGAATGTCGCCACCAGTGAGCCGACAATGCCCAGCACCGTAGTGAGGATAAAGCCGGATGGCTTGTGATCGCCCGGCGTGATCCAGCGCGCGATCAGCCCCGCAAAGAACCCGACGAAAATACTCCAGATAATGCCCATTTCGGTCCCCCTGTTCGCGCCACTAGATGCGCAATGGAAGCCGCACTTGCAAGATCGGGAATGTTCACTGCGCTGGGCTTACCGGGCCTAGCGAAACCCTTCTTCGCGCCCATGATGCAGCTTGGGCCCGCGCTCCTCGATCTGTTCGGGCGCTTCATCCACCGGTCGGTTGGGCGCGGTGAGCAACTGCGGATAGCTGTTGGCATTATAGGCCCAGTTCACCGCATTGCGCAGCACCAGCCCCACCGTATCGTCGTGATAGGTCGGATAGGTTTCGTGGCCCGGGCGGAAATAGAAGATATTGCCCGCGCCACGCCGATAGGTCAGCCCCGAGCGGAACACTTCCCCACCCTGGAACCAAGACACGAACACCGTTTCGAGCGGCTCGGGCACCGAGAACGGCTCGCCATACATTTCTTCCATTTCGAGCTCGAAATAGGGCGGCAGGCCCTTGGCGATAGGGTGGCCGGGATTGGTAACCCACAGCCGCTCGCGCTCGCCCGCTTCGCGCCAGGAAAGGCCGCAGGGCGACCCCATCAGCCGCTTGAAGATTTTTGAGAAATGCCCGGAATGGAGCACGATCAGCCCCATGCCTTCCCAGACGCGCTGGGCGATCCGCTCGACCACCTCGTCCTCGACCTGCCCATGGGCGGCGTGTCCCCACCAGATCAGCACATCGGTCTCGGCCAATGCCGCTTCGCTGCACCCATGCTCGGGGTCCTGCAGGGTCGCGGTCTTGGTCGAGATATTGCTGTCGCTGCTCAGGAGCCTGGCAATCTGGTTGTGCATGCCCTGGGGGTAGTTGTCCGCCACGATCTTGTTTTTCTGCTCGTGGACATTCTCGCCCCAGACCAGGGTTCGGATCGGCATTGTCGTCTCCTATAAATTGCCGGCCGGCGGGTCATTGCTTCCGCAAGGCCATTGAACCAAGGCGCTTGGCAGCTCCGCGGCGAGGCGCGCGGAAAGGCGCCAGACCCAAGAGGTGTTCTCAAAACGCTAACGCTGGGAGGCAGCGCCGCGTTGCGGTCCCTGCCCCTTGCCGTCGAGCGGCGCACTCACCGGATCGGCTTGCCCGCGCCATCGAAGCGGTGAATCTTGTCGTCCATCGGACTGATATGCACCGTTTCGCCCGAATGGTAGCTGTTGCTGCCATCGAGCCGCACCACTACGGGCTCTTCGGTGCCCATTTCGAGATAAACATAGCTGTCGGCACCCAGGTTTTCCGTATGGATCACCTTGCCGGTCCACAGCCCCTCGCTGGGCTTGATGATGATGTGTTCGCCCCGGATGCCCACTGTCTTAGCGCCAAAGGGCGCCGCCAGTTCCCCGGAGAGGAAGTTCATCTTGGGCGAACCGATAAACCCGGCGACGAACATGGAATCGGGCCGCTCATAAAGCTCCATCGGCGTGCCCACCTGCTCGATCATCCCGTCGCGCAGCACGCAGATACGATCAGCCAGCGTCATCGCTTCCACCTGATCATGTGTCACATAGATCATGGTGACGTCGTTCATCTCTTCATGCAGCTTGGCGATCTCGATGCGCGTCGCCACGCGCAGCGCCGCATCGAGGTTCGAGAGCGGTTCATCGAACAAAAACACGCGCGGATCGCGCGTGATCGCCCGCCCGATCGCCACGCGCTGGCGCTGCCCGCCCGACAGCTGCTTGGGCAGCCGGTCGAGATAGGGCCGGATCTGCAGCATATCGGCGGCGCGCTCCACCCGCTGGCGGATTTCTTCCTTGCCCTTGCCCTTTTCCAGCGTCAGCCCGAAGGCCATGTTCTCGTAGACCGTCATATGCGGATAAAGCGCATAGGACTGGAACACCATGGCGATGCCGCGCTTCGATGGGGCCAGCGCGTTGACCACCTCGCCATCAAACAGCATCTCGCCCGAGGTAATGTCCTCGAGCCCACAGATCAGACGCAACAAGGTGGATTTGCCGCAGCCCGAGGGCCCGACAAACACCATGAACTCGCCCGAGCGCACCTGCAGGTCGACGCCCTTGATCACCTCCACCACGCCAAAGGCCTTGCGGATATTGCGAAGCTCGATGCTAGCCATCTGGGAACACTCCTAGCCTTTGACGCCGCCGGCGGTGAGCCCGCTGACGATCTTGCGCTGGAAAATCAACACCAGCACCACCAGCGGCACCGTCACGATCACCGAAGCGGCCATGATCAGCCCCCAGGGCGTTTCGAACTGCGAACCACCCGAGAGCAGCGCAATGGCGACCGGAACAGTGCGGGTATTGTTGGATGAGGTGAAGGTCAACGCGAACAGGAACTCGTTCCAGGCGCTGATGAAGGCCAGGAGCCCCGTCGTCACCAGCGCCGGCCACATCAGCGGCAGGAAGACGCGGGTGATGATCACCCAGGGCGTTGCACCATCCACGATCGCGGCTTCCTCGATCTCCACCGGCAAGTCGCGCATGAAGGTCGTCAGTACCCAGACGGTAAAGGGCAGCGTGAAGATCGTGTAGGAAAAGATCAGCGCCCAGGGCGTGTTGTAGATCCCAAGGCTCCGGATCACCTCGAACAGCCCGGCGAGCACCGCGATCTGGGGAAACATCGAGACGGCGAGAATCGTCATCAGCAATAAGCTACGGCCCCGGAACCGCACGCGGCTCAGCGCATAGGCCGCCGTCACGGCCAGAAACAGCGCCAGCAACACGGTGACGGTCGCGACAAAGATCGAGTTGAGCAGATTGCGCGGAAAGCTGCCCGAAGTGAGCACCGATTGGTAGTTCTGCAGGCTGAACGAGGTCGGCCAATAGCTGACCCGGAAAATATCGGTGCCCGATTTGAAGCTGGTCAGGATCGCGTAATAGAACGGGAACACCGAGACGACGACGATCACGAGGACCAGCAGGTAGAACAGCACCCGCTTGATCAGCTTCCAGGGGTGAATGGTGGCGGCGGCCATCAGCGGTCTCCCCCATCGAAATTGACCCGTCCCAGCCAAATATAAAGGATGGTGAACAGCACGATCAGCACGAACAGGAATGTCGACTGCGCCGAGCCATAGGCAAAATTGTCGAAGTCGAAGAGGTTTTCGCGCGCCAGCACCGACATGGTCTTGGTAGCCGCGCTATTGGGCGTCAGCACATAGATCAGATCGAAGATGCGCAGCGCATCGAGAATGCGGAAGATGATGGCCACCATCAGCGCCGGCCGGACCAGCGGCAGCGTGATGCGGAAGAATTGCTTGACCGGATGCACGCCGTCAATTTCGGCAGCCTCATAGATGTCGCGCGGAATCATCTGCAAGCCCGCCAGGATCAGCAGCGCCATGAATGGCGTCGTTTTCCAGATATCGACGATCAGCACCGCGGTCATCGCCGTTTCGGGTGACGCGGTCCAGGCCACTTTCTGGCTCAACAGGCCCAACTTCATGCCGAGATCGTTGATGATGCCGAACTGGTCGTTCAACATCCAGCCCCACATGCGGGCCGAAACAATGGTCGGGATCGCCCAGGGAATCAGGATGGCCGCGCGGACAATGCCGCGGCCCTTGAACTCAGCATTGAGCACCAGCGCCACCAGCATGCCCAGCACCGCCTCGGCGGACACTGATATGACGGCGAAGCGGACGGTGTTCCAGACGGCATTCCACCAGGCCGGATCCACCAGCAGGCCACGGTAAATCGTGCGCCCGCTTTCGAGCGTGCGGATCTGCAGATAATTGCTGAACCCCGCCCATTCGGCCCCATAAAGGTCATTGAGCGAAGCGTCGGTGAAGGAAAAATAGATCGAGCGCAGCAGCGGCCAGCCGGCCACCACCGCCAGCGCCGCCATCATCGGCAACAGGAACCAACGCGCCGCCCGCAGGCGCTGCTGCATCAGCTGGGACTGGACCTTGGGTCTGGCTGCGGGGACTGGCGCCGCCAGGGTTTCGGTAGCCATTTGCTGCTCCTCCCCCGTTATTTGCCCCCGGCTGGAGGCGGGCGGCTAGCGTGCCGTCCGCCCGAGCTGAACAGGGCCCGACTTCTGGCTTACCAGCCGCTGCCCTTGAGGTCGGTCAGATCGAGTTCCAGTACTTCGAGGTTCTCTGCGGCCGAGCCATTGCCCGAAAGCGTGTCATGCACAGCGCTCCAGAACAGCGAGGAGACCTGGTTGTAATCCGCCTTGGTCGGGGCCGATGGACGCGGCACCGCATTCTGGAAGATTTCCTTCCAGTTCGGCACGATCGGCGCGGCCTCGGCGATTTCGGCATCGTCATAAAGGGCTTCGATCGTGGGTAATTGCGTCTGGTTGATCGCCCGCGCTTTTTGCACTTCGGGCGAGCTCAGGAACAAGGCCAGCTCGATGGCCGCATCGGGATCCTGGGAATATTTGGATACGGCATAATTCCAGCCACCCAGCGTTGCGGCCGACCGCGCCTCGGCGCCATCGCCTGCTGGCAGGGGAGCCACGTCGAACTTGCCGGCAATGCTGGAGTCCGAGCCATTGCCCAGCGCATAAGCATAGGGCCAGTTGCGCATGAACACTGCATTGCCCAGCTGCCAGACGCCGCGGCTTTCTTCTTCGCCATAAGCGAGATTGCCTTCGGGCGAGATCGTGCTGATCCAGCTGGCCGCTTCCTCGAGCGCCGCGACCGCCTGCTCGTTGTTGATGGAAATGGTGCCGTCGGCCTCAACCACCTGCCCGCCGCCATAGGATTTGACCCATTCCAGCGCGTTGCAGGTCAGCCCTTCATAGGCATTGCCCTGGAAGACGAAGCCGAACATGTCGGGGTTCCCCGCCGCACGCTCGCCATCCATCACTTCTTGGGCGGTCGCCTTGAGCTCGGCCCAGGTGCCGGGCACTTCCTTGCCGTATTTTTCCAGCAGGTCGGTGCGGTAATACAGGGCTGGCGCGTCGGTATAGCCGGGCATGGCTACGAGCTTGCCGTCCACGGTCTGGGATTCGATGATGGAGGGGAAATGCGCCCCGATCACATCGGCAGCCGCTTCGCTGAGGTCGAGGAACTGGTCGGCCAGCTGCGGCGCCCAGATCACGTCGGTGGTATACACATCGATATCGGCATTGCCGGCCGCCAGCCACAGCCGATACTGGCCGAACTGGTCCGAGGTCGAAGACGGCATGGGCACGATGGTGACGGCGTGCCCGGTCTGCTCGGCAAACAGGTCCAACTGGGTCTGCAGGAATGCCAGCCCCGTGCCGGTGTCCCCCGAAACAATGGACAGCTCGGCCGCTTGCGCGGCGCTCGCCACCAGGGTGACGCTCGCCAGCAGACCGGCCATCAGCTTGTTGATCTTCATTGGTATCCTCCCGAATGAAACACGTGATCGAGGAAGAACCCGGCCAACAAGCGCGCCTTTTCCGGGCGGCGCTGGCAGCATTCCCCCTCTTAGGCTTTGGTTGGCTGGTTGCCCCAACACTCTTCCAAAGCGCCTTCCTCAGGAGACAACCAGAGGCCCCCTATACTGTCAAGCAGCGGCCACCTGAATTCGCCCGCCGCCTGCCTTTTGGCAAGAACAGGGACAAATCCGCGTGTATTGCCGGACGCTTGCGCCGGCTATCGTCGAGCACTTGCCAGCCCGGATAGGGCGCTGCGCGTTTGACGCGCGCGGGCGCCCGCGCCATGGTGGCGCGCAATGCGCAAGGAGTCGGATCATGGATAATCACTTTGTTTCAACCGACTGGCTGGCCGACCGTCTCGGCGATCCCGATCTGGTGATCGTGGATGGCTCCTGGCACATGCCCGGCTCCGTGCGCGATCCGCACGCCGAGTATCTGGAGTCCCATCTGCCGGGCGCGGTGTTCTTCGACATCGACGCGATCGCCGACAAGGACACCGACCTGCCCCATATGCTGCCCGCCCCTGCCGCCTTTGCCGGCGCCGTGGGTGAGCTCGGCATCGCCGATACCATGACCATCGTGGTCTACGACCAGTTCGGCATGGCCACTGCCCCCCGCGTCTGGTGGACCTTCAAGGTCATGGGCGCGCCCAACGTGCTCCTGCTCGAGGGCGGCTCGCCCAAATGGCGCGCCGAGGGCCGCCCCACCGAGTCAGGTCCCGTGCAGCGCGAGCCGCAATGGTTCGAAGTGCGGCTCGATCCCGACCGCGTCACCGATTTCGGCACCGTGCTCGCCCGCAGCCGCGACCGTGAAGCGCAGATCCTTGATGCCCGCCCCGCCGCTCGCTTCAACGCCGAAGTGCCCGAGCCGCGCCCGGGCCTGCGCGGTGGCCGCATTCCCGGCAGCATCAATGTGCCCGCGAGCCTTTTGACCGAAGCGGGTGCCATGCGCTCGCCTGACGAGCTGCGACAGCTTTTCGCCGAGCGCCGCATCGATCTCAGCCGCCCCATCATCACCACCTGTGGCTCGGGCATCACCGCCTCTGCCCTTGCGCTCGCGCTTGAGGTCGCCGGCGCCAAGGATGTGTCGGTTTATGACGGCTCCTGGACCGAATGGGGCGCCAATCCCGATGCTCCGATCGCCTGAAACGGCGGTGCATGGTTAATTAACGGCATTGTAACGTGCGCAGGGGGGACCAAGGCTGATATGCTGCAACCGACAGCGCTGCGGCTCCTTCGCGCGCATTAGGTGAATGGGATAAAATCAGCTTGATACGGCAACTTCTGGCATCGGTGATCATTTTAGCCGCTGCGGCCCTGGCATGGGTCTTTTTCGCCCCCGGCGCCACACAAACCCTGGCCTCCTACGGCATCGCCCTGCCCTTTGGCTCCACCCAGGAAGTTGCCAATGCCCCTCCAGCCGGGCGCCCGGGCGGCGCTCCTGGCGCCCCTGATGGCGCTCCCCGTGGACCCGCGGCCGGCCCTGGCGCAAACTCTGGTTCAGGTCCGGGCGGGCGCGGCCCAGGTGGCCCGCGCGGCGCCAGTCGCCAAACCAATGTCGTGACCACCGGGGTCACCCTCGCCACCATTAACGACACGCTCAGCGCCATCGGCGAAGGCACCGCCGTGCGCTCCGTCACCGTGGTTTCCTCCGCCGGCGGCACGCTGACCGAAGTTCTGGTCGCGCCCGGCCAGGAAGTGGCAGCCGGCGACGTCATCGCCCGCCTCGAAGCCGATGCCGAACAGCTTGCCCTCGACCGCGCCCGCCTCGCGGCCGATGATGCCGATGCGACCCTTGCCCGCACCGAAGGGCTCGCCAGCTCCAATGTCGTGGCCAACACCGCCCTCACCGCCGCCCAGCTCGCCGCCGCCAATGCCGATCTCGAGGTGCGCAATGCCGAACTGGCCCTCGCCCGCCGCACCATCACCAGCCCTATCAGCGGCACGGTCGGATTGATCCAGGTCACCCCCGGCAATTATGTCGGCGCGCAAACCACCGTCACCACCATTGATGACATCGCGTCGGTGCGCGTCGATTTCTGGGTGCCCGAGCGCTACACCAGCATCGTCCAGCCAGGAACGCCGATCACCGTATCCGCGCTTGCCGTCCCCGGCCGCACTTTTGAAGGCGAGATCAGCGCCCTCGACAATCGCGTCGATCCCGCCAGCCGTACGCTCCAGGTCCAAGCTGAAATTCCCAATGAGGACGGCACCCTCCGCCCCGGCATGTCTTTCCAGGTGGCCCTGCGCTTCCCCGGCGAAACCTATCCAGCCGTCAATCCGCTGGCGATCCTGTGGTCCACCGAGGGCTCCTATGTCTGGAAATATGTCGAGGGCCGCGCCGTGCGTGTGTCTGCCGAAATCGTCCAGCGCAACAGTGACGGCGTTTTGGTCCGGGCCGATCTGGAGCCGGGCGACGCCATCATCACCGAAGGCGTGCTGCAGCTGAGCGAAGGCGCTCAGGTGACGCTCCTTGAAGGGCCCGACGGCACCGGGGGCGAACAGCCCCAGGCCGCGTCGGCCAGCTAGCCCGCAAAGGATTATGCCCATGTCGATTGCAGCAAAAAACCAGCGCGGCGGCACCCTCGCCGGCCTCTTTGTGCGCCGCCCGGTCATGGCGATGGTGATCAATGCCCTCATCGTCGTGGCCGGCCTTGCCGCGCTGCTAGGCGCCGAAGTGCGCGAACTGCCCAGCGTCGAGCAGCCCGTCCTGTCCATCTCCACCCGCTTCGAAGGCGCCGCCGCCGAAACGGTGGATCGCGAGGTGACCGCGGTTGTAGAAGGCGCCGTGGCGCGCGTTCAGGGCGTCACCGCCATTTCCTCGAGTTCCTCCACCAATACCAGCCGCGTTACCCTGGAATTTACCGACGGCACCAATCTCGATGTCGCGACCTCCGATGTTCGCGATGCCCTGAGCCGCGTCACGCGCTCCCTGCCCGACGGGGTAGATGACCCCACCATCTTCAAGGCAGACTCCGATGCCCAGGCCGTTATCCAGCTTGCGGTCACGTCCGATATCGTCCCGGTAGGCGAGCTCAGCCAGTTGGTCGAGGACGTGATTTCCGAGCGCCTCGCTGCCGTCAACGGCGTGGCCGAAGTGCAGGTCTATGGCACGCGCGAAACCGCGTTCGAGATTGATGTCGATCCCGTCAAGCTCGCCAGCCTTGGGCTCACCGTCGCCGATATCCGCAACGCCGTTTCCACCATTGCCTTCGATACGCCCGCCGGCTCGATAAACGGCCCCAACCAGAATATTTCCGTGCGCGCCCTCTCCGAAGTCACCCAGCCGGAGGACTTCGAGAACATCATCATCTCGGGCAAGACGACGCTGGGCGATGTCGCGACTGTCGTCTTCGACGCCGCCGCCAGCACTTCGTCGCTCCGCTCCGATGGCAAGCCCGGCATTGGCCTCGGCATCGTGCGCCAGGCCCAGTCCAACACCATCGAGATTTCGGAAGGCGTTCATGCCGCCGTCGAGGTGCTCAACCAGACCCTGCCCGAAGGCGTCAACGTCAAGATTTCCAGCGACGATGCGGTCTTCATCGAAGGCGCGTTGCATGAGGTGCAGATTGCCCTCATCGTCTCCCTACTGGTGGTCGTCGCCATCATCTATCTGTTCCTGCTCGATTGGCGCGCCACCATCGTGCCGGCCCTCTCCATGCCCATCGCCCTTCTGGGCGCCGTCGCGGGCATTTACCTCGCCGGCTTCTCGCTCAACATCATCACGCTCCTCGCCCTTGTGCTCGCCACCGGGCTGGTGGTCGACGATGCCATCGTCGTGCTGGAAAATATCGTGCGCCGCAAAGCCATGGGCGCCGGACCGCGCGCTGCCGCAGTCCTGGGTACCCAGGAAGTGTTCTTTGCGGTGGTCGCCACCACCCTCACCCTCGCCGCCGTGTTCATCCCGCTCTCCTTCCTTGCGGGTCAAACGGGGCGCCTGTTCCGCGAATTCGGCTTCACTCTCGCGATTGCCGTGTTGCTGTCTTCGGTAGTGGCACTGTCGCTTGGCCCCATGATCGCCTCGCGCCTGCTCAAGGCCGAGCTGCATACCGATCAACCCCGCAAGGGTCTGATCGGGGGCATCGGGCGCTTCTTTGCCCGTCTTTATAGCCGCACCCTCAAGCTCGCCCTTGCCAACCCCTTTGTGGTGGTGCTCGTCGCGCTGCTCTTTGCCGCCTCGTCCTATTACGTCTATGGTAATCTGCGTCAGGAGATCACCCCGCCCGAGGACCGCTCGCAGATTTCCCTGCGCGTGCAGGCCCCCAGCACCGCTAGCCTCGATTATGTGCGCAGCCAGATGACGACCATCGAGTCCATGCTGCAGCCCTTTGTCGACAATGGCGAAATCCGCTCGATCTTTGTGCTCTCCGGCTGGGGCAATGGCGGCTCGCTCACTCTTTCCCTTGCCCCCTGGGGTGAACGGGAACGTAGCCAGGCCGAGATCGCGGCCGACATCAATGCCCTGATGGCCCAGGTTCCCGGCGTGCGCGCTTCGGTCGGTCAGGGCAACAGCCTTGGCATCCGCGGCGGCGGCTCGGGCCTGCAATTTGCCGTGGTCGGCTCCAACTATGATGTGCTGGCCGACACGGCCGAAACCATCAGCGACAGGCTCGAGGAAGACGGGCGCTTCGGTCGCGTTACCGTCAATTTCGATACGACCCAGCCCCAGCTCACCTTGTCGGTCAACCGTGAACGGGCTGACGCGCTCGGCATCGATATCAACGGCCTTGCCACCACCATGCAGGCCATGATCGACGGCACCGATGTGGGCACAGTCTTCATTGAGGACACCAGCTACACCGTGCGGATGCTCTCCACCAGCAATCCGGTCAATGACCCGCGCGACCTCGAAACCCTCTTCGTCAAGACCGGCCAGGGCCGCTATGTGCCCATGTCGACCATCGCCACCATCACCGAGTCTGCCGTGCCGCCGACCTTGCGGCGCGAGCAGCAGCGGCGCGCCGTGACGGTCACCGCCAGCCTTGAAGATGGCGGCCTGGCGCTCGGCGACGCCTACACCCGGCTGCTTGAAATTGCTCGCCCGATCATGCCCGAGGGCACCGCCATTCTGCCGCTGGCTGAAGCCAAGACGCTGGGTGAAGCCAATAACGGCCTGTTCCTCACTTTCGGCTTTGCGCTTGTCATCATCCTTCTGGTGCTGGCGGCGCAGTTCGAAAGCTTGTGGAGCGCCATCATCGTGATGACCACCGTGCCCTTCGGCGTTGCGGCGGCGCTTTATGCGCTGCTGGTCACGGGAGGCAGCCTCAACATCTTCAGCCAGATCGGGCTCGTCCTCGTGGTCGGCATCATGGCCAAGAACGGCATTCTGATTGTTGAATTTGCCAATCAGTTGCGCGACGAAGGCCGCTCGGTGGGCGAAGCGATCGAGGAAGCCTCCAATATTCGGCTGCGCCCGGTGATGATGACCATGATCGCCACCATCATCGGCGGCCTGCCATTGGTGCTGGCCAGCGGCGCGGGCGCCGAAGCGCGGACGGCGCTTGGCTGGGTGATGGTGGGCGGCCTCAGCTTCGCCGCCATCTCGACGCTCTACCTGACGCCGGTGGCCTATTTGCTGCTCGCCCGCTTCAGCAAGCCCAAGGCCGAACAGGAAGCGCGCCTCGAGCGCGAACTCGACGCCGCCAACGCCCCGGCCGCATCGGTCCCGGCAGAGTAAGCCGGCACCGGACCGGTCGGTCGCCCCGTGGCGGCCGACCAACTTATCCCCGGTGCCAAAAGCTCGGTTATTGTTGCCCCATCTTCATGCGCAACTGCGCGGTCGCGACGAACGGTCGGCATGGGGAGGCCGGATGGCATGGGGGTCGCTCCATGTCCTGTGGTTTAAAGGATGATCTGTGACCCGATTTGAGCCCCCGGGTTTGTCTTTCGGCACGGGCTTAAGCCGAGGACGGTCCTTTCCATAGAGTCTCCGGGATAGCATGGGGCAAGGCTTGCTTCACCTATACCTTTTGCCGGACGACCGGCACCGAGGCGATCCTTGCCCCATGTCGCAGCCGCTGGCCCTTGGTCGAGCGGAGATTTGGCACATCCCCGCCCTTGTAAACAAAAGGCCGCCGGATTGCTCCGGCGGCCAGATTTGAATCTGCGAACAGGCGCTTAAGCTTTGTTCTTGTTGTAAACGTCGAACACCACGGCGCCCAACAGCACCAGGCCCTTGATCACCTGCTGCCAGTCGATATTGACGCCCATGATCGACATGCCATTGTTCATCACGCCCATAATGAAGGCGCCGATCACGGCCCCTGCCACCTGCCCCACGCCACCCAGGGCCGAGGCACCGCCGATGAACACGGCCGCGATCACGTCGAGCTCGAAGCCCTGCCCTGCCTTGGGGGTCGCGGTATTGAGGCGCGCCGCAAAGATCAGCCCGGCAAGAGCCGCCAGCATGCCCATGATCACGAACACATAAAAGGTCAGCCGCTCGGTCTTGATGCCCGAAAGCTGCGCCGCCTTGCTGTTGCCGCCCAGCGCATAGATGCGCCGGCCCAGCGTCGTGCGCTTGGTCACGAACACAAAGATCGCGATCAGGATCGACATTACGATCAGCACATTGGGCAGGCCGCGATAGGACGCCAGCAGGTATGAGAAGAACAGGATCAGCGCACCCAGCACCGCGGTCTTGACCGCGAATACGGCAAAAGGCTCGGCTTCATAGCCATGCTCCTGCCGGCGCTTGCGGCTGCGCAGGCTGGTGAACACATAGGCCAGCGTCACGAGGATGCCGATCACCAGCGTCGTGGTGTGCAGCACCAGCGGCGGGCCATCGCCCTGCGGAATGGTGATGGGACCGATGATATCGGGCACAAAACCGGCGCTCAGCAGCTGGAATTCCACCGGGAACGGGCCCACCGAAGCCCCGCCCAGCAGCGCCAGCACCAGGCCCTTGAACACCAGCATGCCCGCCAGCGTCACGATAAAGGACGGGATCTTGAGATAAGCGATCCAATAGCCCTGTGCGGCGCCGATGGCAGCACCAACCGCCAGGCACAGCACCATGGTGGCGAGTGGCGGAATGCCCCAGCGCACCATCATGATCGCGGCGAGACCGCCGACAAAGCCTGAGACCGAGCCCACCGACAGATCGATATGGCCAGCGACGATCACCAGCAGCATGCCCAGCGACATGATCACGATATAGGAGTTCTGCAGGATCACATTGGTCAGGTTCAATGGCCGGAACATCGTGCCATTGGTGGTGATCTGGAAGAACACCATGATGGCCAGCAACGCGACGACCAGCCCGTAGTCGCGAAGATTGGCCTGGAGTACGGAGCGCGCCGAAGAAGTGGTGCTCGGTACCTGCGGTACGGTTTCGGTGGTCATGCGATTTTTCCTTCTGCACGCACGATAGAGCGCATGATTCGTTCCTGGCTTGCCTCGCTCCCGGCGAGCTCGCCAACGATGCGGCCTTCATTCATCACATAGATGCGGTCACAGATCCCCAGCAGCTCGGGCATTTCCGAGGAGATGACCAGAATGCCCTTCCCCTCGTCAGCCAGCTTGTTGATGATCGTGTAGATTTCATACTTGGCGCCAACATCGATGCCGCGGGTGGGCTCGTCGAGGATCAGCAGGTCAGGGTTGGCGAACAGCCACTTGCTGAGCACGACCTTCTGCTGGTTGCCGCCTGAAAGATTGCCCACGATCTGATACACGCTCGAGGAGCGGATATTGGTCATCTTGCGATAATCGTTGGCGACCTTCATCTCGGCCATGTCGTCGATCACCCCGCCATGCGAGATGCCCGGCAAATTGGCCAGCGTCGTATTGTGCTTGATGTGGTCGATTAGGTTCAGCCCATAGGTCTTGCGATCCTCGGTGGCATAGGCAATCCCGGCATCCACTGCCCGGCGGACGGTGGAGGTATCCACCTTCTTGCCATGCATGAACACTTCGCCCGAAATGTTGCGCCCATAGGTCTTGCCAAAAAGGCTCATGGCGAATTCGGTCCGCCCGGCCCCCATCAGCCCGGCAATGCCCACCACTTCGCCCTTGCGCACATTGAGGTTGACCCCCTTGATCACCTGCCGCTCGCTGTGGAGCGGGTGGTAAACCGACCAATTCTTGACCTCGAGCAGCACCTCACCGATCTTCGGTTCGCGCTTGGGATAACGATCCTCGAGCGAGCGGCCCACCATGGACGCGATGATCCGGTCTTCCGACATATCGGCGCGGTCCATCGTCTCGATGGTGCGCCCATCCCGGATCACCGTGACCCGGTCGGCGACACGGGCGATCTCGTTGAGCTTGTGCGAGATGATGATCGAAGTAATCCCCTGCGCCTTGAACTCCAGTAGAAGATCAAGCAGTGCCGCGCTGTCCTTCTCGGACAGGCTCGCCGTGGGTTCATCAAGGATCAGCAGTTTGACTTCTTTGGACAGCGCCTTGGCAATTTCCACCAGCTGCTGCTTGCCCACCCCGATATGGGTGACCAACGTATCGGGATCTTCCTTGAGCCCGACCATGGACAACAGCTTGCGCGCGCCATTGCGCGTCTCATCCCAGTCGATCACCCCCGCTTTTGCCTGCTCATTGCCCAGAAAGATGTTTTCGGCAATCGAGAGCAACGGCACCAGCGCCAGCTCCTGATGGATGATGACAATACCCACATGTTCGCTGTCGCGGATGGTTTTGAAGGCAACCGGTTTGTCTTGATAAATGATCTCCCCTTCGTAGCTGCCGGCAGGATAAACCCCGCTCAGCACCTTCATCAGGGTGGATTTGCCCGCGCCGTTTTCCCCCACAATGGCGTGGATCTCGGCTTCGCGCACATCCAGGTTCACATCCTGCAGCGCCTTGACCCCCGGAAAGGTCTTGGTGATGCCGCGCATTTCCAGAATGGTCTTGGTCATCGTCTTGTCTCTAACGCTCCGTAGCGCGGCGCTTAGCTTGGTTCTACCGGGTCCGGCAAGCAACGCCTTTGTGACGGGAAGGCCCCGCAAACAAATGCGGGGCCCAGTCCTTGGTTTGCAGGATTACTGGACGTCTTCGGCCTTGATATAGCCCGAGTCGATCAGCAGTTCCTGGTAGTTGGTCTTGTCCACTTCATATGGCGTCAGCAGGATCGAGGGCACGACCTTGACACCATTGTCGTAAGTGGTGGTGTCGAGGCCTTCAGGCGTGTCGCCCGAAACAACCGTTTCCACGAGGTCCGCGGTAACGCGGGCCAATTCACGGGTGTCCTTGTAAACGGTCGAGTACTGCTCGCCCGCAACGATCGCCTTGACCGACGGAGCCTCGGCGTCCTGGCCCGAAATGATCGGCCAGGCGAGGTCGGACGAACCATAACCAACGCCGCGCAGCGACGAGATGATGCCGCGAGCCAGCCCGTCATTGGGTGCCAGCACGGCATCGACGCGGGTGCCGTCCGAATAAGCGCTGGACAGCAAGTTATCCATGCGAGACTGGGCGGTGGCACCATCCCAGCGCAGGGTACCAACCGTCTGCATGCCGGTCTGCCCGGACTTGACGACGAGGTCCCCCTTGTCGATCAGCGGCTGGAACACGCTCATCGCGCCGTCGTAGAAGAAGAAAGCATTGTTGTCGTCGGGCGAGCCGCCGAACAGCTCGATATTGAACGGGCCGGGCTTCCCGGGATAGCCGAGGCCCTTGAGGATCGAATTGGCCTGCAGCACGCCCACCTGGAAGTTGTCGAAAGTGGTGTAGTAATCCACATTCCCGGTGTCGCGGATCAGGCGGTCATAGGCGAACACTTCCACTTCGGACTCGCCCGCCTGCTGCAGCACGGCCGACAGCGTCGTGCCATCGAGCGCGGCGATCACCAGGGCATCAACACCCGTGGTGAGCATGTTTTCGATCTGGGCGAGCTGGTTGGGAATATCGTCGCCGGCATATTGCAGGTCGACCGTATAGCCCTTTTCCTCAAGCGCGGCCTTGAGCTCGGCGCCATCGGAAATCCAGCGCAGCGTGGTCTGCTCGGGCATCGAAATGCCGATCGTGCCCTTGTCCTGGGCCAAGGCCGCGCTCGAGGCCGTCATTGCCACGGCGCTCACCGCCAGAACACTGGCGAAGGTCTTCAAAAATGTCATGTATCGCATCCCTGTGGAGCAAAGAACTTTTGCAAGAACGCCGGCGGATTGCTCCGCCAGCGCAGTCATTCCTCGTCCGGGCGAGAACGAAAAGCCCGGCCGTTACTGGAGATCTTCAGCCTTGAGGTAGCCGGAATCCACCACCAGTTCCTGGTAGTTGGACTTGTCGACTTCATAGGGGGTGAGCAGGATCGAGGGCACGACCTTGACGCCATTTTCATAGGTCGTGGTGTCGAGACCTTCGGGCGTGCCGCCAGTCAGCACGGTTTCCACCAGGTCCGCAGTCACGCGCGCCAGCTCACGGGTGTCCTTGTAGACAGTAGAATACTGCTCGCCGGCAATGATCGCCTTGACCGAGGGAGCCTCGGCGTCCTGGCCCGAAATGATCGGCCATGGCTGATCGGCCGAGCCATAGCCCACGCCGCGCAGCGAGGAGATGATGCCGCGCGACAAGCCATCATAGGGCGAAAGGACGGCGTCGACGCGCGAGCCATCCGAATAGGTGCTCGACAGCAGATTATCCATGCGAGCCTGCGCCACCGCACCGTCCCAGCGCAACGTGCCAACGGTTTCCATGCCCTGCTGGCCGGACTTGACCACCAGGTCACCCTTGTCGATCAGCGGCTGGAACACGCTCATCGCGCCGTCATAGAAGAAGAAGGCATTGTTGTCGTCGGGCGAGCCGCCAAACAGCTCGATATTGAACGGGCCAGGATTCTCGGGATAGCCGAGACCCTTGAGGATCGAATTGGCCTGCAGCACGCCAACCTGGAAGTTGTCGAAAGTGGTGTAGTAATCCACATTGCCCGTGTCGCGGATTAACCGGTCATAGGCAACGACCGGGATGCCCGAGTCGGCCGCCTGCTGCAGCACGCTCGACAGCGTCGTGCCGTCGATCGACGCGACAACCAGCGCCTCGACCCCGGTGGTCACCATGTTCTCGACTTGGGCGAGCTGGTTGGGGATGTCGTCTTCGGCATATTGCAGATTGACGGTATAGCCCTTGGCCTCGAGCGCGGCCTTGAGTTCATTGCCGTCCGAGATCCAGCGCAAGGACGACTGGGTTGGCATGGCGATACCGATGGCACCCTTGTCCTGGGCAAAAACCGCTGCCGAACTGACCAGCGCCACGGCGCTGACCGTCAACAAGGTTGCAAGAGATTTGGCAAGCTTCACGTCTCGACTCCCTATGATCTTCAGTATGCAAGAATAAGCATTGGTGCTTGGGGGCGGGCGGCGCCCCATGGATGCGGGCTGCTCAAGGCATGCCGAACCGGAGCGAACCAGGCATCGGCGGCGCCCCGGCGCAGCAGCAATTTGCGTTGCATTGATTCCTCTCCCGGCAGCCGCTGTTGCAGCCGCGGCCCTCCCAAGCCCACGTCGCGGAAGCTAGTTTAATCAGATAAGACTGTAAAGCGACTTTGCTTCCCGCGCGCTCCCCCTACCCTGCCAAAGTTCAACAAGCCTCCCGGTTGCGGCCGCTCTTGCTTGACGATACCGTCCGCCCGCCCGCCAGTGCGCCGAGGCCAAAAAGCATTCGAAGCAATGCAATCTATGTTGACCTATCAGATAGGCAGGAGGAAAGTTGAGCATCGCAACGGATGGGACCTCCCCTGAGGGGGGCAGCGCCGCCAGTGTCGTGGCCGATCACCTCGCACGCCAGATCCTGACCGAGATGATCCCGGGCACAAGCCTGCCCAGCGAAGCCGAACTCGCATTGCGCTACCAGGTGAGCCGCTTGACCATTCGCGAGTCAGTCAAGCTGCTCGAAGGCCGGGGTCTGCTCGAGATCGCCAAGGGCCGCCGCGCCGTTGTGCGCGAGCCGGACGGCGCCGCCTTCACCGATTTCCTCACCTCGGTGTTGCGCTACGATCCCAAGGGCCTGTTTGACCTCATGGAAGTGCGCATGTCCCTTGAGGTGCAATCAGCAACCCTGGCGGCCAAGCGCGCTTCCCGGGCCGGCGCCGCGGCCATCGAGCACGCCCTGCAAGGAATGCGCGACGCGGCGGGGGAGTCGGAAACCGCAGCGGAGACCCACGAGGTCTGCTTCAACGACCATGACCTGGCCTTCCACGAAGCCGTTGCGCTGGCCAGCGGCAATCGCGTGCTCGGCTATCTGTTCGAGGGCATGGCCCCGGCATTGCGCGAAGGCTTCACCGTCAGCCAGCGCGGCCATCAACGGCGCGGCCACACCGTTTGGAACACCATTGCCGACCATGAGCGTATCTTTGAATGCATCAAGTCAGGCAATGGCCGCGCCGCGGGGGAGGCCATGCGCCTGCACCTCAAGGACACCGAGCGCGACATGCGTGCGGCTCTGACAATGGCCCTGCCACAAACTCCACGTTTGTAAAGAGGAGCTTGCGTCTCCCAACCGCGTTATCGGCAGTGCTGGCGGCTGCGGTCAAAGGGGACTAGGCTGCCGCCAGGCGAACCGGATTTCACCCAAGCGAGCGACGCAACCGCATGTCGATCAAAGCTGCCGTCTATCACCTCACGCACTACAAATATGACCGCCCAGTTTATTTGCAGCCCCAGATCATCCGGCTCCAGCCAGCGCCGCATTCCAAGACCAAGGTGCTCAGCCACGCACTCAAGGTGTCGCCCGCGAACCACTTCGTCAATGTGCAACAGGACCCCTACGGCAACTTCCTCGCCCGCTTCGTCTTCCCCGAACCCGTAACTGAGCTCAAGATTGAGGTGGATCTTGTGGCCGACATGACGGTCTACAATCCGTTCGACTTCTTCGTGGAAGAGCGCGCCGAAACCTGGCCCTTCCTGTATCCCGAAGACATCAGCGACGACCTCGCCATCTACATGAAGGCCGAACCTGTCGGCCCGCTGGTTGAACAGTTCCTCGCCGGCATCGATCGATCGCCCACCAATACGGTGACCTTCGTCACCGGGCTAAACGCCCGCCTCCAGCAACACGTCGCTTACATCGTGCGCATGGAGCCCGGCGTCTGGAGTCCTGAGGAAACGCTGGGCAATGCCCGCGGCTCTTGCCGCGATTCCAGCTGGCTCCTGGTCAACATCCTGCGCCATTTGGGCTTTGCTGCCCGTTTCGTTTCGGGCTACCTGATCCAGCTCAAGCCCGATCTCGTGTCCCTTGATGGCCCTGCCGGTACGGACCGCGACTTCACCGATCTGCATGCTTGGTGCGAGGTCTATTTGCCCGGTGCGGGCTGGGTCGGTCTTGACCCCACTTCGGGCCTGCTCACGGGCGAAAGTCACGTCCCCCTGGCGGCCACGCCGCACTACCGCAACGCCGCCCCTATTTCAGGTCTTGCCTCTTATGCCGAGGTCGACTTTGCTTTTGACATGCGCGTTGACCGCGTCGCCGAGCATCCCCGCGTCACCAAGCCGTTCTCGGATGCCGCTTGGGACGAGCTCAATGCGCTGGGCCATCAAGTCGACGCCGTTCTGGCGGCAAATGACGTCCGCCTCACCATGGGTGGCGAGCCCACCTTTGTCTCGATTGACGACTTCGAGGCCGAGGAATGGAACACGGGAGCGGTTGGGCCGACTAAGCGCGCCCTGGCCGATGACCTGATCCGGCGCCTGCGCCAGCGCTTCGCCCCAACGGGCCTGCTGCATTATGGTCAGGGCAAATGGTATCCCGGCGAGACCCTGCCCCGCTGGACCTTCTCGCTTTACTGGCGCACCGACGGCCAGCCGGTCTGGAAGGATGAGAACCTAATCGCTCGCGAGGGAGTGGCCACCACCGCCAAGCTGGGCGACGCCGAAGCCTTCCTTGCGGCCTTCGCCCGCCATCTGGGGCTATCCGGGGATACCATTGCGCCGGCTTACGAGGACCCCGGCGAATGGCTGCTCAAGGAAGCCAATCTGCCGCCCAATGTCGACCCGGCCAATTCCGAGCTCGCGGACCCCGAAGCGCGCTCCCGCATTGCCACCGTGTTCGAGCGCGGCCTGACCAATCCCACGGGCTATGTGCTGCCGGTGCAGCGCTGGAATGCACAGGCTTCCAGCCCCTGGCTGACCGAGAAATGGCAGACGCGGCGCGGCAAGCTGTTCCTGGCTCCAGGGGACAGCCCCGCTGGCTATCGCCTGCCCTTGTCTTCGCTGCCCCATCTCAAGCCAGCCGATTATCCCCATGTGGTGGCGCAGGACCCCGGCGCCCCCCGTGGGCCACTGCCGCCAGCCCACGCTATCCTGCCCCACGCCGCCCATCCCGGCCTTTCCGCCGATCCGCGCGCCCAAACGGCCGCCGAGTTCACCGCCGCCGGCGAGCAGCAGGATCGCACCGAGCAGGTGATCAGCGAAATCAAGGGGGAGGTGCGCACTGCAGTCACCGCCGAAATCCGCGACAACAGGCTTTGCGTCTTCCTGCCGCCGGTGGAAACCCTCGAGGACTATCTGGAACTCGTTGCCGCCACTGAAGCCGCAGCCCGCGAAGTCGGCCAACCCGTGCACCTCGAGGGCTACGGGCCACCAACCGACCCGCGTCTCAACGTCATCCGCGTTGCCCCCGATCCCGGCGTGATCGAGGTCAACATCCATCCCGCCAATAACTGGGATGAGTGCGTCGCCACCACGACTGCCGTGTACGAGGAAGCCCGCCATTCCCGCCTGGGCGCAGACAAGTTCATGATCGACGGTCGCCACACCGGCACCGGCGGCGGCAACCACGTTGTTGTGGGCGGCGCTACGCCCGAGGACAGCCCCTTCCTGCGGCGTCCGGATCTGCTCAAGAGCCTCGTGCTCCATTGGCAGCGCCATCCTGCGATGTCCTA